>CAIOMK010000001.1 GCA_903859375.1 Candidatus Moraniibacteriota bacterium
CAAATACACCTATAAGATTTCTACTGTTGTAGATTCTCAGCGCCTGTTGCTTTTACAGGAGCTAAATACACCTATAAGATTTCTACTGTTGTAGATTCATCGGGTAACAGACGGCTGTTACTGCCAAATACACCTATAAGATTTCTACTGTTGTAGATTCAAATTGTCTTACAAGAGAACGTAGGCCAAATACACCTATAAGATTTCTACTGTTGTAGATGTACTTCCCTCTTAGGTTCCCTCTGAGCCAAATACACCTATAAGATTTCTACTGTTGTAGATGGGATAGTTAGTCGGTAATCATTCAAGCCAAATACACCTATAAGATTTCTACTGTTGTAGATTTGTGTCATATTATTCCGCGTCAAGGCCAAATACACCTATAAGATTTCTACTGTTGTAGATTACGGCAGAAAAAGTATGTTCAAAGGCCAAATACACCTATAAGATTTCTACTATTGTAGATTGACCATGCACCAGGGAGACAATTTTGAACCGTCAGCGTAAAAAATTATGAAAAAAATCTTTTTGATAATTAAAAATATCATTTTGATTATCATAATGCTCTACACATTTATCGTCTTCCCGTGGACGTTCGTTGCAATGATACTAGCAATTATGATCCTGTGGTGATATGAACCCGAATAAGGGGTCGGGTACCTGTTCCGATCAAGTATCAGTGTAGTGCCAACGATCTGAAATAAAGTCATGCTATGGATATTGCTAAAAAAAGAAAAGAAAAGTATACAATATTTGCGACCTGTTTGGTTCTAGGGAGTGCTTTTTTCTGTTTTTCCGTTCTCGTGTGGATCGGACAGATTTCCGGCTTTCCGTTGAGAATCGCTGAATTTTCCATCTTTGCCGTGTTCGCCGTATTATTTTTCAGCTCCATTTTTATGGATTCGGCGGAGGTAGCGATATTTGGCGCTTTCTTTCTTATTCTGGCCGTCTACGTGAATCCATTTCATATATTCGATGCGAGCATCATTGGCGTGCCGGTAATCGGCGTGTTGTTCAGTTTGTTGTTGTTAGCGTTTGGTGGCCGTGCCATTTTCTCTGTCGTATCGGGGAGACTGGAGAAAGAGGCGCAGGAATATGAACGGCGGATACGGAAACAAGCGGAATACGTGGAAGAGCCGAAATGGCGATATTGTGTTTGGACACCGGGGACCGTGATGGATGTGCGCGCGAAAGCTTGTGCGGAATGCATTTCAACGTTCGACAAGGGGAATCGTGGGAGGAGCCTGCGGTCATTCGAAGAAACGGAAGACCTCGAAATTCTTTTTGAGAGAAAGCATCGCGAAATAAAATTGGAAGAGGTGTATGTACGCGCTGTTGAGTTGGTTTCGGCTTCTGCTGACGCGAGTGACGACGATCTGGTCGATACGCTGATCCGAGATCCTCGGAATATCCTCGATGCCCATGAGGCCCACGCCGTTTTCAGGCATGTTCGGAAAAGGATCTTTATCGCAATGGCGCGGATAGAGGCGGTGAACAACATCGGGTACCTGTCGGGAATAGGACGTTGCCACACGTATTGGGGGGAACAGCAACGGATATTGAAAGAAGACTACGGGATCGATTGGAAAACACCGCGGGAAAAATACCCTCTTTGCCACTTCGATTGAACCCGAATAAGGGGTCGGGTATCTGTTCCTGAAGGATTGTTTATTCCCGAACTTGAAAACGGACCGAAAAAAAGCCTTGATAGAGGGATATTTTTTGGTCGAAGTGAGAAAAGGAAGGAAAAGAAAAAAACCGACCCCACAGAGGGTCGGTTTTTTTATTCGAACGGAGAGAAGGCGTCTCGCCTATTCTACCCCCGGAGATGGCGGGACGTAGTAGACGAAGATGGAATCGCCGGCGCGCCAGGCCATGGGATAGCCTCCGTCGATGATCCACCGGTAGGTGAGCTTGCCGGCCGGGTTCGGCTGATGCAGGCTTTCCTGCCAGAAGGTGGCCGATACTGCATGCCAGCCGGAGCGCTTCCCCCAGTCCGCATACCATTCCACGTACTTGTCGCCGAGATAGTATTTCGGATCGGCACCACCGAAGTAGGCCATGCGGAGTTTGTCGATCTGCGGATAGCTCATGATATCCGCATAAGGAGCACAGACATCAAGAGAAACGGACCCCGCCTTGCAATCGTTGAACTCGGTGACGAAATCACGGAGGCGTTTCATGTCCTGTCCCCAGTCGTAGTTGGAATCGGTGGCGATGGCATATCCGGTCTTGGAACCGCCCGCCGATTCGTTGAAATAGGACAGGTACGAGGGATAGGCGAGGATGGGGATGGCAATCATCCAGAGGGCGAAGACCGCGACCACCGCCCTGGAAGCACGCTCTCCGTGGAATCCCTTGCGACGGATGAAGTCGAATATGGTTTTGACGACGAGGACATAGAGGAGCGGCAGGATGGGGAAGAGGTGACGGAATCCGATATTGAGGTTGCCGGTGATGCTCACATACGCGTACAGGACGACGAAGCCGAACATCGTGTACTGGGTGATGTGACTTTGGATGGAATGTGCGATGACGGTATGCCACGTGCGGGCGGATTTGCCGGAGAAGGCCTTGACCATCCGGACGACGGTGTAGATCCCGCTGAAAAGAAGGAGGAAGACGAAGGGGAGTGTTTCCTTGAGTGTGAAGATGATGGGGAAATACCAGGGACTGGCCTCGGCGGTGACTTCACCGAGGAAGTAGTGGGTATTGCCGCCCTCGAAGCGCGAGAAGACCTTGAAGAAACCGAGGAAGTATTGGGCGAACGGTTTGGTCGCGGGCGACTCGGAGAGCGATGTGACGATCTGGATGGCCACGTGGGCCGGGACATTGTCTTGTGGGAAGAAGTCCTTTGCAGTTTCGACCATCTTGATCCCGGGCTCGTTTAGCGTGTTGAAAAAGTACAGGACCCAGACGAGTGAGAAGCAGATGACGAGAGCACCGACGTATTTGAACGCATAGGAGAAGACCTGCTTGAGGGAAAAGATGAATCTCGATTCACGGATGGTGTCGGCCTTGGATTTCGTGAGGGCGTAGGCGAGAATAATGAGGGCGAAATACGGTAAGAGGAGAATCGCCGAGAACTTTGTGAGCTCTGCGAGTGCGAGGAAAACACCGAAGAGAATCGTGTTTTTCGTATCCGGTTTTCGGAGGAACTGTACGAAGAAGACGATCGCGAAGAAGATGGTTCCCGCGATACCGAGGTCGGTCGTGACATAGTGTCCGTGCGCGATGATATTCGGGTCGGTGACGTAGAGGAGAAGCGCGAAAAGTCCGGCGACCGTGCCGACAAACTGTTTGGTGAAACGATAGAAGAGAAATCCGAAGAGGACCGCGACGAGGATGATCGGGATCCGGGCACAAAATGTGACCCACTCGGCGTTGTTCCCATGTATGAATAGGTCCCCGATCGTCCACTGTTCGTTCACTCCAGTGGTCCACAGTGGCGAATCGGTCGGGAAGGAAAGGTTCATGAACTGGAGAGGGATGCCGACGAGGTCTTTGAGGAGCGGAGGATGCTCCGGGTTGAGCCGCATGTCACCGAACCGGACATAGGAATAGGAAGCCGGGATATGCGCCTTCTCGTCGAAGGTTGTCGATTCCTGCCATGCCAGAGAGAGGGAAAGTGCGAAATATCCTCCGAGCATGATCGCAACGAGGAGTCGCGAGTGTTTCTTGATATGGTCCATATGAGAACGTTAAAAGCGAAAAGTTAAAAGCGAAAAGCTATGAGTCAAAAGTTTATAAAGTTGAAAGTCCATAAGGTTCATACGGTTACGAGTTGAAAGTCGTGGTCAATTTTGAATTTCGAAACGGGAACGGAGTCGAGATTCGGAAGCAAGGAAAACTCATATGCTTACGGGATCAGTATCGATGTGAAGTCCGAGCCGAATCCGGGATGGAGACTGATCGGTGTTTCGAAGGCGTTCGGATAGCGTGTGCGGATGTTCTCGAATGTCTGTGTATCGTAGTTTTGCAGGATGACGACGGCGGGTGTTTGAAATGCGGCATCCGACGATACGTATTCGAGATTGTCCGTCTTGCCGTCTGTCAGGAAGACGATGGGTCGGACGGCGACAAACGAGGCTTGCACGACGTATTTATGGGTTTCCTTGGGAAGGGAGACGAGATAGGTCGCCATGTTGCGGTAGTTCTCGTTGAACGAGGTGTGTTGATCTGGGCGGTTCCGGTAGAAAAAGAAATATTTGGTGATGTTCCAGGTCGATGAGACACCGAGGATGAGTGTCAGTGAGACGATGAGTGCGACCTTGGTTCCGCCTTTCACGCGGGCCAGTCTCTGGAAAAGGAACAGCAAGGGGATGGTCGCGAAGAGCAATACGAATGGTTGTGTACCGATGGATCGGAGCGCGTGGGGGAGGCCTTCGTTCGTCAGGAACTCGGGAGCGAGCATGGCGATGAATCCCGAGAAAAGAAGAGCATGGACGGCGAGTTCGGTATCGGGACGTTTGGTACGGAAGCGCGTCCGCAGGATACGGAAGAACATGCCGAGTGAGAACAGGAAACCGGAAAGGAAGCAGGTGCCGATGATCGGATCGAGTACTGGGTACGGCGGATAGTTGTGACGCCAGTTCTGGTCGCCGACAAAATTGTATTTGATGAGCGAAAGGCCGATGGTTTTCGTGAGCGTTCCCCAGAAATTGCCCTGATTTATCACCGGCTCGAAGATGGACACACTGTCCGCCCGGGACAGGAATATCTCCGGATTGGTGACGAACATGTATATCATCGGGGATGCGGTGAGTGCCGCGAAGAAGATGAACGTGATGGCGTGTTTCCAGAACCGTCTCAGGAAGGATTCGTATGAAAGAAACAGGAACGGTAGGAGGAGGATGATGATGAACGGAGCGAGCCGGAAGGCGGTATAGGTGTTGAGACCGGCTCCGAAAAAGAGTCCGGACAGGATGAACGGCAGGAAGCGTTCTTTTCGGAGTCCGCGAAAAAAGAAAAAGAATGAGAATGAAAGGATGAACGGAACCATGATGGCGCGGAATCCGATGCGCGAAAAATTGATTGCCCAGTACGAGGTCGTGACGAGAAACGCCGCGATGAGACCGGCATAACGGCTTCGGAACAGCTCCCATGCGAGGAGTCCCATGCCGAGGATGGTGAGTGCCCCGAAAATCGCGGAGGGAAGCTTGAGCGCGGACATGTTCGATCCGAAGATTTTTATCGAGAGTGCCTGGATGTTTATGAAAAGTCCTTCGCGACCCTGGTTGTCGGTATAGAAGATATCATAGTGGCCGGTCCGGTTGGCATCGAGTGCGTTCGTACCGTTCATCGCCTCGTCGGGATAGAGCCCTGACGGGAGGGATTCTATGTCGTAAAACCGCAAGCCGAATCCGATGACGGTCATGAGTATGAGGATTGACCAGAAAACCGCGCGTGACCGAAGGAGCATGCCCTTCATAATTTTTTCTTTCAGGTTTGTTGTGATAAGATTATATCATAAAAGGAAGGATATCTCATCGGTGAGAGATCCATATTACGCATGGCGTTCCGTTTGAAACCATATTTGGAATTTCCTATGTCGCAAGAGAACAATGGGCCGTCCGTCCCGTCGTCGAAAAAGCTTGGCTGGGAAGGTGGTCTGGAACAGATAAAACAAAATCTGTCCCTGACTGAAGAGCCGACTGTTCCGACGGAGAGTGAGACGGTTCTTACGGCGGAAACCGCCCCGACCGGCGAGAAAGTTTTCACGTTCCGTAAGAAGGAATGGGAGACGATGTCGCTTGCGGAAGAATCACGTGTGTTACGGGAGAGGGCGGACGCGCTTCGTGCGAAAAGGACTGCCGACGGACGGCTCGAGGGGGCGTCGTTTTCAGATCTTCGTCGTATAGAGGATGAACTGGAATATATCGGTCCCGAACTGATGCGGAGAAAAAGTGTGGAACGGAAACAGGGGAAAGAGAGCAAACCTGCCGGTACAAGGACATCGGCTGACGTCGCGAGCGGACAAACGAAAGAAACGCGGGAAAAGGTGACGGTACTCGTAGACGCGCTGTTTCCGGAGGACGGTAAAAAAACGAGCCTGAATGAGGCCGGAATCGTCCGGGCGACGAGGTTGGCATCGCTTCGTTCGACAATCGACAATCTGCGGAAAGATATCAGACAGAAAGAATCCCTGAGAAAAAGCGCTTCGGATACTCCTGATCTGGAAAAGACACTGAGGCGGTTGGGAAGTGAATTCCGCGCGGCGAAAAAGGAACGGGACGGCATCGTCGAATCTTTGCGGAAGGACCGGGAGAAGGCGATGGAGAACGTCTCGGCTGTGGATGCGGAAGTGGAGGCATTGACGAGCGTTCCGGAATACGAATCGAACATCGGATATCGCAAGAAGATTCGCGAGCGATTGCTCTTGCAGAATACGATAGAGGAGATGGGCGATCTGATCGGGGAAAGCCAGTCGAAGAAAGAATCTGCCTCGGAAGACCCGGCTCACTATCCGGTCGAGGACGGTTCGCCGTTTCTCGAAAGTGAATTGAAAGCCGAAAAGGCCGGGCCGGCTCTTTCGGAATTGCAAAAGCAGGAGAAAATCATAGCCGATCTCAAAGAGGAGCGGCGTTTTGTGGTGGAAACGTTCGATGAGGTATTGTCGAGCGAATCGGATGACCTGAAAGGAAAGTTGGAAAAGATCAAGTCAGTCTTGACCGGTGTGAAATCGGTTGAGGGGATTGTTGAAAAAATCGAGGCGGAGAAATCGGCCGTGCCGGAGTCCCTTCATGAAATAGACGCCAGGATACGGGAGGCGGAACAAAAAAGAGACAAACTGATACAATCATCGCCAGTGAAAGAATCCTCTGTCGTGGTGCCGGAGCCGGTGGCTCCCGAGGTCACATCCGTTGAGGCCTCTGTGGTAGCGGCCCCGGTCGTGGAGGCGACCGAACCCGTTACGGAAGTGATTGAGCCTGTCATAGAAGAGCAAAAGTCTCCCGAGGTCGCACTGGAAGCACCCGTGCCGACTCAGAAACCAGAAGTGATCGCGACCGAACCGGTGCAGACTGTGGATTCCGAACCGGAAGTGAAAGAGGATGAAATTGTTACGCCGGAAACGAAGGCAGAGGAAACCGTCGTACCGGTGCCGGCCCTGGTCGAAGAGACAAAACCAGCGGAGGAAACACCCGTTGAAGAGAAGAAGCCTGAGGCTGAAAAACCGAAGGAGGAAGAAAAACCAGTGGAAGAAGAGAAGTCTGTCTCAATTGCCTCTTCTGTCTTGGAGGGTTTCAAGGGTCTTGGTATCGATGAAGCGGGACTCCGTACTATCGCTGGGTTTGCCGATCTTTCCGAAGGACAGCAACTGTTCATTTCCGAGAGTCTCCGGCAGGTGGCGGCACGCAAGATCGAGGAAAAAGCACAGGAAAAAGCGAGTGCCGGTATGTCTATTCTGAAAAATTTCCGTCTTGCCAAGGCCCGTAAGGCCGTTACGGACGAGGTTCTTCATGGCGGCATGGCGGGATATCACGAGGAACTTGCACAATTGACGGAAGGGATGAGCGTGAGTGGTCTGGATGTGGTCGTACAAGATGGCAAGCTCGACATCCGTTTTCTCTCCCCGGTTTCAGGACTGGAGAATGACGAGTCTGCCATGAGTGGCTGGGCATCGTACAACGAGGCGGCGAACCGGTTTTCACAGATCCCATACGAATGGTCGCTCGAGGGCGCGTCGAAGGATGAGCAATCCCGATATTCCACGGCCAAGAAATCATATGACGAGGCGCAGTCGAAGGTGATGGGATACATCGATCGTGAAAGGACCGATCCGAAAGAATATGCCACGCTTCGGGAAGAGTATGTCGCGCTCCGGGTGGCTGACAACCGAGTGAAGATGATACAGCAGATGCAGGCACATCCGGAAGTCGAGACGTATCTCAGCGATTTGAAAAATCAGAATCTTCTCGTTTCATTTTTCAAGACGACTGCTTCCGAGCGTGGAGGATACTTCGTGGCCGGTGCCGCGGGACGATTGGCGTTGGCAGGCGTCCTTGGATGGGTCGCCGCTCCGGTCGCCGCGACGGTCATGGGCGGATATACCGCACGTCGACGCGCGAAGGACACGCTTGTCGATCAGGACCGGAAATCCAGACATGGAGTGGAAGAACCGTCGTCTGAAGCGAACACAGAAACAAAACATTCCGGAACCGCGCGCGCATTCGTGCTCGCTTCCATACCGGAAGAAAAGTCGGGGACGGCCGGGAAGAAGGGTCTCGTTGAAAAACTTGATTTCCTTTCCGGGAAGATCGCGGATATTTCGGACGTTGATGCAGAAGAGCGCGGGAAAGAATTGAAGAGCCTGCATGCGCGTATCACATATACGAAGCACAAGCTTGATGCCGGATTGGTGAATTTTGGCAAAGGCAGTGAAGCGATACGGAATCAGGTTGGTTTGTCTGAAGCGCTTATCAGGGCCGAGATGATATTCGGACTGTATGACGGGAAAAACGAGGAACTCGAGAAGCGGTTGGATGGTCTGCTCGGAAGCCGGGAAGCGGTGGTTGACTTGGCGAGACGCGGATATGTGCGCAAGGAGATGATCAAGGGCGCGGCGATTTCCGGAGTTGTCTCACTGGTCGGTGCGGCCACGGCGCATGCGGCATCCGAATGGTTCTCTCATAATCCGGGTCCCGGAGTCGCTGAGACCGCTCAGAAGGCGGTTGCTCCGAGCGGAACGGGCGCGGCGAAGGAGGCAGTTGCAGAAGCGGTTGCAGGGAAGGGAACAAAGGCTGTCGAGACTGTCCAAAAAGCGGTGACTCCGAATGGACCGGGCGTGGCGAAGGAAGCGATTGTCGAAGCGGTTGCAGGGAAGGCAGAAAAAGCCGTCGAGACCGTCGGAAAAATCTATACTGAAACCGCGAATCGCGGTGACGGTGCGACTCATCTTGCCCGTCGGGCACTTTCGGAATATATCGTGGAAAATAAGGAGTCGGCCGGCCTGTCTGCGGAACAGAAAGTATACGTTGAAGACTATCTTCAGAGGAAAGCGGAGAAAATCGGAACACTTCATGTCGGATCGAAGATGAATTTCTCACAGGATGCCATCGAGGAGGCTATCGGCAAGGCAAAGGGTTTGAGCGCGGGACAGATTCAGAACCTGCATCAGTACGCTGAGAAGGTGAGTGAATTCCGTACCGGGTCACCGTCAGTCGTGGAACACCTTGGTACGCCTTCGGGAAAGGGTGTCGAGGCGATTATTCCGGGCACGAAAGGGACGCCCGGCGCGTCGGTTGTCGAGGAAGTCCTGAATCAGGCCCCGACTCCGGAACCGGTGACGGTCGATATGAACTCGACGCTTCCTTGGGATGTCGACGCGGCGAGATGGACCGCTTCGGGAGAGGGTTCGTATGAGCTGGGTCTGGTAGGGAATAATCCGACGGAAACGCTGCATGGGATGGTGAAGGCTCCTGACGTGGTCGGATTCCTTGCCGAGGATGCGAGGCGCATCATACCGTTCCAAGAAACGATGAAGACGATTTCCACAGATCTGTTTCCGTCGGGGGCGGGAGGTATGGACAAACAGCTGTTCTTGGAAATGGGAGGAAGGAGCTCGAAGGATGTTTTCAAGGAATGCTTCCGATCAGTTTCCGATCCTTCCAATCAGGCCGGATTCGGAATGGACGGCAATGGATCGGGACGTCTCGGGAAATTCCTCCTCGCGGCACATGACCGATACGGGATCAGTCCGAAATCAGACGGGTCGGAATCATTTCGTGAATATCTCGAACGGGTTTCGTCCGCCATGGTCGGAAAGTTGGACAGGGCGTCGGCACTCCGTGACGTGAATGTGAGTGACGAACGTCTGCATGCGTTTGCCGGAGCTATCGCGGCACGACCGTAGGAGGTGAACCATCATAACAACAAGCAATAAACGTATGCCGCAAGACATGAATATTCCGGAGGGAAAATTGCCGACGGGAGAGTCGCGGGGAGTGGAGACTCCCGGATCGGGACAGATCGTGTCCGAACAGTCGCCTGAGCATGCAATCGAGGCTTCTAAAGAGCGCGCAGGCGAAAAATTCACGGAAATACTGTCGAAAATTCCGACGACGGCATCGGCGACTGTCTCTTCCGACGGTGCGACGATAGGTCTCGACGCCCAGTCGGTATATGATGAGACGGACGAGGAGGCTCGGGTCACGAAACTGCTCTCGCTCGTCGAGACTAGGGGCGTGGAATATGCGGTCAAGGTGGCACGGCATCTCAATGACTACTATGTCCTCGATCGTATGCATGACGAGCTCGCAGGGCGTTTCTATGAGGCGCTTGTGGCGAAGGGAGTGATCCGCGACGAATAGTCGGAGACCAAAAAAAAGACGGTCGGAAACAAACAAACATATTATGGGCCAGACATTCATAGCCACTCTCAATACGATTCTCATACCCTTGTCGATTTTTTCGGGATTGTTCGCCATGGTGACCGGAGGACTGCTCGTGGCACGAAGTTTCCTGCGGTTCCGCTCCCAGGTGAACCAGTCGATCGCGATGGACGTCGAGTTGGTCCGCGTCACGAAAAAGTCTGAGCGTCCCGGCGAACAGAAACAGGCGGAGGCATGGAAGGAAGAGGTGCTTGTCATGGAAAAACTTCTCGAAGCCATGGCCTCGTTCAAGCGTACGACGAATCCCATCAGACGGTTTTTTTTCGAATCGCCGACCATCGTGTTCGAGATATCGAATCCAGCCGGCAGTGAGGAAATACTTTTTTTCATCTCGATGCCGAAGCATTTCCGTGACGGGATCGAGAAACAGATACACAGTTTTTTTCCGGAAGCGGTCATCGAGAAGGCGTCCGATTACACGATTTTCACACCCGGAGGTGCTACGGCGGTTTCCGAACTCGAACTGAAAAAAACGTTCGCGCTTCCTTTACGTACCTACAGGATGATGGGTACCGATTCGCTCGATGAGATCGCGACTGCGATGAGCAAGATGGATACGGAAGATGAGGGTGCGGTGATACAGCTCGTGCTCGCTCCGACCGACGGGAACACATGGCGAAAGCAGGGCAAGGAAATCGCGCAACGGATGCAGCAAGGGAAACATCTCAATCAGGCGATCGAGAGTCCCCATTCTTCACACTCGGCATTCGCGAAGAGCGTCGGCAAGGCAGTCATGAAGGAGACAGCATCGTCCGCTATATCGGGACTGTCGCAGGAGCAGCGCCCCGAAGAGAGGACCGTCTCACTTACGCCAGAGGAACAGGAACTCGTGAAAGCGATCGAGACTAAGTCGGGACAGCCGGCATTCCGGGTGAACATCCGCCTGCTTGCATCGGCGAAAAGCTGGTCCCGGGCGGAACAGCTGCTTTCCCACATGGAAAACGCGTTCACGCAATTCGAATACAACGAAGTGAACTCCCTTCGCGTGAAACGGCGCATCAAGAGCAAACAGGCCGCATTCGATTATATCTTCCGTAATTTCGATCCGGAGAATGCCATACTTCTTTCCGCCGAGGAAATAGCGTCTATTTTCCATTTCCCCATCTCGGTGACCGAGACTCCGAAGATAAAATGGCTCAAATCAGGCGCGTCCGCTCCTCCGCTCAACGTACCCAAGGAAGGGCTGCCGATGGGGTTCAATGATTATCGTGGCACGAGGACGGATATCCGCCTGACCGATGACGACCGACGGCGTCACTTGTATGTCGTCGGACAGACGGGTGTCGGAAAATCCTATTTCATCGAGGGACTGGCGAAATGGGACGCCCGGGCCGGGCATGGATTCTGCTTCATCGATCCGCACGGCGACGCGATCGAGAATATCCTTGCGAGTATCCCGCGGGAACGCGCGGATGACGTGATCGTTTTTGATCCGTCCGATGTCGGCCGTCCCATCGGGCTCAACCTGCTTGAATTCGATCCGAAACATCCGGAACAGAAGACCTTCGTTATAAACGAGATGATCGGCATCTTCGACCAGCTCTACGACCTCAAATCGACCGGAGGGCCGATGTTCGAGCAATACATGCGCAACGCGATGTTGCTCATCATGGAGCATCCGGAGAGCGGATCGACGTTGATGGAGATCTCGCGGGTGCTTTCCGACGAGGAATTCCGGAAAATGAAACTCTCCCACTGCAAGAATCCGATTGTCCGTGACTTCTGGACCAAGGAGGCCGAGAAGGCGGGCGGGGACGCGGCTCTCGCGAACATGGTGCCGTACATCACTTCGAAGCTCACCACGTTCATCTCGAACGACATTATGAGGCCGATCATATCCCAGCAGGAGTCGGGCATCGATTTCAGAAGCATCATGGACGACGGCAAGATCCTTCTTGTGAATCTTTCAAAAGGGAAGATCGGCGAAATCAACGCACGGCTTCTCGGTATGGTCATCGTCGGCAAGCTCCTCATGTCCGCACTCGCACGTGTCGATACGCCGGAAAACGAGCGGAAGGATTTCTATCTGTATATGGATGAGTTTCAGAACGTGACGACGAACTCTATCGCCCAGATACTTTCCGAGGCACGCAAGTACCGGTTGTCGCTCATCATCGTCCATCAGTTCATCAGTCAGCTCAAGGAGGAGATTTCCAAGGCGGTCTTCGGAAACGTGGGCTCGATGGTCGCGATGCGGGTCGGTCCGGAGGATGCCGAATTCCTCGAGAAACAGTTTGCGCCGGTCTTCACCGCGAACGATCTTATGAACGTGGACAACCGACAGGGATTCGCACGGCTCCTGATCAATGGAGAACAGACCAAACCGTTCAGTATGAAGACATTGCCGTCGCCACAAGGGGACCGTCAGGTGGCGGAAGCGCTCAAAGAACTTTCCAGGTTACGGTATGGCCGTGATGCGAACATCGTGAATCGCGAGATCCTCGAGCGCGTGAACCAGTTCCTGCGCACGTCATCCGCACCGTAACGGGGAGGTTTCCCGTATGTTTTGGAATAATGAAAAACCCCGCCGTTGCGGGGTTTTTCATATACGGAAAGAACTGTCGGTAGTGCGTCCATTTTATTTCCGGAATTCGGAAACACGGGCGGAATATTTCTTCAGGTTTTGGAGCTGGCTATCATTGAGCGTCTTGGACGCATCAATCGCTTTCTTGATGAGATCTTTCGAGAATTCAACGTTCGTTCCAATCTTCACACCGCTCTGATTCGCGACGTTCTTTCGGAGATAGTCCTCGATGTAGATCCGATGCTCGAAGGTGAGTGAGGAGTCGGCGTTCTTCTCGAGATAATTGGTCGTCGCCTTGCGGGCGAGATTGGTGAGTCCTTCTCCGCGACTCGCGACCTCGATGAACGATCCTTCGGTCTCCTGGCTTGTTTCGGTCGGCTGTACCTGCGTATCCGTAGCTGCCTTCTCTTCGGTCGACGCGGTTGCTTTCGCGGCCTCCTCCGATGTGACGGCATCCGATTTCAATCCATCTTTCGTAATTTCGGATGACGCTATCTTTTTCAGGCTTGCATCATCGGACGTAGGTGTACGATCCGAATACGAGTAGATTCCGAATGCGATGACCGCGACTATGAATACGCTCGTAATGACTCGCAGATTTTCCTGGACCCATACTTTGATTTTCTCGGTCGTCTCTTCCTCGTAACTCATGTCTTTGTCTTCTTCCATGTGATTCACCTTCCTTCCTAGTTTATGAATTGTAAAAGGAACCGCTTGCGTTGAAGTTCGGTCCTCGATTCCGCTCTCTGCTTTCGCGGAGAACGGGTCGACCCCCTGCCTTCCTATGGTACGTTCGACGGGGAAGCCCGTCAACTTTACAAAACACCTGATTTTTACCATTATAATGGGTTTTGAGTGTGAATCGGTGTCAAAACGGTCGAAACGGACCCTTTCCACAGGGAGAGTCGGGCTGTTTTAACATGTGACCCTTGGAGCGTCCCTCTTTGGCCGGTCGACACGCCCGAGGGTCGCCGGAAGAAAATTTCAATATTTTCGTTCGATGGAGAAAAATATCGGCGCTTCAACGTGACGAAAAATCATCTTGCACGAGTCGCGATGCGTGACGATATCCGGAAACAAAAAGATGATCGTATCGTGACGCACCGATGTTATCGGTGTAAAAAAAATTCACATTATCATTCACGCATGTTTCATCCCGATATTATTTTTATGATGCACGGTGAATATGCTTGACATGATTTATTTTTACTTTGATTTTTTTCAAAAATAAATATATACTGTAAGTGCGATGGAAAAATTTCCACGCAAAATAAAAAACGTGCGAAGCGAGAACGATGCAACGGCATCATTCGATCGATCGTGCAAAACAAAATCCACATCCGTGGAATTCGAAAGGAGGTGAACAACTATGGCAGCAAAAAAGAAAGTCGCGAAGAAGGCCGTCAAAAAGGCCGTCAAGAAAGTCGCCAAGAAGGCGGTAAAGAAAGTCGTGAAGAAGGCCGTCAAGAAAGTCGCCAAGAAGGCGGTAAAGAAGGTAGCGAAGAAGGCGGTAAAGAAGGTCGCGAAGAAGAAATAGTTTCCCTTCCGATTTTTTGGTTCTTCAAGCAAACATCCCGCCGAAAGGCGGGATTTTTGCTTGTGGAATGCATTCATTGACAGTGTTTTCCGGGTGATGCTAGCATACAGCGTCATTGAAAGTGCCGTTATCTTAACAATCGTTTAATTCTATGGGGGAATCATGATCAGGGTAAGACTTGTCGACCGTTGCGTCGTTCATCCGCTTGTGAAGGCGGAGTACGCCGCGAAGCTTTGTTATCAGAGAACGGTTCCGGAAATGAAATCGGGAGCGGATGCAGCGACGGTGAAGTTCGTCGAAGAGAAACTGTTCCGGACGGGACACCACACGACATTGCAACATTCGAACTTTTCATTCGAGATCGACGGCATCGCCGTCGGTGACGTCACGTTCGGACCTCATCTCACGAATCCGTTTTATAATTCCGATCAACGGAGCGGCCGATTCTGTTCGGAAATGTTTCTTGATCCGGATTATCGGCGTATCGAATCGTATATTCGTTTCTATTGGCCGGATGAAAGTCCGGAGAAAATCGATGCGGTGATGTCGTACGTTCGAAACGGCATACGCCTGTATCAAGAGAACCTCGAAAAAGCGACGCTGCTCGCCGAAGGATATCTTCGTGAAGAGCGTCCGTTCGCGAGTCGGAACGTTCTCAAAGGGGCCGGAAAAATCGCTCAGGAGCAACTGCGGAATTTCATCCCGGTCATATTTCCGACGGCTCTCGTCTACAGCGTGAGTGTTTCCGCTCTCGTCGCCCTGTGGGAATCCTCATGGTCGCCGGTCATGCGAAATGTGACGGACCTGATGATGGACGAGGTGCTCCGGGACTATCCGGAAGCGGAATTTCTTTTTGACACGGGTCGTCGCCGCACATCCGATTGGAGCCCGGAAGTATCGATCGGTTCGGGATGTCGGGACGAACCGGATTCGATTCTTGAAAGCATATCGGGCGGACATCTGTTCTCGTACCCGGATCCGGGTGATATGCATCCCGTCGATACGCTCCGGTTCCGTCCGGAGCTGATGGATAATTCCATAGGAGATATTTCCACGACGATCGGTGTTTCAGTCGCGACGATGGGGCAGGACCAGCGGCACAGGACGATATATCGCGGCATGCCGTACTTTACCGGATCTTTCTACTGTCCTCCGCTTATGAAGGCGCTTGGGTTGGGAACCGTCGCGGAACAGCTTCTTGAGGAATGGAAGGGATTGGATGTCAGTCCGACTCTCAGGACGACGATAGCTCCGTATGGGGCCGTAGTCTCGTACCGGAAGCGCGGTTCATTCAACGCTGTCGCCCATGAACAGGCGAAACGGCTGTGCTGGTGCGCCCAAGAAGAGATTTATGAATTGAGTCGGAAACTTCGGGAAGATATCGACGGTGCGGATATGGACAGTGGATTGCTTCGGATGTTCGAGCCGCCGTGTTATCGGACCGGTACGTGTGCCGAAGGGGACCGGTATTGCGGTCGTGACATGTCGATCCGAAAGACCGGGGAATATTTCCCGAAAAGAAAGGTATGATCTCAACAGGTCAGAAACTGTCCGAATCCGTTCGGGCAGTTTTTTTATTCCCGGTATCGGATATGGAACAGGAAGACGCGGGTGCGACCGGAGAGGTCGGGAAGAAAAGAATGTTCCGATGTCGGGAATCGGTCAATGAATATCCGTTCGAGTGACGATTCCTGTTCGGGGCTGATTTCAAAAAAGCCGTCGATGGGAATGTTTTTCCAGCCGTCTTGTTTCCTTCGCATGATATCGTCGAGCACCTCCGTGTACAAGGAGAGGCCCTCATCGTCCGCGACGAGCGCGGAGAACGGTTCATGAAGACGGACATCGGCCGGGGCGCTCTCGTAGAGGGTCTGTGAAAGGTATGGAAGATTCGCGAGTATGAGTATCCGTCCCGTATCGTCGGATATTATTTCCGTAATAGGGGAAAGAAGATTCCCTTCGAGGAAAGTGATGTGCCCGAGCACGTCGTGCCGTGTCGCGTTTCGTTTCGCCACCGTGAGAGCGGACAAGAAAAGATCGATCGCGGTGAACTCGTGCCGTATGTCCTCCGGACGATCCGTGAACAGCTTGTGCGCGACGGAGATGATGATGGCGCCACTACCGGTGCCGATGTCGATCACGGCCGTCTTTTCCGAATGTCTTGAAAGTGATTCGAGCGCTTCCTCGACGAGATGTTCCGTTTCGGGACGGGGGATAAGCGTGTCTTTCGTGACGAAAAAAGGAAGTCCGAAGAACTCCCTTTCACCGAGTATGTATGCAACCGGCTCGTGGCCCGTACGGCGATCAAGTATCGGACGCAAGGTGGCGTCTTGTTCGGAAGAAAGGACATGGTCCGGTTCGCGGAAGACGAATTCTTTCGTTTTTCCGAGTACGAATGCGGAAAGAACCGTGAAATCTTCCGGAGCGATCCGACCTTTGTACTCCAAAGACAGATCCCGAAGCGTCGTCATACGGAGACTTTTCCTGATTCTTCCTCGAGCTTCAACCTGATGTCTTCCTCTTCGAGTGCGGTTGCGATTTCCGCGATGCCGCCGGATAAGATACGCTCGACGCCACTCCATGACATCTTCACCCGATGGTCGGTGACCCGGTCCTGGGGGACGTTGTAGGTGCGGATCTTCTCGCTCCGGTCACCGGTGCCGATCTGCGATCTCCGTGCATCGCCGAGTTCTTTCGCCCGTTGATCCTCCTTGAGCTGAAGCAGTCTGGATCGGAGCACTTTCATCGCGCGATCCTTGTTCTTGATCTGTGATTTCTCGTCTTGGCAGGATACGACGAGTCCGGATGGCATGTGGGTGATGCGCACGGCGCTATATGTGGTGTTCACCGATTGTCCGCCCGGGCCGGATGAACAGAACGTGTCGATGCGCAGATCGCTCGGAACGATTTCGATATCGACTTCCTCCGCTGCGGCGAGGACGGCGACGGTCGCTGTCGAGGTATGTATGCGGCCGGTTTTTTCCGTTTCGGGAACGCGCTGGACACGATGGACTCCCGATTCATATTTGAGTTTCTGAAAGACGGACGTTGCGGAACGGCCACGATTCATCTCGAAAACGATTTCCTTGAATCCGCCGACTTCGGTCTGATTCGAATGTATCACGACCAAAGACCATCCGAGCGTCTCGGCATATCGTGAGTACATGCGGAACAGGCTGCCCGCGAACAGGCTTGACTCGTCTCCGCCGGCACCGGCGCGGATTTCCACGATGACATCTTTGGTATCATTCGGGTCGCTTGGGAGGAGGAGCTTCTTCAACCCCTTTTCGAGGAGGTCCCGCTTCAAGGCGAGCATGATGTTTTCCTCTATGGCGAGCGTTTTGAGCTCTTCGTCGTCCGTTTCCTTGAGTATCTCGGCATTGTCCTTCATGGCCGTTTCGACCGCTTTGAACTCTCTCGCCTTATCCATGATGGTGGCAAGTTCTGATTTTCGCTTGCCGAGTTCGGCGAGCCGTGAAGGTTTTTTGGCGGTATCGGGATCGGAAAGCTCGGCATCGACGTGTGCTTCCTGTTCCTCAATATTGCGAATGAGATCGTCCATAGCGGTTGTTATCGTAGTTGTATGATATACGAACGGTGGAAGAAAGGGAAACGAAAAGACGCATCCCGAAGGACGCGTCTTGAGGAAAAGTCGCTATTTTGCCTGCTTTGCCGCTACCTCGGTCTCGGCTGATTTCTTCACGCGGACCTTTTTTCCGGCTCCGGCGACAGCCTGCTTCTCCTTGGCCCGCTCGGCGAGCTGCTTGAACCGCTCGACGCGACCGGTCGTGTCGATGTATTTCTTCTTGCCGGTATAGAACGGATGGCACTTTGCGCAGATTTCGATCTCGATTTTTTGGACGGTCGAACCGGTCACGTACTTTTCGCCACAGGCACACGTGATAACGGCGTCTTCATGATAGGTCGGGTGGATTCCTTGTTTCATACGTCTCTCGCGCGAAAGCGCCCTCAAAAAGTTACTCAAATACGGTATTCCTTGAACGAAGAGCATCGTATCATGCTTCCGGAAAATTGACAAGGCTTCCCGCTTCGGGTATGCTTCGAAGTACTGTTTTACCGGTCTCGGTATGACAGAAACCATTCATGTTTTCCAGAAATATCGGCTTTTCCTGCCCCGCTCCCTCTCGGGGTGAAGCCGACGGAAGACAGGTGATGCACCGTCTTGGGACGTTACTTTACAGTGACGCGTCCAAGGAGGTCTTCCGGAGCGGATGACAGGGGGATGACCGCTTTGGGATTATAAGCAATAAGGAATAACTGTATGACGAAGAGTCAGACTGAGTCTGTGAAAGCGGTTGAACCCGCCAAAGCGGACGCAGCGGTACCGGCCGTAAAAACCGGATTGTCGGAAGCCCCGTTTGCCGCGTTCGATTTTTCGACGCTCGATACGGGACTTGAAGCGATGCTTGTCGCCGGTGTCCACTTCGGACATTTGAAGTCGCGTCTGCATCCTTCGATGCGCGAATTCGTGTTTCTCACGAGACAGAATGTGAACATCATCGACCTCAGCAAGACGAAACAGTATCTCGATCGCGCCGGCAAGTTTCTCGCCGAAACGGCGAAGGCCGGAAAGCCGATCCTGTTTGTCGGCATGAAGAAGCACACACACCCATTCATCCTCTCCCTTGCCACAAGGCTCGGTGAGCCGTACGTCATCGAACGTTGGCTCGGTGGCACTCTCACCAACTATTCCGTCATCAAGACCCGTACGAAGCATTTCCGTGAGACGGAAGAGAAGCTCGAACGTGGTGAGTTCCAGATGTATACCAAATTTGAACGGCAGCGCAAACTCGAGGAAGTCGAGCGTCTTCGCAAGCGCATGGGCGGCATCAAGGAGATGCGCGAACTGCCGGGTGCGGTCGTCGTCGCCGACGGGAAAGAGGGCAAGCTCGCGATCCGCGAGGCGCATGCTCTCGGCATCCCTGTCGTTGCGATCATCGATACCAATACGAAAGCGACGGATGTCGAATACCCGATTCCGGGCAATGATGACGCACTTTCCTCCCTCCGACTTCTGCTCGGATCGCTTGGCAAGGCCATCGCTTCCGCAAAGGGTCTTCCTGCGAAGAACTAGGTATTTCCTGAATGGAAATGAAATAAACCACACATACGTATACGCATATGGTAAGTATGGAACTGATCAAGGCGCTTCGTGAGCGGACCGGAGCCGGTATCGTCGAAGTGAAGAAGGCACTCGAGGAGGCGAACGGCGATGAGGAAAGCGCGATCCGTATCCTTCGGGAACACGGAGCCGCAAAAGCCGTGAAGAAGAGTGACCGTGAAGCGAAGGAAGGTGTCGTCTCCACGTATGTACATTCGAACGGTCGGGTCGCCGCGATGGTGACGCTGTACTGTGAGACCGATTTCGTCGCTCGAAACGATGATTTCAAGTCGCTTGGTCGCGATATCGCGATGCATGTCGTCGCGATGAATCCGAGCGTCCTTCATCCGGAAGATGTCCCGGAAGCGATAGTTTCTTCGGAACGGGCCATCTGGACCGAGGAGCTTCGCAACGCCGGCAAGAAAGACGAGATGATCGTCAAGATACTCGAGGGCAAGGAACGCAAGCTTCGCGAGGAAGCGGCCCTTCTGACGCAATCGTTCGTGAAGGACCCGGAAAAGACCATCAAGGACCTTCTGTCCGAGAATGTTCAGAAGATCGGTGAAAAAATACAGATTGGCGGCTTCGTCCGCTACGAGATCTGATTCCCCGGATATCAGAAGATCGATTCGGAAACTACGAAACCAAATGGCCATGTGGTATCTCATTATTCCTCCGTTCGTTATCGTACTCTCGCTGGGAGTCCTGCTTTGGTTTCTGTCCAAGCGGATGGGCGATGCCGATATCGCGGAAAAATTGTCTTCTTTGAGGGAATCGACGCAGACGGAGTCAAAGGTACGGTCATTGTCCCGTCGTGCGTTCTTTCTCAAGATGCTCGAAACGGTGGCGTCAAAATTCAAGACGTCGACGCTTCGTGTCCACAATTTTTTTCAGTCTTCACTCGAACGGCTCCGCCGTCAGCGGACGGAGCTCGATACGATACGGAAGAGTCTCGACGAGGGGAATGGCAAAGGAACTGAGGAAAAGCCTGATCTCGCAACCGTTTTCGGTCAGCGAAAAGAGGGGGCATCGTCTTTCCTGAAGAAAATCGACGGGGATGATCTTGTCGCGAAAACGACGATTTCCGAAGAAGCTCCTGTCCCCCAGGTATCGATTTTCAGTTCGACACAGCCTGTTCCACGCCCGATGCTCCAAGAGAAGGTGGTACATCCGGAGGTTTCCGCCGGACGCAATATGGAGAGTCCCCGCGAGGAGACGCTTATCGCCCGTATCGTCGAGAATCCGAGAGATGCCGCCGCGTATGAAGAGCTCGGAGACTGCTACTTCGCCGTCCAGAATCTTCAGGACGCGAAGGAATGCTATCGTCAGGCCATCAAACTCCATCCTACCAATCGGGCGGTCAAGATAAAGATTCGGCGGTTGGAGAAAGTGTTTGAGGAACGGGGTCGATAGGATATACTGGAGTCTGTGCCGTAGGAGGGCATTGCCCGGTTTCCGTGCCTGAGTAGCTCAGCTGGTTAGAGCAACGGTTTTGTAAACCGTAGGTCGTCGGTTCGAATCCGACCTCAGGCTCACGCTGAATTAATAATTGAAGATGAAAGGATCAAAACGGAAAGTGGACGGCTTATCCTTTGCCGACAGTTTTTTGTTTTGAGTTTTGCATCTCGCATTCTCTAGGGGTAGGTGGTGGAGTGGTCTATCACAACAGACTGTAAATCTGTCGCCTTCGGGCTTCGGGTACGGGTTCGCCCGGGCATTCGCCGGGCGCCCCGCGTATGCGGGGCGAATCCCTTGTGAGGTTGACGAAAAGTTTGGATGACGAGGTAAAGAGAATGGGTAGGTGGTGGAGTGGTCTATCACAACAGACTGTAAATCTGTCGCCTTCGGGCTTCGGGGGTTCGAATCCCTCCCTACCCACAACGAGTTTTTGCACCCATGC
>CAIOMK010000002.1 GCA_903859375.1 Candidatus Moraniibacteriota bacterium
AAGAGTCCGCCAACTGGCGGATCTACCTGCCTGAGCTAACGACCCGACACTATCATTTTCTCCGACTTCCGAACCTGCGACCGTTGGCCTAAGAGTCCGCCAACTGGCGGATCTACCTGCCTGAGCTAACGACCCGACACATACTACTATACTACTATCGTCGAATAGTGACTGTACTTTGCGACGAAACAAAACCAAATCGCGTCCGGACCGCGATAGCCGTACTCTATCAAATAACGTTTTCCCCGTCAATTCCCGGTTGTCGGTGCGGATGACTCGGAGACGGCAGTCGGCTTCGCCGTAGACGCGGCTGCTTTCGCAGCGAGATACTCGTCCCACTGTCTTTTTGACCAGTCCGCCGGTTTTTCCGTGAAGTCTTGCGGGTGAGGGAAAAGGGAAGGGGACTTATAGTTGCTTGGGAACTCGTCATTGAACAGGATTGTGCCGGTCGCGTCCGTCACCTTTTGCGAAAATATGGTTTTCATACTTCCGTCGGGATTTGATTCGAGGATATGCGGACCGTCTATCTCCACCTTGCGTCCGTCATTCGTTCCGTAAAAACGGAAAGTGAGCGATGTCCCGGTGACGGATGAGAGGATAAGGACATTTCCGGGAGTATTGTTCGTGAAGTTCAGATCTGGCTTCGGAATATAGACGGTCGCGTCCATACCGTAGGGTTTGTAATATGAGACCGGGTACGCGTGATTCCGACGAGCCGTGATTTTCATACCGGCATATATGGCCGTGCGAAACATTGTAGAGGAAACCTGGCAGATTCCACCACCGAATTCCGGCTCGGTCTTGTTGTTTTTTATGACGAGTTCTGGGAGATATCCGTGTTCGCCATCGACGTCGCCGAGCTGTTTTACGAATGAGAAATTCTCTCCCGGCGCGATGATGACGCTTTGATATTGTTCGAGAGCGCGATTGATGTTGAATATCCGGTTCTTCGGCGACCCTCGAAAATTTGTCGTCCCTTCGGCGATAAGCTCGTTGAGGCCGAGGTCCTTCGGGTCGGTAGCGCTGATTTCCGGAAGGATTGTCTGCACGGGGAGCGTGACGGTATCCTGTTCCGTCTCGATCGCGGTCCGGATGGCCGTGACCGTCGTCGTCTCATCGAGAGTGAGACCGCTTTTGCCCGCTTCGACAATGGAAAGAATCTTATCGGGAGTGTCGCTGAATATCGGATTCGTGGGGACACGGTTCACCTTGGAGGAAAGGGCGGAGACATATCTGGATATGGCGACGGAATCCACTTGCCGGGACGTGATTGCCCGGGTCGTTTCCCGACTTCGCAACGACAGGGTCCAGAGACACAATATCGGTTCGTCGCAGGCCCGTATGTTCTCGATTTCGGATCGCCGATTGGACCTCGGTATGAGTGTCATTTTTGCCGTCATGAACGAAGAAATCGTCGTGGCTGGAATATCCTCATGGAAACCGTCCGTTTCGATTGAAAGTGCATTCGTGCGGATTGACGTACAAAAAAAGAGCCCGGAAATCATAATCCCAAACACGACAACGGATTGTTTCCGTTTCAATGAAATCATAAGAGTCTCTTTCCGACTATTATACAGCTTTCACTGGAAAGTAGGAAGGCACAAAAAAACGGCCTGACAGGGCGTCGGACCGTTTTTTGTGTTGTGACCGGGACTAGAATCCCCGGACCAGAATCTTCTTTACTTTGGTCGTGTCGGCTTTCGGAAGACGGATCGTAAGGATGCCGTTCTTCAAGGACGCGTCCGCCTTGTCCGGGATAACATCGACCGGCAACAGTACGGACCGGGAAAAACCTCCCCAATAACATTCCTGATAGTAGTAGTTTCCCTGCTCGACGGCCTCCTCGTTCTTGCGTTCGCCTTTGACGGTCACCATGTCGTTGTTGATCGTCACATCGAGATCCTCAGGCTTTACGCCTGCGATGGTCGATTTGATGACGATTTCATTCTCGGTCTGATAAACGTCTATCGTGAGCTGTCCTTCGATGTCATTGTTTTCAGGCATAGTCTGTGGTGCTACTTGTGGCTGATAAGACGGCGCGCTCCAGGATGGTTGTACCGTCGGTTGGACTATCGGTGCCGCCGGTTCGTCGTTCGTGTGAATCGTGAACTGGGTGGTTTCTTCCTCTTCGTAAATGGGGAGGGACGATCGCATCGGTTCGCTGTCATCGAGATGTTGCGCTCCGGTCAATCGTTCGAAGAACGATTTTTTCTCAACGGTGGTCATACGTTTGTATTTAACATTATCACCCCCAGTATAGATGATTTTTCAGGCAAGTGCAAGAAATATATTGTAGATGAGATGGATGCAGATTCCGACGAGAAGCATGAGTTTCATGCGGTTTTTCCCTACTGGGATCGCGGTGAAATAGAGGATCGAGGTGACGATATGCAAGACGAGCATACCCGTTATCGCGGGAAGAGGAATCGGTATATTTCCATTGGAGATGAAGGCAAGCGCGCCTTCGGTCAGGGCGAATCCGAGTCCGAATAACACCGCGGGAATCGGAATCACGGAACCTCCTGTATGCCTCGTCTGTTTTGTGAGGACGAGCATTTTCAATGATTCCTCGATGAGTGCCACGAAAACAAACGTCGTGACAATCATGAGAAAAGACGTTTCCATCGCGCCGATGTTCCAAGGGTCGATACCGGTACCGGTGGGGGAGAGAAACGAGAATAAGGCGAGTTCTGCCACGACTGCAAAAAGCGCTGAAAATGATCCGGAGATGAGAAAAAGAAACATGACGGTTGTGTGTGAGCGGAAATGACTACTGGGAAAGTGAGGTGAGATGACCGCGAAGCTCGTCAGCTTTGGTGAGAGTTTCTTCGAGAAGTCCGCGGGTCTGTACAACGACCTGTTCCGGCGCGCGGTCGGCGAACGACGGATTGCTGAGTTTCGCTTCGAGCGATGTCGCATACCGCTGTGCCTCTGCGAGTTCTTTCCCGATCCGGACGCGTTCGGCGACGATGTCGATGACTCCCTCGAGCGAGACGCGTGCCGAGAGTCTATCGGAAACGACGAGCTCGGCTGCAGCGCCGTCGAACGTTTCCGTGATGTCGACGCGGGCGAGTTTTTCGATTGCAGGGAAACTTTCCGTAATAAATCCCATGTCTTTCGAGGAAAGTGAGACGGTAAGACGTTTCGTCGGATCGATACGATAGACGGCACGGAGATTGCGGATTCTGGTGACGAGCGTGCGGAGCTCCCCGAAGGACGCTGTTGCATCCGTGTCCGGCTTGTCTGAAATCTCGGGCCAGCGTGCGATCATGAGGAATGCGTCGCTACCTTGCGTTTCGCGGATCGCTTCGGTGACGAAGGGAATGAACGGGTGCCAGAGACGAAGCAACGTGTCGAGGACATGTCGGAGAACGGCATCGTTCCTCTCGACTTTGTGGATTTCGATATACCAGTCGGCGAAGTCGTCCCAGGTGAATGAACGAAGCGTTTCAACGGCGAGTGAGAATCGCTGCTCGGCAAGATGTCCGGTTGTTTCCGCGGTGATGCGCGACAGTTTCTCGAGGATGAACCGATCTGAAAGAGACTTCGGAACAGCCTCTCCTTCGGTCGGTCCGCTCATCGTACCGGCATATCGGGATATGTTCCAAAGTTTGTTCACGAAGTTCCTGGTGTTCTCGACCTTGTCATATGAGAACCGCGAATCGTTGCCCGGAGTGACGTCTGAGA
This sequence comes from Candidatus Moraniibacteriota bacterium, assembly GCA_903859375.1. Lineage (GTDB taxonomy): Bacteria > Patescibacteriota > Minisyncoccia > Moranbacterales > UBA1568 > JAAXTX01. Next base: position 3,688 of record CAIOMK010000002.1, read on the forward strand.
GAAGCGCCAGTCGGAGTGCATCGGTGCCGTATTCTGTGCTGACGTCGATTGGATCGATGCCGTTGCCGAGTGATTTTGAAAATTTCCGCCCGTCCTTGTCGCGGAGCATCCCGTGGATATAGACCGTCTTGAAGGGAATCGTATCGATCGCATACGAGGTCATAAGAATCATGCGGGCCATCCAAAAAAACACGATTTCGGATCCCATCTGCATGAATGTGGTCGGGTGGAATGTCTTGAAATCGCTTGCTTCCGTATCGGGCCATCCGAGCGTGGAGAAGGTCCAGAGTCCGGATGAGAACCAGGTGTCGAGCGTGTCTTGATCCTGCTCCCATCCCTCACCATCGGGCGCCTCCACCCCGCAATATATCTCGGTTTCTCCTTCTCCGCTTGTTGTCAGTTGTTCGTTGTCAGTTGTTGGTTTCTTATACCACACCGGTATCCGATGTCCCCACCAGATCTGACGGGAAATGCACCAGTCGCGGAGATGGTCTATCCAATGGAGATATATCCTTTCGAAACGTTCCGGCGTGATAGCGGTCTTCCGCTCCGGGTCACCGTCAAGTCCCGTGGTCACAGCTTCACGCATCAGGTCCTTGAGGGTTTTGCCGCGCCCGGGAATCTCGCGGTTCACCGCGACGAACCATTGTTCCATCGGGATGACTTCCACGACATCCCCGAATCGGTCGGACGTGCCGACATTCTGTGTGATATCCTCTTCTTTCTCGAGCAGGTCGTTCTCACGAAGATAGGCAATAAAGGTCTCCCTCGCTTCGAGAACGGAGAGGCCGGCATATCTCGCTCCGGCTTCGGCGGTCATAGTGCCATCGATACCGATGACGGCGACGAGTCCGATTTCCGGATGACGCTGTCGGATATCGAAGTCGGTCTGACTGTGTGCCGGCGTGACGCCGACCGCGCCTGTGCCGAAAGTCGGGTCGACTTCTTCGTCGCCGATGATGCGTATGGAAAGGGGTTTCGCAGCACCGACTTCGACTTCGAACGTCTGGCCGATGAGGTCACGATAGCGCGAATCTTCCGGATGGACGGCAACGGCGGTATCGCCGAGCTTCGTTTCCGGACGGGTGGTGGCGACAGAGATGGGGAAATCGGTGGAATAGCGAAAGGTATAGAGTGTGGCGGGTCGCTCGATATGTTCGAGTTCGTCATCTGAACAAGTGGATTGTCCTTTTACGGACCAGTTGACGACCCGGTATCCCTTGTAGATAAGGCCATCGTCATACATTTTCTTGAACATCGTATTCACCGCGAGGACGCGCGCGTCATCGAATGTGTACGCGAAGCGTGACCAGTCGCAACTCGACCCCATCGCGCGTACCTGCTTTGTGATGGTCGACTTCGAATCATCCGCGAACTCACGTATTTTTTCGAGGAGTCCCTCGCGGCCGAGTTCCTGCCGAGGATTCGTCATGCCTGCCGCGACGAGATTTTTCTCGACACGCGACTGTGTGGCGACGGCGGCATGGTCGGCGCCCGGAAGAAAGAGTGTCCGGTCACCAAGCATGCGGTGGTGACGCGTCATCGTATCCATGATGGTGTTCTCCATCGCGTGGCCGAGATGAAGCACTCCGGTAACGTTCGGCGGCGGCATAAGGACGGAAAACGGCTCGGCATCCGGCTTCGTGACGCCTTTTTCGATGCAGGTATCGGGGTTGAAAAAACCACTCTCCTCCCATTTCTGATAGAGTCTTTGTTCCCACTCCTTCGGGTCGTACGCTTTCGGTATATCGTTTGGTTCCATATTCCCCATACTACGGCCTTTCTGGGATTCTTTCAAGCGGAGGAAACGATGAGATAAAAAAGAAAGCCGCAGGGGATTACCGTGCGGCTTCAGTCTAATGGGACTACTCAGGAATGGACACCATTCTTAAACGAACGGCTTCAGTGGCGCGCTCCTGGATTTTCAGTTCGGCATTTTTTGCCACGATTCGCATCTCTTCCCTGTATTTCATGCGGAAGTGGTAGATTTCCCGCCAGAGTTCGCAGACACCTAATAATGCGGATTCGGTCTTCTCGAGTATCTGTTCGAACTGTTTAAAATCGTTTGGTGTCAAGGTCAGAATCATTTTCGGTTTATCTTTACTTGAGCCCCTAATCAGCTCCAATGAAATCGGCGCAATATCGGCTCGCAATGCCGTAAACCGTTCCTTGAAGATTCTTTGGAGAATCGGTCGAAGGCTGTCCGAGAAATTCAATTGTGGCGGTTTAATCTCCAGAATTGCTCCGTTGTCGGTGATGGCCATATATATTTTTGGAAACCATTTCCGATTTGTCGGACCCGGCATACTATCCAATGTATGGTATATCTTGAAACTCACAAAAGGCGTGCCGATATTATCTCCCGGCTGTTTCAGGTTGCTGTGTTCTAGGAGGGGATAGAGATGATTTGGGTCGCATTTTCCCGGCTGTCTCTTCGAAAAGCGATCGTAGAAAATCTGATAGAACGGATTTGGCTGGTTTGGCATGGGTACCTCGTTTTTTTGGTTTTAAGGGACGGCAACTCCTAAAGGAATGAAAGCCTTTTCTTCCGATTCTGTCAATGGCGGATGTCCGGATTTTGAGATGAGATAAGGCCTAACGCAAGGGAAAATTGGCGTCCGGCTCGAGGTCGATGGCGTTTTGCTTGAGGGCTTCGCGTTCGTCGGTTGTAAGCCGGGCATAGCGGAGAATGGCAGCGGACCCGATCATCGCTGCATTGTCGAGCGAGTACCTGAATGCGGGAACCGTGAAGGTGGTGTAGGGGAATTCCTGTATCATCGTTGTGAGCGATTCACGAAGCGAAATATTGGCTGAGACACCGCCGGCGATAACGAGGGTCGTCGGCATGTATTCTTCGATCGCCCGTTTCGTTTTCGTGACGAGGACGTCGACGACGGCTTCCTGGAAGGCGTGACAAATCGCGTTCACGAACGGTTCATCCTGATCCGGCTCGGCGGTCTTCCGTATCTCATAGAGGACGGCGGTCTTGAGTCCGGAGAATGAGAAATCATAATCTCCGGAATCGATCATCGGGCGGGGAAATCTTGAGACGAATTTTGAATTTTGAATTTTGAATTTTGAAACATCCGATTCAATCTCAGACTTTTGACTTTCGACTTGTGACTTGCGCCCGCCTGCAACACTATGCCAGTCCGCATCGCTACACGAAGCGTTGTTGACGGTCGTAGCATTGCGGGCAGGACTTGTGACTAACGCGGCCCTCGCCGCAACCTCCGGTCCTCCGGGATAAGGGAGACCGAGCATCTTGGCAACCTTGTCGAACGCTTCTCCTGCCGCATCATCCTTGGTCCGTCCGAGTATCTCATATTCGAAGTGGTCGTTCATGAGGACGAGCTCGGTGTGTCCGCCTGATACGACCAACGCGAGCAGGGGAAACAGGTCTTTCGACTTTTGACTTTCGACTTTCGACTCGCGGACGAAGTTCGCGTAGATGTGCCCCTCGATATGATGTATACCGATCAGCGGTTTTTGCCAGACAAGGGCGAGCGCCTTTGCTCCGGACACACCGGCAAGAAGCGCGGGGATGAGGCCGGGGCCCTCCGTGACGGCGATAGCATCGATATCGGCTTGGCTGACCCCGGCTTTCTTCATCGCCTCGTCGATGACGGGGACGAGATTCTTCACGTGTTCTCGCGCGGCGAGCGCCGGTACGACTCCGCCGTACTGTCGATGGAGCTCGATCTGCGAGGAGACGACGGATGACAGGATGGTTGGCACACCATCAATAAGCGTGACGACCGATGCCGCGGTGTCGTCGCATGATGTCTCGATGGCGAGGATGTTGATGGATTTTTCAGTGTTCATAAGTGTTCTTCCACTCTAGGGTGATTATCGGGAAAAGGCAATGACAGCGACCTTTCCGGCGAAAAAAACCACCGAGGTCCGTTGGGACGTCGGTGGTTTGCGGAGACAGGTGACCGGGAAACGGTCTTTTCTTATGGGCATTCCCGTGTCCGTGTCGGAGTGACGGGGATGACCTTCTTATTTTCCGAGCCATACGTCTTCCAGATGACCCTTTCTCAGCAGAGGCTCTATGATCGCATACTCGCTTCCGATCCTAATCGCGTCGCCGGCAAGTGCGTTCGGATGTCTCAGATATATATTCGACCAGAGCAGGTGGCCGAATGCCAGGGTTATATTCTTCTGTCTGATGAATTCATCCCTACTCTTTCTTACTGCGTCCAAGTCGATTTCCTTGCCGTTTGCCTTCATGTCTTTCAGCATGGCGGCGTTGTTTTCTTTTATCATCGCACCGTCCAATCGTGCAAGTTCGCAGATTGTCAGGAATGCCTTTTCTACGGCGTTGAGGGTGCCGATGACGATCTCGCCATCACCGACCGGCTTGTTCGGTGCGGGAATGAAAGTTTCGGTAGAAAGGATTTCCCCGATTGATTCCAATATGGTGCCCCGCATGTCGAGGGGTGTGTTTTCCATGTATATCCTCCGTTTATTTCGTGAGATAAATGACTGTATTGTTATTTTTAAATATCGTGCGGTTCGAGACCGAAGATAAATAGTATAATATATCATTGTTAAATTGTCAAGTGTCAGCGGATATACCTACCCGAAGAAGAGCCGTTCCAACACGTGCATATTCCTGTCCGGCCGAGTTATGCGTGCGCGATTATTCGTGAGACCACGGTCACATAGTGACGGAAACAAAAGATGCTTTTTGGAAAATAAAAGCCACCGAGGTCGTCATTAGACCTTGGTGGCTGATTTTTTGATGGCGATATCGACCATTATTCCTCCCGTCTTGCTACTGGCAATGTGGGCGTTATGATCTTGTAGTCTTTCCTGATTTCGGCGGCTCCGATTTTGAGAATGAACGGAATGCGTTCGCGGATGCTCGACCAAAGGAGTCCTCCGAAGAGATTGCAAATCTCGGACTGTCGTACGAATTTCTCCCAGGTTCTGTTGTTACCCGGAGTTTTTTCGCGTGATCTCTTCTCATCCCGTGTTGTTTTCCGAGACGTTGCGTTCAGCATCTTGCTGAGGGCGGTCGCTGATTCGCGTGCATTTTCAGATAACGTCAGGAACAATTTCTCATTATCGGTGAGTGTGCCTACGATGACTTTGTTTTCTTGAACTGGTATATCCGGTGCCGGAACGTATGAGTCCGGAGGGAGATGACCGGCAATCGTTTCCAGTGTTATTGTTCGCTTTTTTACCGTATTGACTGACATGCATAGCCTCCGTTTGTTTGGGTGAGTATGTCCGGCATCTGCCGTTTTGAAAGAACGTATCGATTCTCGGAACCGATACGCCAGTATCAAACAAGGCAGGCAGACCGTCAAGGGGAGGGGTATATAATCCGTCCGGAGAAAACAAAACCGCCTCGGTCGTTAGACTAAGGCGGTTGAGACTTTGTAAGTTCAGACTTACGGTTGCATTATGTGCATGGAAATTTCTGAGAGAATTTCCCGCAGTGATTTTTGTATATCTGTCCCGCAAGAATCGCACTCTTTTTTCAGTTGTACGATCTGATAATTCTCTCTCATTCCTATACCACTTCCTTCATTGGCCTGTCTGCCGATGGTTTTGCGGATTGACGCCCACAGGAGTTCGGCGAACGCACTGTGTATCGCTTTCTCTGCAATAATTTCTCCTGATATGGATTCAATGATCTCTCGGAAGCCTTTTCCTTGCCCCCGGGCCTCTTTTATTCTCTGGTTCGTATGGGCATTCGCTCTGTCCGCTTGCCGGTTTCTTGCGGAATAAAGCGCTTTCTCGAAATCCGTCATCGTGCCGATGACGGTCTCGCCTTCAGCTACCGGGTCGGCAACGCTCGGCTCGAAATCTCCAGAAGCTAAAATCTCTGCCATTTCCTCAAAAATGCTTCCGGCTACAGGTAACGTCAATGGTGTCATATCTCTCCCTTGGATTGGGGTTGTTTGGCAAAATGCCATAAGGTGAAAAGAACTGATTTTTTGATTGACAAAGCAGTATAGTACATCTTAGAAAATTTGTCAAGAGGAGCCCGCACCAATATATACTGGTGTGATAGAGTTTGTTTTTTCGAATATTTTGGTATGTATGGTTGTTATTTTTTGGAAAACATAAAAAACCTATATTTGAGGGATTTTTTGCTCTTTTGTAGCCCGTAGGGGAGTCGGACCCCTGTTACCAGGATGAAAACCTGGCGTCCTAACCGTTAGACGAACGGGCCATATCTTACTTTTCCAGTCTATCCAACAATTCTTTCTTTTTGAAACTATTTCTTTTCAGAATGATACTCTGTTTGTTCACTTTTTAATACATAAACATAGAACATAGTTCTTGTGCCATCTCGTAGGATGCCAGCCAGAGGCTGGTCACCCACCGGGTGAAAAACCAGGGCGTCCTAACCGTTAGACGAACGGGCCATGATTGGAACGGTAAAACTACAAAATAGATGGCGAACAGCCACTTGGGACACTTTATCGGAAAAGGCTTTAAAAATCAAGCGGAGACGCGTTGGTAGCTTTCTATGGTGGTATCCTTGATTTTTTGAGAGAAGGATTGTACCGTGCTTATCAGATATTGAATCTTACCAATTGGGAATACGCGGAGGGGATATGCTGAAATCTACATGCATCAAGGCGGTAGTCGGCAAGGAAGACGGACTGAGGATTTCCATCATGAGCCGGCATACGAAAAACGACGGAAGGACGTTGGATCCGGATATCTCTCTGAAATCATATGATGAGTGGTGGAGGGCGCTTGCACCGAATGAAAAAACACTCGGTCTGTACCTGCGTGGTGAAAGTTCTTTTGACTCGCTTTCGGAATGCTATCGGTGGAAATTGTTCCACGATGATGCCGCCTATGCCGCCATGCTTCGGCTCATCGAATTGGCCCGTTCCCGGAACGTTACCGTGTTGTGCGTCGAAGACTCTCCCGAATATTGCCATCGGAAGATGTTGCTCGAAGTCTGCAAACGACTGGAGCCGGAGCTCGAGGTGGTTATCGGATAAGCAGAAGGGGAACGATCGATTCGTCCCCTTCTTTTCTTTGGGAGCGTGTCCTACGGGAGTCGCGAAAGGAATTTCAGAGGCTCGAATCCTTTGTGTGCGTGCGGGATTTGATTTTCCGGGTGAAGAGGCGTATCTTTTCCGGTATGAAGTGGCACCTTATCAAAATAGAACAATAAAACCGGGAGCGATCATGCTGAAAATTGAATATTATAGAAAGATGAGTTTCGGGAGAATATTCTGGATCTCCGTCACGGATCAAAATGAGATACAGGACCGAAAGATGCCGAACCTGGATATCGTTTCGGAACTGCGAAAGAAATGGGGGGAGATTTTTTCAAAGTATGGAAAGATGTACAACCCGTATCTTCACGAGAAGATTAGTCCTGAATCCTTCGAGGAGGCGTGCGTACGGAGTCTGGTCGGCAACCGGACCGCGAATGCCGCGATGCATCGGTTGATCGCGCTTGCGAGAGAAAGGGATGTGACTCTTTCATGCGTCACGGATTCCCTTGGTAGTTGGTATGCCAAAATCCTCGCGAGGGTATGCGAACGTACCGCGAAGGATTTGAAAGTGCAGGGAGCATGAAAAAAATGGGAACGTTCAATACAACGTTCCCATTTATATTTCCAGGGAATCCGACGCCGCGATCTTCGCATAGAGGCGGGCGCTGTCGCGGATCGTGCGCTGTTGCGTCTTGTAGTCCACGTGGACGAGCCCGAATCGGGGCCAGAAGCCTTTGTCGAGCTCGAAGTTGTCGAGGAGCGACCAATGGATGTACCCGCGCACGTCGGCACCGTCCGAGATCGCCCTGTGGACCGACGTGAGCGTTTCCGTTATGAAACGTCCGCGGAGCCGGTCTGTGGCGTCTGCAAGGCCGTTCTCGGTGATATAGATGGGCATGTCGTAACGCTTGAGCGCGACAAGTGCGTCATAAATCGATTCCGGATCGTATTCCCATCCGATATCCGTATGCTCGATGCCTTCGGGATCACGTATGTCTTTCCCGATGATCTTTTTTTGATAGTAGTTGAAGCCGATGAAGTCCTGATATCCCTTGAGGGCATCGACAATCGAGGTGTTCCACCACCAGTCGGCGAAACGGCATAAAAGGAGATTCCATGGTGACCGGCTCAGGGTCACGAAGTGCATGAACTGTTTGGTGATGCCTATCTTGGCATGCGGAGCGACGGCTTTTATGGCCGAGTATGCTTTTTTGTGAGCCAGCTTCAGGTGACCGAGTGCACGAAAATGCAGGAAAATACTTTTTCTCTCCGGTGGCCAGAAGCCGAGAAGGAATGAAAGACTCGAATAGATGTCTGGTTCATTGATGGTCACATAGAACGTGACACTGTCGCCGAATTCTTTGGATATCCGTTCCGCATATCGTGCGAATCGGTCTGGGAATTCCGGCGAGAGTACGCCTCCCGATTCCGCAATCCAGACGGGGAGCCAGAAGTGCCAGAGCGTGACGAACGGTTCGATGCCGCGGTGACGCAACGATGTGATCACCTTCTTGTAGTGGTCGATGGCTTCCTGATCGAAGATTCCTTCTTCGGGTTCGATTTTCGACCATTCGATAGAAAAGCGGTATGTGTTCAGATGGAGTTCTTCGAGAATATCGAAATCCTCCTCGTACCGGTTCCAGTGGTCGCACGCCGTTCCTGACAGGTAGTTGTCCGGATTGGAAGCTTCTTTTGCGAATGCCGCGTTCCGCTCCTTTTTTCCGTAGCCACGCCAGGAATCGTGCCAGTTCTCATCGCGGGCTTCTTTGGCAAGCCGTTCGGCGTTCTTCTTCTCCCATTCGGTCCACTCATTGTGATGACCGCCTTCGACCTGATGACTCGAGGTTCCGGCGCCCCAGAAAAATCCTTTCGGGAATTCAAGTTTGGACATAGGGAGAAGATATATATGGTTCGTTCCGTGCGGAAGTCTTCAGGATAATTCTACCATGATATGGATCGGTGGGGATATATGGGCCTTGTTTCATGATATACTGGTCCCGTTACATGAAGCGATAATCCGAAAAGAAAACGAATATGTTCAATCCGGAACAAGGCGGTTCGAGTCGGGAGAACAAGGCGGAAAATCATGATGAGGAGACGAAGGCTTCCCTGAAGGCGTTCATTCGAAACAATGGAATGAACGTGCAACAGGTCGAAGACGCGTATTTCATCTGTATCGATCGGGACGCGACAAGTGTCGATGAGGCCGTTCCGGATGAGCGTGTTTTCAGTCTGGCAAAGCTGTTCAGCGATGCCGAGCGGGAGGGATTCGCGTTGAACGGGATAGGCGGTATCGTGAGCGAGATGGAAAGACGCGTGTCCGCACCCGGAAAGCTCCTCGCGTTCATAAACGATCTTCCGGTGGATGATCGATCCCGACGGTCATTGATATCGATATTCGAACAGAACCGCACGGGCGAAATACGGTTCGTCGATCCGAAAACACTTCAATATATAGTCTCGCAATGTATGCGACTCCCGGACACATTCAAGGAACTTTCGGTGGAGGAGCGGGCCGAACAGTTGCTTGATGTCCTGTCTCTCTTCGTGAAAAAGATCGGAGACCGGAGTTTCGGAATCGAGTTTTCGGACGGGAACTGAAATCTTATTCCAGATGTATTTTTTCTTCGAACCGCACGAGCTCTTTCTTGAGAAGGGGATGCAAGGCGAGTGCGGGATCCGAAACGAGCAGGTCTCCCGCCTCGGCGCGGGCGATTTCAACCAGCCGGAGATTCGTAAGATTCTCCATGGCGATATCGGGGAGTCCCGACTGTCGTGTGCCGAAAAAAGCCCCGGGTCCGCGGAGCGCGAGGTCGGCCTCGGCGATCTCGAACCCACTCGCGCTTTTTTCGAGCGTTTCGAGACGGACATTCTCGGCGGAGGCTTCGCCCGGAATAAGGAAACAATATGACTTGCAGTCGCTTCGCCCGATGCGTCCACGGAACTGATGGAGTTGGGCGAGGCCGAACCGATCCGCATTCTCGATGATCATGACGGTCGCGTTCGGGATGTCCACACCGACCTCGACGACGGCGGTCGCGACGAGTATGTCCGTTTCACGATCGCGGAATTTCCGCATCTCTTCTTCTTTCTCTTTGGCTTTCAGCCGACCGTGCACGAGTCCGACACGAAGATCGGGAAATATTTCGGTACGCAGCCGTCCGGCTTCGGCGGTCGCTGATTTCACATCTTCGAGTGCCTCGCTTTCCTCGACGAGCGGGAGGATGACGAAGGTCTGATGGCCTTTGGCCGTCTCGGCACGGACGAATTCATAGATGAGTTCGCGGTCCGCGTTGTTGCGTGCTATTTTCGTCTCGATCGGTCGTCTGCCTGCCGGCATCTCGTCGAGTACGGAGAGGGCGAGGTCGCCGAAGAAGGCGAGGGCGAGCGTCCGGGGAATCGGGGTAGCGGTCATGGTGAGGAAATGAGGTATCCTGTCGGGAATACCGTCGTCGAGTCCGCTGGCTTTGGCTTGAAGCGCGGCGCGCTGTTCGACACCGAAGCGATGCTGTTCGTCCACGACGACAAGTGCGAGGTCGTGGAACAGGATGTCCTCTTGGAGAATGGCGTGCGTACCGATGATGATTTTCGGTATGCCGGCTCCGATCGCCTTGCTCAGCGCAACCTTACTCGCGATATCGCGACCGAGAAAATGATATTCACGGGTGAGGAGCGCGACCGTGAACGGTTCATCCGCAAACAGCTTGGAAAGGTTTTCCCAATGTTGTCGGGCAAGGACTTCGGTCGGCGCAAGTATCGCGGCCTGGTATCCGGCGAGTGCGACGGCGCGGGCGGCGCTTGCCGCGACAAGCGTTTTGCCGGACCCGACATCGCCGTTCAGGAGCCGGTTCATCGGACGCGGACCCGTAAGGTCCTTTATGATGTCATGTATGGCGCGTTGTTGGGCGTCGGTCGGCGTGAAGGGAAGCCGGCCGAGAAACTCGTCGGTCGAATCTTTCGCATCCGGAATCGAAACTGCGTTCGATGTGTCATACAATTCCTTTGCCTGGAGTGCTTTCAACTGGAAGAGGAACATCTCGTCGAAAGCGAACCGTTTGCGGGCAAGCATCCAGTCCTCATCGTTTTTGGGAAGGTGGATGAGTCGGAGTGCGGAACGAAGTGAAGGGAGATGGAGCCTGGACAGGATCTCTCCCGGGATGGGATCGGGGATGTCTGCGATCTTCTCGAGGAGTTCGACGATCTGCCAACGGAAGAACCGCGAGCTTACACCTCCGACTTCGGGATAGACGGGGATGAGTCGCGCGGTGTGAGTGGCTGTCCGTGATGACCGTTCGTAGTCGGGCGTCTGAAAAAGGAATCCTTTGCCATCTTCGGCAACCCTGCCGGAGAGACGGATGCTGAGGCCTTCTTGGAGTGTCGCCGCTATGAACCGGTTGCCGAACCAGACGGCACGGATCTCGCCGGTCCCGTCGCCGATGACCGCTTCGGTGAGAAAGACCTGTTTCTTGAAAGTCCGACCGGCGGTGATGCGGATGACTTTCCCTTCGACTGTCGCGAGCTCTCCTGCGGAAAGTTCCGCTACGGGTCGGATGACGGAATAGTCCTCATAAGCGCGGGGAAGGTGGAGGAAGAGGTCTTCGACAGAGAGAAGCCCACGCTTTTCAAGCTTGGAAAGGATGGTTTTCTTGAACGCGGGAATCGCTCCGAGAGGAGTGTCGGTTGAGAGTGTGGACATATGCCTGAAGCATAGCAGGGGAATGGGATAAAAAAAAGCCCAACAAAGGAAAGCAAAGCCCGCCAAAGAATATATTTCTTGGCGGGCTTTGCAGTATACGTGTCCCCACGAGGAATCGAACCTCGATCTCAGGCTTCGGAGGCCTACGCTCTATCCGTTGAGCTATGGAGACGAATTACGTGAATCGTAAAGCGAAAAACGAAAAGTGAAAAAAGGAAACGAAAGACAAGGAACGAGGGACCGCTTCAGGATAGGCTACTTTCCATATTCGGGCAAGGATTGGGCCTGCTGTCATATAAAAAGAAAGAAAGCCCTGACGATGATCGTCTGGGCTTTCGATTGGCTGCTCGTTTCAATGAACGAACAGCATTGCTATTTGTGGAGCCAACAATGTCGCAGCTCCATACAATGATACGAGCGATCCGGCGGTAAATACTCCTGCCAGACCGGTCGATCTCTTTTTGGCGCTTACGGCGTTCAGTGCGTTTATCCCGCAACTTGCGACGCACATGTAGCCGATAGCGACCACGTTGTGCGGGATAACCATAGCGATAAGAATCGCCATGAACACTAGGATTCCTCCAAGCGCAAACGTCTTTGCAATGTTCGAGTCTGTTTGTGGGGTAGCTACGGTCATTATGTGCTCCTGCTTATTATTTTGTAAGGTACTTCAAACTGTCTACAGAGTATAGCACAATAATTGATAAATGTCAATAGTATGTGTCGGATGCTAAAAAACAGGCTTTATAGAGCCTATTTTTTTAAGCTGTTAGAGACAGTTGGCTTGTTATGCCGTTTGCGAACGACGTGACGTGAGTGAAACCGTTCACTCACTCTTCGCGCACTAAAAAACTCCCCAAGAGGGGAGTTTTGTCTGTGCGCTTGGCAGGAACCTCC
>CAIOMK010000003.1 GCA_903859375.1 Candidatus Moraniibacteriota bacterium
AAGTCGAAAGTAGGGATCGAATACGGGGAAAGAGGCGGCGAGGTTTTACGGGGCAGATTCCTCCCCGGCATGCGCCAGGCGTACGGGCTTCGCTCGGAATGACAACTTCTCACGCTGTCATCCCGACCGAGGTTTACCCACCCTGTCATCCCGACCGAGGTTTTGCGAGTGGAGGGATCTGCTCCCGGGATGAAACAAAACAGATTCCTTCCCGGCATGCGCCAGGCTTACAGGCTTCGCTCGGAATAGCGGAGAGGCGCATGCGACAGGCTTACGGATTTCGCGTGGTATACTCGGGATATGCTATCCACGCCTAAAAAGATTATTTTCGTATCGATACCGCTGGCAATTGCCGGTATGGGTGTTTTTTGGTTTTCCAACGGGCAAAAACAGTCGTTTGGGAGCACGAATATTCTGTCTTCCATACCGGCAGATACCACTATGACTGATGCTGTGACGCAACCAGGAGAGAACGTCATTGCCGATACGGATACGCCCGCAGTCGAAACCAAGACTGTTCCTCTTGAAGAGGTCGTGCCGGTCATGAAAGATGCGACCGAAAAGAACCCATCGGACGGGACAAAGAAAACGGATTCGGCCACGACCGATGCCAAGACGACCGATACCAAGGCAGCGGACACCCTCACGGCCGATACAAAAAACGATTCGGGTTTTTCCATCACCGACCGGCTCGTGTCGTTCGGGCACGAGAGTCGGACATCTCGCGAGATCGACGCGGTCATCGTTCATTCGTCATACGACGCACTCGGGATCGATCCATATTCGGTGTCGGGCGTGATCGAGGAATATCGGCAGTACGGCGTGTCACCGCACTACCTGGTCGATCGCAAAGGGATGGTCTACCGGTTGGTCAAAGACGGTGATGTCGCGTATCATGCGGGTGCCTCGAAGATGCCTGATGGCCGTTCCGGTGTGAACGAATTTTCTATCGGCATCGAGGTGATCGGTAAGGATACAGATTCACCGACCTCTGCGCAGTATAAGAGTCTGCGCTCGCTCGTTGCCTCACTCAAATCGAAGTATCCCATCAAGTATGTCCTCGGCCATAGTGACATCGCACCGGGACGGAAGAGCGATCCGTGGGGATTCGATTGGAAAGAGATGAAATAGGGACGGAGTTCATAACGTTATAAGGAACAAACAAAGGGGCAGGTACCTTTTATCAGTCACAAGTCACAAGTCGAAAGTGAAAAGTGAAAAGTGAAAAGCGGGGATGGGAACGGGGGAGAATAGTCAGAAGTCGGAGAATAGTCGAAAGTGAAAAGTCGGAGAGTAGTCGAAAGTCACAAGTCACAAGTCAAAAGCGGGAACGGGGATGGGGATGGGGTTCTGGGACAATGATTCACCCAGAGGGTGATCAGCCTTTGGCTGACAATTCTGTTTCACAATTCACAATTTCCAAAAGGGAACGGGAACGAAGACATGGATGCCGGGTCGTAGCCCGGCATGACAGGGGGAGAGTAGTCACAAGTCGAAAGTGAAAAGTTGAAAGTCGAAGATTCCTCGCGCCCGCCTGTCCATGATATGGCATTTCGGGCAGGGAGACAGACGGGGACTGGACCGCCACGGATTCCCGAAGACGGAAATCCTCGCGGAGACAGTCGGGAACGGGGCATGTTTTACACTGTAACTTTCAGATATGGCATATTCATTCAGATTGGAAATAGGGAGGGAGGGATCGAAGCTCGCACTCATTGAAGAGGAGCGGGAGATTTCAGCGCGGGAGTGGCCCGAGGCGCGGGACATGGGGCATCAGCTGTTCGAGGCGATTGACTCGCTCCTCAAGGAATCCGGTATCGCTCCGACCGATGTCACCCGTTTCACTATAGAGACCGACATTCCCGAATCCTTCACGTCCGTCCGTATCGCACAGTCCGTGGCGAAGGCGTGGGAGTATGGGTCGGGGAGCGGGGGAGAATAGTCAGAAGTCGAAAGTCGAAAGTGAAAAGCGGGGATGGGAGCGGGGAGAATAGTCACAAGTCGAAAGTAACAAGTCGAAAGTGAAAAGCGGGGTCGGGGCGCGGGGGAGAATAGTCACAAGTCGAAAGTCGAAAGTCGAAAGTGGGGACGGGGACGGGGAGAATAGTCACAAGTGAAAAGTCGAAAGTTAAAAGCGGGAGCGGGAACGAAGACATGGATGCCGGGTCGTAGCCCGGCATGACAGGGGGAGGGGGAGAATAGTCACAAGTGAAAAGTCGAAAGTGAAAAGCGGGAGCGGGAACGAAGACATGGATGCCGGGTCGTAGCCCGGCATGACAAACAATGGAGGCAGATTCCTCCCTGGCATGCGCCAGGCTTACGGATTTCGCTCGGAATGACAGAAAAAAGAGAAAGGGGTATAAAAAAAGAGAAATGCGTATATTTTCGAATTTTTACCTTTGTATAAACGTTTATTCGACTGTTACTGGCTTTGGAGGAGGGAATCGGTGTCTGTGAGGCGTTTTGGGGCCCAGATGAGGCCTCCTCCACGTATACGTTTGACAGTTTTCGACCTTCCTGTTACGATGGGGTCACTTAGTTAGAAAGTCCGCTCTAGAGGGCTCTTCAGTCGGTATTAAAGGAAAAACGCGCAGTTGCGCGGGTTTCCTCGTTATGTTTCTCTTTTTTGCTCAAAGGAGAATGTTTCGAGTTCGTACGGGTGGCACAATTTCATATACATAACCACAACCATCAGTCTCTGCTTGTTTCTCTCGTCGACCCCGACCGAAAAAGACAAGAAGTGACGATGGCAATTTTTGTATGTCTCAGACGAAGTCAGCGCTCCGCGTGAAAGAACACATCAGTTCACACTCGTCGCTTTCGAAGCGGAAGTTCTTCCGTGACCAGGTGTTGGTGTCTCTGCCGAACCTGATCGAGATCCAGACGGATTCGTATGAGTGGTTTTGGGAGAAGGGTATCAAGGAGCTCTTCGACGAGGTGAACCCGATCACTGACTTCACCGGCAAGGACATCGAACTGTCCCTGACCGACTACTATCTCGATGAACCGAAATACGATCCGGAAACATCCAAGGGCAAGAACATTTCCTATGAGGCTCCTTTGCGTGCCAAGGCGACCCTCGTCCTCAAGAAGACCGGCGAAGTGAAAGAGCAGGAGATCTATCTCGGCGACTTCCCTGTCATGACCGAGCGCGGTACCTTCATCATCAACGGCGTCGAGCGCGTCGTGGTTTCCCAGCTGATCCGCAGTCCCGGGGTATTCTTCACGATGGAGTTCAACAAGGGCAAGAGGCTCTTCGGCGCCAAGGTCATCCCGAACCGCGGAGCGTGGCTCGAGATCGAGACCGACCTCGATGGGGTCCTCTCCGTGAAGATCGACCGCAAGCGTAAACTGCCGGTGACGACCCTTCTCCGGGCGTTCGGCTTCGACGACCAGAAAATCATCGACTCATTTTCCGATATCGACACAGGCGCTGTCCGTTTCCTCGAGACGACCGCCGTCAAAGATGCGACGACCAACCGTGGCGAGGCGTATCGCGAAGTGTACAAGCGTATCCGTCCGGGCGATCTCGCCACGGAGGAGAACGCGAAGCAGATGATCAACTCGATGTTCTTTGACTTCGAGCGTTATGACTTCGGCACCGTCGGACGGTATCGCCTGAACCAGCGCCTCGAGATCGAGCGTGAGAATGTCGAGGAGAACCGTGTCCTCAATTCCGACGACCTCGTCCTCATCATCCGCGAGATCATCCGTCTCAACAACGACCCGGCATCCAAGCCGGACGATATCGACCACCTCGGAAACCGGCGCGTCCGGGCCGTGGGCGAACTTATACAGAACAAACTCCGTGTCGGTATCTACCGCATGGTCCGCAACGTGAAAGACCGTATGTCGACCTGCGATATCACGACCGTGGTACCGGGACAGCTCGTGAACCCGCGTCCGGTGGCGGCGGCAGTCAAGGAATTCTTCTCGAGCTCCCAACTTTCGCAGTTCATGGACCAGGTGAACCCGCTTGCCGAGCTCGAGCACAAGCGCCGATTGTCCGCGATGGGTCCGGGTGGACTCACTCGTGAGCGCGCCGGCTTCGAAGTCCGCGACGTGCACCATTCCCACTATGGACGTATCTGCCCTGTGGAAACACCGGAAGGACCGAACATCGGATTGGTCGGTCACCTCGCGACCTATGCCCGCGTGAACGAATACGGATTCCTCGAGACCCCGTACCTCTTCGTGAAGAAGGAAGTCCCGGCCGACAAGGACGCCATCCTCAACCGCATTCTCGGCGAAGACATCGCCGGTATCGCGAAGAAGGGTGACAAGATCACCGATGAGAAGACGGCCGAAGCGATAGCGAAGGCGAAGAAGGGCGGTGTCGTCATCGTTCATCCGTTCGTCTCGCTCGACATCGAATATATCAATGCCATCGTCGAAGACCGCAAGTCGATAGCTCATGCCGGTATCAAGCTCGATGCGCATCGCAACATTCTCGAAGAGTCAGTGGAAGCCCGTGTGAAGGGTGAACCGGGTATGTCCGATGCCGATGAGCTCGACTATGTCGATGTCTCGGCGAAGCAGTGTATCTCGACGGCGACCGCACTCATCCCGTTCCTCGAACATGATGATGCGAACCGTGCACTCATGGGTTCCAACATGCAACGGCAGGCGGTATCCTGTGTCGTCCCGGCTGCGCCGATCGTCGGCACCGGTATCGAGGACAAGGCGGCCAAGGACTCTGGACAGGCGGTCGTGGCGGCCCGCGACGGTGAGGTCATCATCGCCGATGGGACGCGTGTCGTCGTCCGTGAAGAGGCTCCGGCCGGCGCGAAGAAGGAATTCTTCGACCGCGAATACAAACTGCTCTCTTTCGCGAAGTCCAACTCGTTCACCAGCATGAACCAGGTGCCGCGCGTACTCAAGGGTCAGACCGTGCAGAAGGGCGACCTCCTCGCGGACGGTTCCTCGACGGACCACGGCGAACTCGCACTCGGGCAGAACATGCTCGTCGCATTCGTGCCGTGGGAAGGTTTCAACTATGAGGACGCGATCATCGTGTCCGAGCGGGTCATCCAGGCGGATCGATTCAGCTCCATCCACATCGAGGATTTCTCGATCGATGTCCGTGACACCAAGCTTGGGCCCGAAGTGGTCACACGCGATATCCCGAACATCGGCGAAGACCGACTGAAGAACCTCGACGAGACGGGTATCATCCGCGTCGGTGCCGAGGTTTCCTCGGGTGACATCCTCGCAGGCAAGATCACTCCGAAGGGTGAGGGCGACCTCACTGCGGAGGAGCGCCTGCTCCGCGTCATCTTCGGTGAGAAGTCACGCGACGTGAAAGACTCATCTCTCTATCTCCCGCACGGTGAACGTGGCAAAGTCGTCGATATCCGTGTCTTCTCCCGCGAACGTGGAGACAAGCTTCCGATGGGAGTCTTCGAACAGATTCAGGTTTCGGTCGCACAGATCCGCAAGCTCTCTGTCGGTGACAAGCTCGCCGGACGACACGGCAACAAGGGTGTCATCTCGCACATCGCACCGGCCGAAGACATGCCGTACCTCCCGGACGGGACCCCGGTCGACGTGATCCTGAACCCGCTCGGTGTCGCATCCCGTATGAACATCGGACAGATCCTCGAGACGCACCTCGGTTGGGCCGCGTCGAAGCTCGGATATACCGTGGCGAGCCCCGCGCTCGACGGCGTTTCCGAAGAGGACATCAAGACGGAACTCAAAAAGGCCGGTCTCCCGGAGAACGGAAAAATCCGATTGACCGACGGCAAATCGGGCGTGAAATATGACAACGAGTCGACGGTCGGCATCATGTATATCCTCAAACTGAATCACTTGGTCGAGGACAAGCTCCACATGCGATCGATCGGCCCCTACTCGCTCATCACCCAGCAACCGCTCGGTGGCAAGGCGCAGTTCGGAGGTCAGCGCTTCGGAGAAATGGAAGTGTGGGCGCTTGAAGGATACGGCGCCGCGTACACGCTTCAGGAAATGCTTACCATCAAATCGGACGATGTGCTCGGAAGGTCGAAAGCATACGAGTCAATCATTAAGGGAGAACCGATCAGGAGTCCGAATATTCCCGCCTCATTCCACGTGCTCGTCAACGAGCTCAAGGGACTCTGTCTCAATGTGGAACTCAAGGGCGCGAAGACGGACGACGAGGACGGCGAAGAGACGGCACCCGCTGAAGAGCGGAACTTCGGTGACCTCTAATCCGGCTTTAACGGACTTCTAACGCCACATACCTTATGACACAGGACAACATCACGAAAGTAAGCGATTTCAACAGCGTCAAACTGACGCTCGCGAGTCCCGACCAGATACTCGAATGGTCGACCGGGGAGATCACCAAACCGGAAACCATCAACTACCGTACCCAGCGTTATGAGCCGGATGGGCTCTTCTGCGAGCGTATCTTCGGCCCCGCCAAGGACTGGGAGTGCTATTGTGGCAAGTACAAGCGCATCCGCTACAAGGGGATCGTCTGTGACAAATGCGGCGTCGAGGTGACGCGCGCCATCGTCCGCCGCGAGCGGATGGGACACATCAAGCTCGCGACGCCGGTATCGCACATCTGGTATCTCCGGGGAGTCCCGTCCAAGATCGGACTCGTCCTCGGCATCTCGCCACAGGATCTCGAGCGCGTCATCTATTTCTCCTCGTATATCGTCACCGAAGTGAACGAGGCTCTCAAAGAGAAGTCGCTCAAGGAACTCGAGACCGAATACAAGACGAAGCAGAAGGAACTCAAGGGTTCCGACGAGGCACTCGACAGTCTCCGTGAGCAGTACAAGTCGACCAAGGATGAACTCCGCAGTCTGACGCCGTACAATATCCTTTCCGAAATCGAATACTTCAACCTCTCGACCCGTTTCGGACAGGTGTTTTCGGCCGGTATCGGCGCCGAGGCCGTCCGCAAGATCCTCGAGAAGATCGATATCCCGGCGATGCTTGTGAAGCTCCGTGCCGAACTCGAAGCCGGTGAGATGTCCGACCCGAAGAAGCATCTGCAACGCCTCAAGGTGTTCCAGGGATTCAAGAAAGCGGAACTCAAACTCGAATGGATGCTCCCGACCGTTATCCCGATCATTCCGCCGGATCTCCGACCGATGGTCGCGCTTGACGGTGGCCGTTTCGCGACGAGCGATCTCAACGACCTGTATCGCCGTATCATCAACCGCAACAACCGTCTCAAGAAACTGCTCTCGATCGGTGCTCCTGAGGTCATCACCCGCAACGAGAAGCGCATGCTTCAGGAAGCGGTGGACGCCCTTTTCGACAACAGCGCCCGTCGCGGACAGGCAAGTGCCGCCGCGTCGACCGGTCAGCGCCGCCCGCTCCGTTCCCTCGCCGATGCTCTCAAAGGCAAGCAGGGACGGTTCCGTCAGAACCTCCTCGGCAAGCGCGTCGACTATTCCGGACGCTCCGTGATCGTCGTCGGTCCGAAACTCAAACTGCATCAGTGCGGTCTGCCGAAGAAGATGGCTCTTGAGCTTTTTAAGCCGTTCATCATCCAGAAACTTATCGAGCGTGAGGACGCGCACAATGTCCGTACCGCCGGCCGTATGGTCGACTCCGAGACGGAAGAGGCGTACGAAATCCTCGACCAGATCATCGCGAATCATTACGTGCTCCTCAACCGCGCGCCTACCCTGCACAGACTCTCCATCCAGGCATTCCAGCCGGTGTTGATCGAGGGCAAGGCCATCCGCCTCCACCCGATGGTGTGTGCCGCATTCAATGCGGACTTCGACGGCGACCAGATGGCAGTCCATGTGCCGCTCACCGATCAGGCCCGTTGGGAGAGCGCGAACATGATGCTTTCCTCCAAGAACCTTCTCAAGCCGGCGTCCGGCGACCCGATCGTGTCGGCGACGCTCGACATGGTGCTCGGCGTGTACTACCTGACCCACTTCAAGACGGGCATGAAGGGTGAGGGCAAGGCATTCGCATCCATGGACGAGGTCATCTTCGCCTATCAGAACGACATCATCGCCGTGAACGCGAAGATCAAGCTTTCGTGGAAGGGCGAGCTCATCGAGACGTCCGCCGGTCGGGTGCTCTTCAATGACATCCTTCCGGATAACCTCCGTTTCATGAACGAAGAGTTTGTGAAGAAGAGCCTGAACGGCATCATGGCCCGTATGCTCGAAGAGGTCGGACAAGAAGAGACCGCATTGTTCGCGGACAAGTTGAAAGATCTCGGATTCAAGTATGTTTCACGCTCGGGTATCAGTTGGGGAATGGACGACCTCAAGGTCCCGGTAGAGAAGCCAGCTATCCTCGCCGAGGCCGAAACCAAGGTGGTCGAGGTGAAAGGCCAGTACGATATGGGATTCCTCACGAACGAGGAGCGCAAGAACCGTGTCATCGAGATCTGGAACGAAGCGAAGAACAAGATCACCGATGCCGTCCGCGCATCCCTCGACAAGGAAGGCCCGGTCTACTCCATGGTCTACTCCAAGGCTCGCGGAAGCGAATCAGTCGTCGTTCAGATGACCGGTATGAAGGGTCTTATGGCAGGTGCCACCGGCGAGACTATCGAGCTCCCGGTCAAGAGCTCCTTCAAGGAAGGATTCAACGTTCTCGAATATTTCATCTCCACTCACGGCGCGCGTAAAGGTATGGCGGACACCGCACTCCGTACCGCGACCGCCGGATACCTCACCCGTCGATTGGTCGACGTGTCGCAGGATATCATCGTCCGCGAGGAAGACTGTCATGATACCGTCGGAGCATTCCTCTATCGTGAGGATTCCGAAGGGATCGGCATGAGCTTCGCCGGACGTGTCCGCGGACGCACCTCCCTTGAGACGATCAAGAACCCGGAGACGGGCGAGATCCTCGTAAAGAAAAACGAGCTCATCTCCAAGCCGAAGGCGGCCGAGATTGAGGGACTCGATATCCAGAAGGTGAAGATCCGCTCTCTCGTTTCCTGCAAATCCAACCGCGGTATCTGTCGCAAGTGTTATGGTGTCGACCTCGGCCGTAATGCCATGGTCGAGATCGGAGCCTCGGTCGGTGTCGTCGCGGCACAGGCCATCGGCGAGCCGGGCACACAGCTCACGATGCGTACCTTCCACGTCGGAGGCGTCGCAGGAACCGACATCACGCAGGGTCTCCCGCGTGTCGAGGAAATCTTCGAGGCCCGTGTACCGAAGTCGGAGGGAGTCATCTCCGATGTCGCCGGCACCGTGCAATCGGTGTCCAAGGACGGTGAGAAGACGATCAAGATCACTGTCGAGACGGTGGACAAGGAAATCCGTGATTTCGCGGTTCCGGTCAACCTCTCGGTCCTCGTGAAGGCAGGCGACCTTATCGGTGAGGGGACCATCCTCTCCGAGGGACACCTCGACCTCAAGAAACTCTATGAGATCTCCGGCAAGGAAGCGCTTCACCGCTATATCATCCGCGAAATCGAGGAGATCTATGCGAGCCAAGGTGAAGGCATCAACGACAAGCACATCGAAGTGATCATCCGTCAGATGCTCTCCCGTATCCGTATCACGGATCCGGGTACAACCGAGCTTTTGCCGGGCGATATCGTCGAGACCGCGCAGTTCGGCGAGTCCAATGCCGAAGCGGCCGCCGCCGGTAAAAGACTGGCGGAGGGCGAGCAGCTCGTCTTGGGTATCACCAAGGTAGCGCTCTCGACCGAATCGTTCCTGTCCGCGGCGTCCTTCATGGAAACGGCCCGCGTGCTCATCAACGCTTCGGTTGCCGGCAAGGAGGATCGCCTCCGTGGCCTCAAGGAGAACGTCATCATCGGACGTCTTATCCCGGCCGGTACCGGCTTCCGTGAGCATCACGCGAATGTCACCGTCGAGAAAGTCGCCACGACGAACGAAGTCGCAGCCGCCTAGTCTGTCCCGACATGCATGTCCCAGAAAACGTCCACGCGTACGCGTGGACGTTTTCGGTATTCCGAACAAACAAAGGGGTCAGGTACATTTTATTAGTCACAAGTCACAAGTCTGAGAATAGTCACAAGTCACAAGTCACAAGTCAAAAGCGGGAGCGGGAACGAAGACATGGATGCCGGGTCGTAGCCCGGCAGGAACAAACAAAGGGGTCAGGTACATTTTTCCCAACACTTGCGAAATACGAATGGCGGAAGGCGAATTGGGAGCGGGGACGGGGGAGAGTAGTCACAAGTCACAAGTCGAAGAGTAGTCACAAGTCACAAGTCAAAAGCGGGAGCGGGAACAGA
>CAIOMK010000004.1 GCA_903859375.1 Candidatus Moraniibacteriota bacterium
GTCCTTCCCTGAATACCTCTTCCAAGACTTCCGGCCGGGTTCCATTTGAATCGAGCTTTACCGAAAACCCCATATCTTTGATTCTCCGCATGAACGGGATAATGTCCCGTTGCACGGTCGGCTCGCCGCCCGTAATACAGATCCCGTCGAGTATTCCTTTTCTTTTTTCCAGAAAAATGAAGAATTCCTTGTCACGGCCATGAAATATCGCCAGTGTTTCCGGAGACAGCTCGACCAGTTCCGGGTTATGGCAGAATGGACATCGAAAATTACATCCGGCCGTGAACACGGTCGCGGCGATTTTCCCCGGGTAGTCGATAAGGGTCATTTTTTGGAATCCGGCAAGCATCATAAGCGTATTGAGAACGGAACGGACGAAGGAAAACAATCCCTCGTCCGTCAAAAAATACGTTCTTACAAAAATCTCAGCAATCGCAGGCCACCGTGGGTGCGAATGTCAGACGATCCTGGAACTCCTGTCGTTTCGCCTTGTTCCACTGCTTGATGGGGCGAATATACCCGACGATACGCGAGTACACCTCGGCCTCCTGGAAATTTCTGAGGATGGGGTCGGTCGTGTGACATGCCTCACATTTCGCGAACGTCTTCCCATTCGCCTCGTACGGCATATATTTGCCGCCTTTCCCGATCTCCTTCCCGCAGTCGTGACAAATGTTCGTCTGCATATGTTTATGTTTTCTATGTATTATTGATTATTCCGTACAATCTTTCGAAACTCCGACTATTCGGCGACCCTGTATTCATTCACCCCGGCATCGGCTACGCACTGCGGACACACATGATGTTCTCCCGCGATATAGCCGTGAACCGGACAGACACTGAAAGTCGGAGTGAGAGTGAAATATGGAAGCTTATACTTTTCAGCGATGCGCCGCACCAGGTTCTTTGTTGCGTCCACATCCCAAATCCTCTCACCGAGGAACCCGTGAAGGACCGTACCGCCGGTATACTTCGTCTGGAGCTTGTCTTGGAGTTCGAGAGCCTCGAAGATATCATCCGTGAATCCGACCGGCAACTGGGAGGAATTGGTGTAATACGGCTGGGCACCATGCTTGCGGACTGCCTCGTCATTCGCGAAGACGATGTCCCGGTACTTCTCGCGGTCGATGGCAGCCAGACGATGGGAAGTCCCCTCTCCCGGCGTCGCCTCGAGATTGTAGAGGCTTCCGGTCTCCTTCTGATACCCGATGATCCGCTGGCGCATCCGTTCAAGCGTCTTCTCTGCGAATGCCTGTCCCTTTTTTGTAGTGATATCGACTCCGTACAGGTTCACAATCGCCTCGTTCATGCCGATAAGACCGATAGTCGAGAAGTGGTTTGCCCAATATTGTCCGCGACGGGCCTTGATCGGAGCGAGATAGAACTTCGTGTACGGGTAGAGCCCCCGCTCAGTCAGCTGTTCTACGAGTTTCCGCTTGATTTCGAGGCTTTCCTTCGCGATATCCATGTATTTCTCAAGCCGGGCGAAGAATTCCTTCTCATCCTTGGCGAGATAGCCGATACGCGGCATGTTGATAGTCGCCACACCGATCGATCCGGTAAGAGGAGCCGCACCGAACAATCCGCCTCCGCGTTTATGCAATTCTCGGTTATCGAGCCGGAGCCGACAACACATCGAACGGGCATCCTCCGGATCCATATCGGAGTTCACGAAATTCGCGAAGTACGGAATGCCATACTTGGCCGTCATCTCCCAGATAGGCCGGAACCGCACATCGTCCCAATCGAAATCCTTCGTGATATTGTACGTCGGGATAGGGAACGTGAATACTCGGCCACTCGAATCCCCTTCCATCATCACTTCCGCGAACGCGCGATTGATCATGTTCATCTCATCCTGGAAATCGCCATAGGTCTCATTCTTCGGTTCTCCGCCGATGATGACCGCCTGGCTTGCAAGAGCCTTCGGAGGAGTGATATCGAGCGTGATATTCGAGAACGGCGTCTGGAACCCGACACGGGTCGAGACGTTCATATTGAAAACGAACGACTGGAGCTCCTGCTTCACCTGCTTGTAAGACAATCTGTCATAACGCACGAAGGGAGCGAGCAATGTATCGAAGTTCGAGAACGCCTGGGCACCGGCGACCTCGCCCTGAAGCGTATAGATGAAGTTGACCATCTGTCCGAGAAGCGCGCTGAAGTGCTTCGACGGTCCCGATGAGATCTTCCCCGCAACCCCCGTAAAGCCCCGTCGGATAAGATCGTGAAGATCCCAACCGCAACAATACGCCGAAATGAGCTGGAGATCATGAAGATGGATGTCCCCACCGTCATGCGCCTTACGAATCTCGAGCGGATAGACACGGTTCATCCAGTAGCGGGAACTGACAATGGACGCGATGTAATTGTTGAGACCCTGGAGAGAATACGCCATGTTGGCATTCTCTTTGACCCGCCAGTCCATCTCTTTGAGATATTTGTCCACGAGGTCGGATGAGTCGTCGAGTGACTTCTCAAAGTCTCGGAGCTTTCGCCGTTCCTCGCGATAGAGGATATACGACTTCGCCGTCTCCTCGAAATCAAGAATCATGAGTACCCGCTCCACCATATCCTGTACATCCTCAACCGATGGCATAAGTCCCTTCTTGAATTCCTTCCGGAGGAGACTCACGGTCTTCGCCGTCACCTTCTTCGCTTCGGAGATACTCCCTTCCCCGGTCGTCTCGAGAGCCTTGGTCACGGCCGCGATGATCTTCCCTTCCTCAAACAGCGCGGTACGCCCGTCACGCTTCACGATTTTTCCGAATCCAGTTCCGGAAACCACCTTTTTCACGGCATCTTTCGGGGTGCTTTTCGAAGGAGCCGTCTTCTTCGCGATCAACTTCGCCGATGTGGTCTTTTTTCCTTTTTTCCCAGCTGTTGCCACTTGAGCCATATGCCGTTTTATTGTCTGATTATCTGTTTTTTCAACTATATGTTGTGGTTACACGTCAAATAATAGCACAAGGCAAAAAACCGTGCAACTGTCGCTTCACTCAGCCATTTTTCGTCATCACCGAACAGAAGAACGTCATTGACACCCATTTTGGTACAAAAAAACCGGTCCGCTCTCATGACGGACCGGCCTATCGATGGCACCCTTTTATTCACGGGCATTTTCAATGCCGGCGACACGCTCTACCTTTCGCGCATACAGGTCGACGTTACCGATCCAACGGTTCACGTCACCCGGAGAATGGCCGGCACACGAGGAGCCACATTTCCATACGATAAGTTTTTCAGGAGTATCGAGAGAGAGTCCGCGCACGAGATAATCAAGTCTTGATCCGACTACTTTTACGGCTTCTTTCGGGCTTCCGAAACACGAATATCCGCTCTTCGTGACGGAATCGCCGTTACCTCGGAATCCCCAATAGTTATAGCACGTCTGTCCGGCGGCATCTTTCGGGGAATATTTGCCCCAGTTGGACTCGTGCTTCGCGATTGAAACGAGAAACTTCGCCGTGGCCGGATCCTGTTTTGCGATATACGGGATCATTTCCTCTATAGGGTTTCCCTCGACCATTTTCGTGACTTCCTTCTCGAATTGCGTCTTCGCAATGGTATGCGGTCTGGGTATGGACGAGGTCGACGCTTCAATATCATATGAAACTCCTGTCGAAGCGGCCAGTATGAGGAGAGTGAAGAAACCGACGCAGACAAACATCGTCGCGAGGTACAGCGTGCTTTCATCGATATTCTGTTTTTTTTCCGGTTTACATTCGGCTTTCCGGATACCGGGGACTTTCTTTTTCATACTTCTTTTGTCTGTTTACCCCTTATAAAAGAGGTTTCTCGAATTTTTGCATATAAAAAGACCGGGTCACCCGGTCCTTGCGCTCCTATTCGACTTCTTCTAGTATAGCATTTTCTGAAGAGTAAATCAAGAGCGGGTGGTAATGTGTACACACATATGGCGGTTTTTGCTAGGCTCTGGGGTCATCCCTCATCCCAGCCAAATATGTCAATCCATATGTCGGAAACGATACAAGA
>CAIOMK010000005.1 GCA_903859375.1 Candidatus Moraniibacteriota bacterium
TGAAAAGAAAGGAGTCAATATGCCTTTATAATAGCATAAATCGAACCGAACGCGTAATCCACAGAATTACCTATGAAGTATATACTTGTAAAGCGTATTACGGTGTATTACGGTAGGCTTCACTTTTGTAAACAGATATTTTAAAGCACGTTTCCGGCTTGTCCACGCTTCTTTGCGATATTTATTCGTATCAACCAACTTTTTCTCAGCCGACGGCATCGACGAGGTCATATTACCGTCATCGAACGTGATCGATTGGAAAATTGTGTAGTATTTTCATAAAAAAATATCAGCGTCATTGACTTATACGCCCATTCGCATCATAATTAGAAATCAACAACAAGTAAACGATCAAAAAACCGGAGGTTGACCATGACAGTGTGGATAACAGGAACACCTGGTATGACAGGGAACGACCTGAAACAGAAAGCGATTTTGCTCGCGATAGGCGAACTAAATGATGTCGTCTACCGGTACGAATATGCCGACAGGACGATGACACTGGACGATGCCAAAAAACACCTGCCACAGCTGGCAGCCGATACCGTTGCGGAACTCGAGTATTTCAGGAATGCTTTCAACAGACAGTTGAGCCAGTCCCCTTTGCTCGAAATGGGCGACGGAGCTGTGAGGGAGCTCAAGAAGCTCAAAGGTTCTTTCAACAGCCAGTTATGGCGGACGGAAAAGCGACTCAAAGCTATCGTCGCCGCGATGCAGTCACTCTCAAAAGTGTGACTCACGCACATAGAGAGGCTCCTGTCGGCAATCGGCAGGAGTTTTTGTTTTGTTTTGTGAGGATAAAGCGGTATTCGAACGCCACTGATCTGCACAGGCATGGCTTCCCATATGCTTTTGAGCACCAGCGGTTCCTGTTGACAATAATCGGATTGTCAGTCATTATATAATGTCTTTTCGTTAACAATACAAACAGGAGCACATATGCCCATCAGCAAAAAACAACGTGAGGAAATGGCTTCCAAACTCGTCAAAGATGGAGCTGACGCCATCGAGAAACAAATCGAGGCGTATATCGTCGAGCGTGCCAGTATAGAGCAACTCGAGCCGGGCATTGAAATCATATTCACGTCGGAATGGCCGACACGGCGTGCAATCCGCAATGAAATCGTCAAACGATACAAGGGTGCGGGTTATTCGGTAAACGACTACACCAACACAGGAGATCCGAATGCGCTATTCCGACTCGGACTCGGATGAACAAGAACCAAACCAGGAGAAATAATGGATCCAGCATTTCAGGTCATCAGTGTGATAGTCATCGTGATCGGATTGATAGCAGTCGGAGTTGTCGCCGGGATGCGTATCAAGGCTCAGGAAATCAAAAAGACTTTCACACGGGAAGTACAACGTGAGAATGTGCCGACAATCGGCATTCACACGTTTGTGGCGCATATCCGGATAACGTACGAATCCGGAAGACTGATACGAATCTTCCTCATCAAGGGAACGACGCGTAAAGAATGACCTTTCAACAAAACCGACAGGAGTGCCTACCACTCCTGTTTTTCTTTTTCTCATACGGCTGAAAACGATACAAGGCCATTCCGATTACCGGTTCCTGACAACGTCTCTTACGAATGTAACCGGAAGAAACATCACGAGCCACATGAGAGTTCATGGCTTGTATCTATTCCGGACACGGATCACGACGTCTTCAGCAAACGGAATAAAGCCATCTCTGGGGGTGAGTGGCTTTGTGGTACTCCCTATCTTGTCGTTACAAGATGTCGGCGTCGAGCGACAACAAGACATTATCCTTACGCGGAACCGCCATGGGAACGAATCCCTGATTGAGAGTGATCAGGAACATCGTATAGCTCCCCTTGTCGGCCTCCATATCCGCGTCATGCTCCGTCACCGGGTCACGACACACCTCCACGAAGAGTTCGTTCACCTTCGCGATTACGGCGGACACGAGCTCCGCGTCGTCCCTATACGTATTTGTCTTTACGATAAGGGTACTGTATCGCGGTTGGTATTCGAGCCTCAAAATGACATTCTGTTTCGGTATCATCGTTGTCCTCGTTTAGTTTTAAAAGAAACTTCATCCCACATCAGACCGGCTCGGTGCGGAATCCCGCAGTCGTATCACAGATCAATACGTTGTGAAGATATGACATCATCCGACGACCGCATCGGCATGTCGCCGGTTGATCTCCCGTATTTACGAAATCGTATCGGTGGCAGGCTCCAGGTCGACACCTTTTATGTCATCATAGAACTTGGCCGTGCTGACATGGATATACGGCAAGAGCCACAACAAACCGATCCCACATGAGAGGACCGCGAGGATCATCCATCCGAAGAAGCGCAACATGAGAAAGAAATATTTTCCTTTGTTCCCAATCATCAGCTCCTTGCTCCGTTTGAGCGCAGCGGAGGCCGAGATGGTCGGATTGTCGGCAAGGATAAAGTACGTCATCGAGTACGAGAGAGCCGCGACGATACCCGGAACGATCAAGAGAAGCGCCCAGAGGAGCACGAACACCGCCATAAGAAGATAGGCGACAAGATAGGTCGAATAGGCCTTGAATCCATCGAACAACTGTTCGAATTTCGCCTCACCCCCACGCGATATCGTCAGGAAAAAGATGGCAAAGCCACCCATCAGGGGACCTGAGATCAATAGAGATGCCATCGAGCCGATGTTTTCAATTCCCTGCAACGCCATGGTAATCGCTATGAACACCACGGTCACACCGACAGCTAATCCCCACACTTCCCCTTCAAAGATTCCCGTGACGCACGCATCAGTTCCGCATTTGCCGTTTGCATATGTGTGTTTGTTAATCTTTTTTCAAAAAAAACACCTGTTATCCCCCACCAAGTCCGTCCATAGTTGGCCTATTATAGCACAAAAACGGGCGCTGCGCAACTCTGACAAATCATTTCTGAGCCGTTCATCTCCAACCCGTACTACCATAGTACGAAAATGGCAGTACAGCTGTCCGGAGTAGAAATCTTCCGTGATGTTCCGAAAAGCGCAACACCTGCTACCGACTGCTTTTATATGTATTGTTTCGGACAATCACATTCCTCTGAATATCCAGCGTTTTTGAGAAACAGGTATCTGCTAATGTTCTCAATCAAAATTAAAAAAAACAGCCCCGGGAGGGGCTGTTTTACGGATTCCTATGTTATTTCGACAAACTGTTCCTTCGGGACATGGCAGATAGGACAGGTTTCCGGTGCCACACCGACTACCGTATGTCCGCAGACGGAACAGACAAAGATTTTCAGGTCCTCGATGTCATGCCCCGCGTCGATCGCCTCGAGCGCCTGACGATACAGGTCATGGTGTTCCTTCTCGACCGCCTCGGCATTGGAAAACGATTTCAATGCGGCCGCATTTCCCTCCGCTTCCGCCGTCGCGATGAATCCGGGATACATCTCCGTAAACTCGTAGTGCTCACCGGCGATAGCCTGTCCAAGGTTGGCAGAAGTATCCCCGATGCCACCGGCCGCTCGCAGATGCGCGTGTGCGTGGACAGTCTCGGCCTCGGCCACCGCCCGGAACAGTTTCGCGACCGAAGGGTACCCTTCCTGGTCGGCCTTCTTCGCGAACGCGAGGTACCTGCGGTTCGCCTGGCTCTCTCCCGCGAATGCTGCCATCAGGTCTTCATGTGATGCCATATGTATTCTGATCAATGCTTAGCCCTTGTATTCTCTCTCATCGTCATGAATCGGTAAAGAAGCGAGTGACGATCATCCGAAACAAGGCGCAAAGACACTTCGCCAGGATCGGTTCGTTTTCGTATTTCTGAAATCATACCGTCATCCGACGACCGTAGTATCATGAACCGCTTCAGGCGTTCGTCTCCCGTCGGTCATTCGGCAGTTTTTCAGAAAAGGTACCTGACATATTTTTCTCAATCCCCTTTTCTCAATAGATCCTTCTTGGCGGTCTTCATGAATTTTCCGAAGCTCCGGTGCTTGTTCCGTTGCTCCGATACGGTCATTCCGTACCGTTCGGCCTCTTTCCTGAGTCCGAGATAGTTCGCATATCGATCGCGATCGATCGTACCCGATTCCAAAGCGGCCAAAACCGCGCATCCGGGCTCCTGCGTATGTGTGCAATCGGTGAACCGGCAGTCTCCGGCAAGCGTGGCGATCCCGTCGAAACTCTCCTCGATTCCGGCGTCCGTATCCGTCATTCCCACTTCCCGAACCCCCGGATTGTCGATCACGATTCCGCCGTTCGGAAGGAAAAACATCTCGCGCGCGGTGGTCACATGTTTCCCTCGCCCGGAATGAGAACCGATCTCGCCGGTCCGCAGTCCACCAGCCGTCAGGAGCCTATTGATAAGGGAGGACTTGCCGACGCCCGACGAACCCAGAAAACAGTACGTTTTCCCTTTTCCAATATGTCCGCGCAACATATCGGCTCCCCCGTTGGTCGCGGCACTTGCCGTGATCACATCGATATCCCCGAACCGTTCCTCGATCTCGGCGATCTTCGCATCCCGCTCCTCCGCAGATATCAGGTCGATCTTGTTCAGGATGACGGCCACTCGCACGCCCCCGTCACGAGCGATAGCCACATAGCGTTCCAGACGATTCAGGCTGTAGTCGCGATCCACCGCCTCGACTACAAAAGCCGTATCCACGTTCGTCGCGATGATCTGGACATCGCTTTTTCCCTCATACCCGTTGCCCTTCCCGACGGATTTCCTCTTGATAACGGATTTTCTCGGCACAATCCCCTGTATCACCGCTTGTCCTCCCGCCACATCGGAGAGCTCAACCCAGTCCCCAACGGCCGGATAATCCTCCCGCGACGAGGCTGTATGGATCCTTTTTCCCGTCACCTTGGCGATATATTCCCCGTCCGCGTCCTTCACTTTGTATCCGCCCCGCGACTGCGAAATCACCCGCGCGACGCGAACACCCTCCGATCCGCGCCGTGCGCGTTCCGATTCGAAAAAGTCATCGTATCCCAGGTCTTCGATTTTCAGAGCCATTTCATCCATAACCCACAGTGTAGCACTCCACGGCTCCGCCGTCCCGCACCGCAAAACAAGAACCACACCCGATATGGGAGCGGTTCTTGTTTTGGATTCCTGATACCGCAGGAATGACAGAGGGAGACAAAAAAGGTACCGGGTCCTTTTTCTGTCTCAATTACATATACTTGTTAATAAGGTCGATGTGAGCAAGTTCAACCTGATGAAGAGCCGTAAACATGATCTTCACATGTCTTTCAACCGCCTCTGTCGCAAATCGGGCATACAGATTTGCGGCATTATCTTCGAGTTCCAGCGTTTTTTGAAAATTTTCCAATACCGCGTCACTGCAAAGCCTGGGTACTATTTCCGGCATAGAAATCTGCAGAATCTTGGTGCAAATCGTGGCATGTTCATATTCAACCATTGCCAATCGTTTGTACATTTTTTGGATTTCGTAAGAATCGGCTTTGCCTGCCATACACAAATAGATCGCATAGGCATCCATTTCCAGTTGCAAGGTTTCCTGCAGGTTTTTGATCGTCACATCGGAAAGCGCCTCTTTCACTTCAGTCACAGGCTTGGCATCTTTGCCTTCTTTGATAAAAGCTTCGTGAGCCCCGCAGAATGGACAATGTTTCGGTTTTCCTTCGCCCAAGTACGCCTCCCCACACACGTTACAAATATATGTTGTCATATGATTTCTCTGAATTACGAATGTATATGAGATTTCAAAACGGTGCGTCTGCATCTCTGGCCCGCCGTCTTCGTGGAAACTCGATTTCAGGTGACAGTACGTGACTCAGGAGAAGTGGTCAGCTCCTATTTATATATCCCTCCATCAACATCTCTACAATATCCCCTCCGCTCCGAAAGGACAAGAACCGCTCACATATGTGAGCGGTTCTTGTTTTGGATTCCTGCTTTCGCAGGAATGACAGAGGGAGAACAAAAAAGGTACCTGACCCCTTTTTCTCGATTTCGACCCCTTTCCTTGATTTTTTGCCACAGAGCTACAAGCCCCATTCCGACAATCGATATTTATCCTTTTGCGATACGAGTTCGATCTGCGTTTGTATCTCGATGATGTCACTTTCGTTCAACGGCTCAAAGGTATCGTAAAATCCGGATTCACGAGACGGTAAATATACGGACTCCGGAAAGATCTGATGTTTGGCATCGAACGTCCGACCGAACACGTGAATATGCAGGAAGGGTTTTTCCCCAGTCTTGAACGCCCAGTTACCCATATCCTGATAATTGATTTTGACGACATTGATACCGCGTGCATTCATGGCACGTTCCATCGCCTCTCCGACAATCATCGTCAATCTCATCAGTTCGATAGCAACGAGACCAGAAAAGGGGTCAAGTACATTTTTTAGAATTCCATTAGAAAAGCCCGATACCTTTTTAGGGGTATCGGGCTGATGTTGTCTTCAGAAGAGCGGGTTAGTTGCCCGTCGCCTTCTTGATGACCTTGAACTGGAAGACGTACACGCCAAGGTCCTCCTTCTCCTTCGGATAGATACTCCGAATGATGTTGAGTGCCCCTGCGGGGTCATCCGGTACGATGTGTCCAGCCTTCTCATGCGCGAGCATCTCGGCAAAAGTCGGATAGATGCGGACATCCGCAACCTCGACAATGCCGTGATGGCGACCGCACTCCAGACGGATATGTTCGCCCTTCTTGATGCCCTTGATGTTGCCATAGCCGACACGGACCTCGAGAGGTTTCGTGCCTGCCAGAATAGCGTTGAAGTACTGACGTTTGACGCGCATCATTCTCATAACTGTTTTCTCCATGGTAAGTCCCCACTGTTGTGTGACAACACCACATTTGTACGCTTCAGGCATCATCGCCTCGATGCGCCAGCCGTGATGCTGGAACGTTTCAACTTCCACACTCGTGGGAACGGTATGAGTGTAGAGTTTGTGTCCGTATTCTCGAAGATGACTGGGCAGTTCCGCCACGAGAGCGGAGAACGCCTGTATGTCTTCGGCAACGAGCGGCATGAGCTTGATCGGCTCACCTTTCTTCGGGGTTGCAGCTGCGACTCCAAGGACGGTCCCGTCAGGTGCCTTCGCAACCCAGATGAGTTTGTACTTCTCATTCGGATCGCGAGTGTCCTTGCGAGCATAGCCCTCAAAGAGTGCCGTCACCCAATGGTCATCAACTCCGTTGAAGTAGGGTGCTAGACGACTGATGACGAGATGACGAACTTGCTGTTCGTCTTGCTTCTCCAGTGGGCGCACCGAAATGATGCGTTCCTCTGAAAACATCCCGTCGTGCACCACGATTTTGTAGAGCATCACTTCGTCAATGTCCGAACGGTAATGCCGACTAGCGGTTCCCGCACGAACGTAGCCCTGTGCCAAGAAGAAGCTCAAGGCGAGCGTGTTTTTCGCCGAGACAGTGCAGTAGATCTGCCTAACCCGATACTGCCTCGCATACTCAGTGACTTTTTGAAGAAGCATGCGACTGACACCCTTACCTCTTGCTTCCTCACGGACAATCAGTGGGCTGATTTTGGCCGTGCCTTGGTATTTGGACACGAAGTTGAGGATGCCAACGATGTTGCCATCTTCGTCATCCACTGCCACATACATCAGCTGTTCGGCTGAGAAGTGACCCTTCGCGTCTTTGCTTCCGTTGGAGGCAGTTTCGACGATGCGCTTTGCGTGCGCTCGATGATCGCCACCGTAGAACGGATCTAATGCGTTGTGCATCATCTCCGCTATGACGGGCAAGTCATCAAGCTGAACTTCTCGTACTTGTATCATTTGAAAGAACTCCTTTCGTTGATTTGTTGCAAGGGAACCGCCATGGCTCCTTGAACAACAAAAAGGTTGACGTATCCGATGTTGGATACGGCGTGAATACTACACGATTATATGACTTAGTCAAGCAATTGGAGGCGAACACCTACAACTCCATATTTCTGCTCGTCGTCGTCAGAATAAAATTGCTTTATCTGGTTAAGGAGGAAATCTCTGCTTTCTTCACCAAA
>CAIOMK010000006.1 GCA_903859375.1 Candidatus Moraniibacteriota bacterium
ATGTACTACAATGATCT
This sequence comes from Candidatus Moraniibacteriota bacterium, assembly GCA_903859375.1. GTDB lineage: Bacteria > Patescibacteriota > Minisyncoccia > Moranbacterales > UBA1568 > JAAXTX01. Next base: position 18 of record CAIOMK010000006.1, read on the forward strand.
TGAACACTGCGGATTGGACGGGAAAAGTCCGAACGAATATTTGAAAGAATTCGGTTTAATGGTATTTTCGGGAGGCTGATTTCTTCGTTTTCCTCTCGTTTTCCCCGTTCAGAATCGCTTCGACGACTTTGTTCCTCCGCTCCTCCGACAGTCCGTTATGGACCCGGAGGAGTTTTTTCATCTGGCTGAAGTATCCGTCTAGCGTATTCGTCGTATTTGGCATATGAAGTTCGGGATACCGTTGAAAGGTGAACAGGTACGGAAGATTGTTTCTGAGACTGTGATACGCGGATCGGATCTTCTTGTGCGTGTAGTGGAAATGTTTTCCGTCATCGGCATACGTCCGTTCTTTCAGAAAATCCTCCCATCGAAGGAACCACTCCTCGAGTAGACAGACGAAATCGCTCTCTTTCGAAAAAGGAAGAATCTTTCCGAGAGCCAGGAGTTCCTGTCCCGCCTCAAGCTTCGGTTTCAAGGTGAGATACCGTCTCAGTATCTGTTTCTGATGGAAGTGGCACATCTGGACAGGTATGTCTGAAAACACCTCCCTGACGCCCTTTCTGCCATCCAAGACCACACCCAAGAAGACGAATCCTTCCGATTCGAGTATTTGTCTCGCATCCCTGTATATCAACGGGTTTTCTCCTTTCACGAAGGTCCAGAAGATGTTCCGTTTGAGTTTCGGGGAACGGACGACGAGGACCCCGTCACCACGCGAGAAGAAAGAGACGTCTGCTGCGAGGACGAGGGATCTGGGAGAGATCTGGTCACGTTTGAGTCTTACCGCATCGATTCGTTTCTGCACCGTCTTGATATCGATGCCGTGCATTTTTGAAAGCTGGTCGAGTGTCTGCTTGCCCCAGGTACATTCAACAATCTAATGCAACACCTGTCTTCTCAAAGAATACCTCATAGGGAGTTTTCCCGCCAAGTCGTTTTCTCGGGCGCGAGTTGATGAGATGTTCGACCTTCCGGATATCCTCGTCCGATATCTTCCGGAAATCCGTCTTCTTGGGAAAGAACCTCCGGATGAGTCCGTTGGTATTCTCATTGCTTCCTCGTTCGAAAGAGCTGTACGGATGGGCGAAGAAACATCGCATGCCGAGTGTCGCTTCGATCTCCCGATACCCGAGATTCTCACTTCCGCGATCCCGGGTGAGCGTTTTCCGATATGCCGAAGGGATGCGGCTGAGCCGCTTCATCACGACCCGGTTCGATTCCCCGATACCTCCGTCTTGCATTCTCCCAATAAAGACGATCCCGGAAACCCGCTCATTCACCGTTTTCAACCGATCCAGACTCTGTCGCGAAACCATGCAGTCATCCTCCCAGTGGCCCAGCTCCTTTCGTTTCTCGACTTCTTTCGGACGATTTTCGATGGATGGAAGCGATGCTAGCCGCTCCGTCTTCCGCGCTTTCCTGAAACCTTTCTTCGTTCTCCGCTTGTGCCGTCTCGGAAGAAAAGGACGGAGATCCTCGCATTCCGGTTTCACGGATCCGTTCCCGCCTCGATGGATCTGCGCATAGACATACCGATAGATCGCCTCATACGAGACGGATTCTCCCGGATGGTCGATGGGTAGCCGGAGACTCACCTGTTCCGGCGACCAGCCGATTTTGAGACTCTCAACCACATACGTCCGTATCGTCTCGTTCTTCAATCGTCCGCCGCGTTTCCCGAGACGCTTTTCCAGCGCTTCTTCGTGCGCCCGTCTCGCCTCGTATCGACCCCTTCCTTTCCGTGGCCTTCCGGCGATTTCCCGGGAAACGGTTCCGGCCGTCCTTCCGTTTCCAATTTCTTCCGCGATCGCCCTCAGACTGCAGCCGTCCCGGTATCTGATCTCAATCCGTATCCGCTCATCGAGCGAGAACTGTTTCCAGCCACTTCGTTCTTTCTTTTGCATAGGCGCTTCTTTAGCTTTTTCCATTTTAGCTCAAAGAAGTGTTGCAATTAATAGTTGAACTTAGGCCAGACGTACTCGTTCCAAAGGTTCAGATATGCGTGCTTCGGTCTTCGTTTCCCTTGAAACTGAAACCCGCAGTACGTGCACCTGTATCGTTGCGCATATTTTCGTTTCCCATTCTTTTTCACCGAGACACAACCGCACTTGGGACACTTTTTTTATATGTCATTACAAATGTTTTACTGATTATGGCTCCAGTATGGCATGAATCGAAGTTTTTAGCCTCCCATATTTCCTATTAAGTCAAGAATTCGAATTAATCAATCCGCCAAATGTGTGTTCCTAAAACAACAGCAGGTTCGAATCCGGCTACGGGCCGGCGGTCGGAATCCGGGCAAAAACAAAAACACGACTCCGAAGAATCGTGCTTTTGCTCAATATGCCCATACGAGGGCTTTTCTCAAGTTTCTCGCCCGGATGGGAACCGGTCGCTTGAGAAATACTGATGTTGGCTCCGGCGATAGGATTCGAACCTATGACCAAAGGATTAACAGTCCTCTGCTCTACCGCTGAGCTACACCGGAATATGCGTTCAGTATATCAAACTATTTCCTTTTGGCAAGAATCCGTCCCTTTGAACGGACTCTTGCGCCTTTCCGACCCGTTGTCGGTTGTGAGTGGTCAGTCGTCAGTCTCCTAGTAGTGTCTCAGCTTCTTCACGTTATCGTGTTCGCGGATCTTCTCGAGCGCCTTGGCCTCGATCTGTCGGATACGCTCACGGGTGACACCGAATTCCTGACCGACCTCCTCGAGTGTGTGGGTCACCCCATCCTCGAGTCCGAATCGTATTTTGAGGATCTTCTGCTCACGGGGAGTCAGCTCGCTCAAAATATCCGCGATGTGCTCCTTCAACAGCTTGCGAGCCGCCGACTGGCTCGGCATAACCGTTTCCGTGTCCTCGATAAAGTCACCGAGAACCGAGTCGTCATCGCTGTCACCGATAGAAGTCTCGAGTGAGACCGTCTCTTGTGAGATTTTCTGTATATGGCGCACCTTGTCGACCTCCATTCCCATCTCCGCGGCGATTTCCTCCGGAAGAGGCTCACGTCCGAGATCCTGCACGAGACGACGGGTAATCTGCAGATATTTGTTGATAGTCTCCACCATGTGAACCGGGATGCGGATAGTACGCGACTGGTCCGCAAGGGCTCGGGTTATAGCCTGCCTGATCCACCACGTGGCGTACGTCGAGAACTTGTATCCTTTCCGGTAGTCGAATTTCTCGACTGCACGAAACAATCCCATGTTTCCCTCCTGAATGAGATCGAGTAGGGACAGGTTGTGAGATCGCCCCACGTATTTCTTCGCAATCGATACCACCAGACGGAGGTTCGCCTCAGTCAGCTTCTGTTTGGACGAAACATCTCCTTTTTCGATATTTTTCGCGAGACGGACTTCCTCCTCGCCGGTAAGAAGTGCCACTCGACCGATTTCCCGAAGATACATCTGTACCAGATCGGATGTGTCGTCCTCACCGTCTACAGGCGTCGGCCGTTCCTGTGCTTTCTTCTTCTTGGCGGCCTTTTCCTTATTGATCTCAAACGTTTCGGCGATCTGTTCGGTTTCCACCTTCAGTATCTCGTCGGATGTGACCACTCGGACACCGGCCTCCTCGAGTTTTCCGTACAACCGCTCAAGAGCGTCAAGATCCGCCTCCACATCAGGGAGGATATGGATAATCTCATCTTCCGTCACGAAACCACGTTGCTTCCCGCGATTCACGATTTCATCAAACGCGTCGTTCTTCTCTTCCTGTTTCACTTCCGTCTTCGTTTTTTTGACGGCTTTTTCGGGAGCCTGTTTCATTTCCGACGGTTTCACGTATTTTTGAATGGTCTTTACCCGTTTTACTACGGATTTCTTCACGGGAGCCTTCACGACAGGCTTCTTCGGAACGGAATTCTTATGGATATCTTTTTTCAAAACTTTTTTCTTTGGAAATACATTTTTTGCGACAACCTTCTTTGTCGAAACTTTTTTCACCACTTGTTTTTTGAGGGGGACATTTTTCACGGTCGTCTTCCTTGCCGAAGTCTTCTGAATCGGCTTCTTTGGGACTGTCTTCTTCACAGCTTTTTTCGGAAGCGTTCGTTTCACGGATGCCTTTACCTTTTTCGGAAGTGATTTCGTCTTTATAGCCATAAGAGTGTCACAAAATATCAATATATCCCTGAACGAATCGGATAGGATGACAAAAACCTGCCGTAAAACTCATGACAATGATGAAATATGATAGATTCGCACCCGACGATCAGATTTCAGCACTACATGACTTTTCCTGTGGACTCTTAATAAAATAGCTTTTTTCAGGGAAAAAGTCAATTCCCTTTGGAAAGTTCAGCGAATTGTCCGAGAAGTTTTTTCTCGAGGACACGATCCCCTTTTGACCGGGCGGCTCCGACTGCTTTAGCGATATCCTGTAGTTCTTCCTTTCGGAATTCCTCCGAAAGCTGCGCTATCATCTCCTCAAACACCGTCTCCGCGCGTTTCTTCCTCTCTTCTTCATTTCCTTCATCCGCAAACAGGCCTTCGGCATCGAACATCAGCCCGGCCGCTCTTCTTTTTTCGATTTCATCTTCCGCGACGGGAAATGATTCACTTGCCGACGAGGAGCGTATCGATGCGAACAATGTGTCCGAGGAAAGCACGGCCTCTATCTTTCCGGTAACACGTGAGCTTGTGCGTAAAGACGGCTCAACCAACAGGAGGCCCAAAATACGGTCGCGCAATATATCCGATCGGGTCTGGAACGATTGTTTTTCCCGTACGGGCTTTGATTCATTCCGGGATTCCGATCCGACTTCCCTCACAGCCGATTCCGCCGCCTGAAGAGAACTTTGCAAAGAACGCTCTTCCACACCGATGACATCGGCGAGTTCCCGTTGCCAAAAGTCCCGATCTATACGGTTCGTCATAGCTATCAGAAGCGGCGCAAATCCTTCAGCGACCGTCCTCTTGCCTTCCGGAATTCGTATGTCATTCGCCGCAACCGCCTTTTCGAGGAAATACTTTGCAGCAGATACCGATTTCGTAACCGCCTGGCGAAGTGCTTCCGTATCTTCGAGCGCAGCGTCAGCCGCATCCTTGCCCTCCGGGAGTAGTACGACGGAGACAGACATTTCCTTTCCGAGGGCCAGTAGGGCACTTTTCCAAGCAGCCGCCTGTCCGGCACCGTCCATATCGAAGAAAAGCCGCACTTCTCGTCCATATCGCTTGAGAATATCCAGTTGTTCCCCGGTAAGCGCTGTACCCGATGCGGCGACAGTGTTCTTGATGCCGGCTTGATGACAAGCGATGACATCCATCTGACCCTCGACCAAGACTGAGACGCCGGCGTCCTTGATAGCCTGCTTTGCCTGGTACAAACCATAAAGAACCCGTCCTTTGTGGTAGACGGATGTTTCCGGGGTATTGATATATTTCGCCTGCTTTTCATCTCCACCCGGTGCCACGCGTGCGGAATAACCGATTACACGGCCGACTATATCCGAAATAGGAAACATGATACGGTCGCGAAACCGGTCATAGTGTCCGTTTTGTCCGTCTTTGGCGATGACTAGTCCGGCACGTTCAAGTTCTGGGGGGCGATATCCTCTGGAAAGAAGAAAGTCATGAAGGTGTCTCCATCCTGAGAGCGAATATCCGACACGAAATGCCCTGATACTCTCGTCGGTCAGTCCACGCTTCCGAAGGTATGGCAAAGAAGATTTGGCCCCCTCTCCTTCCCAAAGCTGTTTTTCGAAAAACTTGGTCGAAAGTTCGAGTATCTCTTTTGTCCGATCAGGCTCCTCGACACCGCCGTTTTCAAAAATGGACGGTTTACGATATTTCGGCACTTCTACTCCGGCCCGTTCAGCCAGGAGATTGAGCGCTTCACGAAACTCGACACCCTCTATCTCCTCCACGAATGAGAACATATCGCCTCCCTTACCACAGCCGAAACAATGAAAAATCTGCCGCTCCTCGTTTACCGTGAACGACGGGGTCTTCTCATTGTGGAACGGGCAGGGAGCCTTCCAATATGCACCGGCCTTCGTGAGTCGGAGATATGATCCGACCACGTCCACGATATTGATCTTCGATTTTATTTCGGGAATGATTGAATCCATTGACATAGTGGTCTACGATAGCCTGAATCCCGTGGATATGCAAGAAAACACGACAGTTGAAAAATACCAACCTCCATGAAGAGGACATGCCTGTTCTGGAACAAAAGATGACTATTTCCCAAAAATGACCGTAATAGCCGCCTTTGTCGTCTCAACATTCTTCGGGTCGGCCGGCTTCACCGATACGGTAGGATATTTCACAGAAAGGGTTTTCCTCACGGCTTCCGCCGCGGCGTCATTGCCGTCAGCCCGATATACGACCAAACCCGAATAGTCACCGTTCGAATTCCCTGTCACAGCTTTCTTGAATCCGTCGGCTTTCAGCGCCTCGACGAGATTCGCGGCGGATCCTTTCGGTGCACCACCATTGAGAACGACGACCGCAAGCGTTTCTTTCTGGACCACTACCGGCGTCGGAACTCCTTTCGGAGCGGATTCCGTTGTCGTGGCCTTCGGTGTTTCCGGCGCAACCGAAGTCGTGAGATCAGGAGTCTTCCCTATCATGGCGATCGATGCCTTTTCCGAAGACCCAAGATTCGTCGCCCAATATCCGAGATACCAGAAAAAACCGATAGCCAGGATCGTGATGACCACTATCGAGGTGAAAATGATTCTTCCGAGGACGGCATCTTTCCGTTTCATCATTTTGAGCTTACGTTTATTCATCTCGGAACCGTTTCCAGGCTATGACAAGCAGCGTGAGCAAAGCCACGCCGGACACCACGACACGAAGCCGATCGTCCATATCCGACCAATACCTTATCGATCCGACTATAAGAGCGATGACACCGCCGAGCGACAGTCCGGAAGAAACGGTCTTCGCCCCGGTAAGAAACGTGCTTCCGAGAAGCAATGCGACACCGGCAATCACGAACACTATGAACAGGTTCCGATTATACAGTGAATACGCCGACTCAAAATTCTTAAAGCAGGTATACTGGGCATTACAATACCCTGAAACCAGCCCTTTTCCCGGCGGAATCGCTTCTACCGGATTTGATTCGTTCCATTGTCCTCCGACCGCGAGACAAGACTCGCTGTTCGGGATCAGTGCGACGACCTGCTCTTCCTTGCAGAAGTCCTCTTGCATCGGCTCATGATAAAAGACACGGACGAGGTAGGCAAGAAATACGTTAAGAAGAATCGCTATGCCCACAAGCACGGCTATTCTCACGAGCGCGGAGTGTTTTTTTGGAGGCTCAGCCCCTTCCTCCCTTATCACTGCGGTATCCATATGGATGACATCAATGGGTTCAGTATATCACAATTCGTATGGTTCGAAAACGAATATCACAATGAGCCATCATCTTTATTTCGGATAGTATCACTACTCCGAAGCGTCTCTCTTACGGGGATGCAATGTGCCCGGCTTGTGCTCCGGAGGCGCATAAATGGTATACAATTTCAGTTCCTTGTCCGACGATGTGTTGACGATATTATGAAGCATTCCGGCCGGCACGATAATAGCATCACCTTCCTGTATATCATAAGGGACGCCATCGAGGACCGCCTTACCCTCGCCGGATTCGACCCGAAGAAACTGATCATGATTCGCATGGACTTCTTCGCCGATCTCTTCACCGGCATCGAGAGACATGACCACGAGCTGCATCTTCGGTCCCGTGTACACCACCTCCCGATAGTTGACGTTATCAAGAGTTTTCTTTTCGATGTTCCCAAGATAATGAGACATATGTTTCATGATACTGATTACAGTGGTGCCATTATAACATGACGCGCTTCCAATTTCTTCGCCGTTCATATTATTCGTGTGCCGAATCGACTTCATGACCGAAGAATCACCCCCTTTGCCGGAATAAATTTGTCCACATTACAGAGTATGATTGACGTGCGAATACCGGAACAACTGTCTTGATATTCTCGTTCCCAATTATCTTCTCCAATACGGGGTTTTCGTCGGTATAGAGCGGGTACTTGCTTTTTTCCCGTCTTTACGCTATAATG
>CAIOMK010000007.1 GCA_903859375.1 Candidatus Moraniibacteriota bacterium
CACACATAACAATCTACAACAGTAGAAATCTTATAGGTGTATTTGGCCAGCGGCTACTGAGAAATATGGAAAAATCTACAACAGTAGAAATCTTATAGGTGTATTTGGCCGAACCACCCTTATTATAGGATAAAATCTACAACAGTAGAAATCTTATAGGTGTATTTGGCAGTAGCAAGCCGTCAATCTGAGTTTTATCTACAACAGTAGAAATCTTATAGGTGTATTTGGCAAAGCACGGTAACGAGAGAACATTGAATCTACAACAGTAGAAATCTTATAGGTGTATTTGGCCACGGTAACGAGTGAACGAGAACATATCTACAACAGTAGAAATCTTATAGGTGTATTTGGCAACAACCTGTCAAAAAGGCCCGATACATCTACAACAGTAGAAATCTTATAGGTGTATTTGGCACAGGAGATATTCAGACCTACATCAATCTACAACAGTAGAAATCTTATAGGTGTATTTGGCGTTGATATACGAAGAACCAAGATAAATCTACAACAGTAGAAATCTTATAGGTGTATTTGGCGAACATCGAGACCGCCGACGGCCAAATATCTACAACAGTAGAAATCTTATAGGTGTATTTGGCGAAGAGGCAGCGTTAGCTTATAATAATCTACAACAGTAGAAATCTTATAGGTGTATTTGGCAAATGATAGACTCTCTGAAGCGACTCATCTACAACAGTAGAAATCTTATAGGTGTATTTGGCAGGTGAGATGCTTTATCTAAGCCAAAAGTATGCAAATAGCTCACAACGGAGACTACGAACCTTTGGCCTAGACAAGCCTTTCCGATTTCTCGGATACCGTGGTTTTGAAATATAAATAACCCCATATAGATTTTCACTCTTGGAAGTTGTCAAAATACTACTATCTCTTTCTCCTCATTCTCCGCATACCCATATCTGATGGCCTTTTTCTTGCACCCCTCACAGATCTGGAAGATAAGTATGCTGTCCGCTCCGGTAAATTGTTTCCGATACTTCAATTCTATCTCATCGAGCAGATTATGCAAGACCCTATCGCTATTCCGTATCTCGAACACGGAATACTGGATCCGACGACCGTGTTTTTCCAAAAACCTCGAAAACCGCGAGCGCGTCCGATTCGATTCAAAGTCATATGAGACGAGCAACATACATTATTTCTTGATATCAAAATACGGGAAATCGTCCGTCTCATTCAGTATGGCATAATAATAATCACGGATGTACGAATAGATGTCCTCTTTCCGTTCAAGAATCGCCTCCGTGAAAAGCTGGGCGTATCTGGTACTTTCCTGATATTTCAAAAAGTATTGTTTTCGTTTCGGTGAATATTCGAAGTCCTCCTTCTTTACTTGGCCAAGATGATACATCTTGAGCAGTTTTCGTTCGATAATACACCGGAACGGCTCCTCTATATCACATGACAGAGACTTCCGTTGAAAAAACAGTTGATGATACACGCCTCGATACGTATCGAATCCGAATAGACGAAGCAAGGAATCGACGTAATTGAACAGCATAGAATAACCGATGTCGAGCAGGATATTCTCCGGATCTGTTTTTCCTCTCGGGATCCTCCGTCTCCATCCTATGTCCGAAAAATATTCGCGAAAGAACCGCCTGCTCATTCCCCCTTCGAGACCAAGAAGAACCTGCCTGTCTTCTGTCACACTGATTTTCCCAAATACCTCATGTTCCAAATCAGACAGCGCTATGGTAGTCGCTTCGACATCGTCAATCGACCGCTCCTTCAGAAGAGCAATCTGGTTCCCTACCTTATTCCGAACGATATGGCATGCGATTGCAAGACTTCTGTCCGGAGAGAGTGCGTATTGCTTTTCTCGCAAGAGATAATTCCCATCTGCCGCGGCACCCACAGTCGCATAGGTTTCTAAGTTACGTTTCAAAAAGAAAACTGATACGCCATTTTCCATACATTTCCGTAGCAGGACACTCGTGAACGATATTTCGCCAAGCACAAACACGGACAACGCCTTCCCACAGGCGACCTGATTCACCACTTTCCCGTCACGTTCACACGCGATATTCTGATTCTTGATCCGAAGTCGGACGTCCTTTCCAAATTCCGGTTGAATAAAAAGGATTTGTTTCTCTCGAAAATCTGGCAGGGTAAGCATATGTAATTCTCAACGATTATAATGGGCGACAGAGCGTCTGATAAATACATCCTCTACATTTCGCAAGATTTTCTTCCAATGGCGCGTCGGCGATATTGAATACCCTCATTCTCTCCATGATTTCCTCAAACATACGCAGTTCTTCCCCTTCCGGAATCGGTATCTCATATCGGCGATTATCCGATAGAGACCTGATAACGAGCCTCTCGACTGGAAACCCCGCCTCTGAGAGCGCGAAGTATTGCGCATATAACTGAAGCCGATATCCTGGATGTACGACTGATATTTTCGACTTCCGTTCAATGAGCGTTTTATTCTCCTTGTCATACAGGTCTATCTTCCCCACGAGTCCATATTTCTCTAAATAGACTTCCTCTCCTTGCAGATACTTCTTTTCAGAAGCGTATGTCCCGGTATCGACCGTCACATGATTCAACCGGCCACGGACCTGTGGCGAAGCATGGTATGTCACATCCGAAAACGACTCATACACCGAATGGAAGTAGAGTGAGCGCGGACAAAACAGGAAGTCATTGATTTTCGAGATCTGGATGAGTGATTCCATAGGATAAAGAAAGAAACAGCCTACGGTATACCCGTAAGCCGTTCCTGTCAACCGTCCGCACCGCGCCTATGTTATCCCGCTATTTTTTCATAGCATTCTCCCGGGCGAAGTTGTCCCATTCAGCGTGAGAGATGTATAACCCTCCCCATCCCAGTCCTTCACAAGTCCCATTTGTTCTCTTATATTCTGATATCTTATCAAGAATGACAATCCCTTTCCGCGCGATATTATATGCCCCGTTGTCATCCCCGTTTTTCGGAAGTTTCGCACCGAACTTCTCCGGAGACCGACTGTCGAAGAATGGCGCAACCGGTGAAAGAATGAAGTCACTTTTATCGGAATCCGTTGTGTCGGGGTCTGTGTTTCGAATCTGAAACATCAGATTGACCAAAAAGACAAACTCCCGGAAAAACCGCTCGTTCCCTTCGGGATTGATGTCCGCTATGCGGTTCAAGATATCGCCGTTCAGATCAATGTCGACGGATTCGAATAGCTCACGGAAATTCACAGTCAAATCTGCATAATGGTCGTACCCGCCCTTCCCGACATTGAGTTTCCGATTCCACCGATACCGTTCAACGCTGGACGATACCGTCCAATCCGTCCGATTTGGAAATACGATATCCCTTGTATCGCCACTCACAAACTTTTTCAGGTCATACGAGACGTCAAACCGGCCCTCATTCAGCATGATCGACCCGAACTTCGCGATATCCTCCTTTGCTTTCTTCGCACTCGTATATTTAAGATACAGGTTCGGGCGCCACCCGGTAGCCGGGTCGATCTTGGAGGTGTAACTCGCTTGCGTATAAAAGACAATTCCGGTCTGCTTACCCATCTTCTGGAACGATTCGAATGGTGCGACGAGTTGATATGCGCGGAGCAGGCTCCCCGCTGACTCAGGATCCGTTTCTCCCTTTTCAACCAGAAACGACAGTTTGTCGATGAGCGCCTTTTCTAATTGCTGATATGCGCTTTTTTCAATGCCTCCGCGGATCTGTTTGAACCGCATATTAAGATCCTCGAGGACGATGATAGCATTATGTTCGATAGCCAAATCCGCGAGCTTCCGGACTACCTGCGAGACATATCCGTTTTTAAGATCCTTGATTCCCTCTACCGCCTGCCAATCCTTGCGAGCCTGTTCCCGACCTTTGGCGCGCTCGTCCAACTTTCCTGCATAGTCAATACCGTTGACCGTATTGAGACTCCCGCTTTCCACAACCTCCCCTTTTTGAGTGATGACTGAGTAGTATGCCAGATGCTTTTCCCCTCGATCCACACCGATGATGTTCATATCAGGGTTTCCGGCAAGTAGGTCATTAATCTCTTCATTGAACCGAAACCGTATACCTTTGCCACGATTCATCGTCATCGGTACATGAAAAAGAATTTTATCTTCCGAATATCGCTTTCTGCTCACGACTTTCCTACCGTCTTTTCCGGTCATATTCGACCCGTCAGCGTTCTGTTTGAACCCAAGTTTGTCCGTTGCCGTCGCCGGACGATAGAACAATTCCGCCTGTCCATTCAGCTTCATAGGAAAATCTGCCTCCGCATTCTCCTCCGAAAACAGCGACTCAAAATAGAGTGTATGAAGATTTTTCGCTCCGTCCTTCCGTACACCATCTTTCAAATTCCAATCCTTATTATGGATCTCGAAAAGATACAGTTTTTTTGCTGCATCATTCTCTTTAAGATTATATATACCCTGTTCCAGATACAGTGATGAAATCGGCACAAACGACACGGTATAGAATGAACCTTTGCTTATATCTCTAGCAAGTGATTTTGCATCTTTATATTCACGATCAATTACTTTGTCAAGAATTTTTTGAAGTTCTGGAAAAAATACAGCCCTTGTTTCTAAAACCTTTTTCAACCTATCGATTAATTCTTCATCGTTTAAAATATCCTGATCATCGGAATACTTTGATCCGAACAAGCCTTTATATACAGAACCGTAAAGCGTTTTCGCATCAACTTGCTTATAAACCATCTTTTCGTAGCATTCGGAGTCTGTCTTATATGCTTCAGGAAATTTCGCCTTATCGAAAATTCTTGAATAATTTGTTACTCCGAGAAAAAACCTACCTCCTTTCCTAAAAAGATACGAGCAGTATTGCGTATTTCCCTCAGGGCTATCGGGCCAACCTTCAAGAAGCTTTGAATTATCAAAATTCAGTTTCCATTTCTCTTCAGAATACGGTTTCTTCGTGAGATAGTTTCGTAACGCGTCATATGCCTTGATTATTTCTTCACGGGCATTCTCATGGAATGCCAAATATCCCTGCTCCGGCTCGGAATAGAACGAGTCCAACTCATATTCCTCGTTCCATACGCCTTTCTTCTCAAGTGAGAAATACTTCGCCATCTGGTAGATCCGCAATACCGAATCCGCAAAATTTTTGATGAATACTTTCTCATCAGGTCCAAATTTTGATCCGGTTATGGCGGTCATCTTCTGTGCGAATATCTCATACCCTGTCCTCGTCCGAATCGTCCGGGTCCCCGCATCCGATGAAAGAACCTCCTCAAAGCGTTCGGCATTTATCAATGCTGTCGAAAAGTCTTCTTTCTCGGCAATCGTACGCATAGTTTCCGAGCCGAACAGTCCACGAATTTCGAATGAAAGTATACTCAAAAATTGTTCCCATCTCGATTCATTACCAGTAAGAATACCAGCGCTGTTTTCCGCTGTATTATAATATCGCTCTTTCCATACTCTATTTTCCTGAGGGTACACCAAAAGCGCCTCCTGAAGATACGACAGAGCGATATGGTCCGGAAACGTATACAGATCTTCTGCCTTTTTGTACGACAGTCCGCTCGGCTTGTCAGATTTCATTACTCCATACAAAGCAGACTCAAAGTCGTGTGTATTCTCGCTCCATTTACGGGTAATGGTATTGAAACCTTCTTTGGAAAGATAGATTTTTGAAAGATCAAACGCATCATTCTCAGATACGAACTTCCCCATAAGCAACCGGAAGATGCCGACCTTCGATCCCGCATTTTTCCGAAACGTTCCCAATACAGATATCAACTCTTCATCATTTTCTATCCCTTCAAGAAACGCGTCTTTTTCGCTTAATATCTGTTTGTCGAGCGGCTTCAAAAACGGCAATCTCTCGCCTTTGTGGTCTTGGAGATATTTATTGATATATTGATTGATACCTTTCTTATTCTGGTCTGTCGAATCACCGCCGAGAACAGTGTTATATCTGTCTATTCCCTGTTGTAACAGGCACTCGTCATAGAATCTCGGGGAGAATACATTACCGAGAAAGACGTCAAAATGACCTTCAACCTCGGAAAGATCAAGTGTCTTCCTCAGCCGATCAAACGCTATAATATTGTCGCAAAATCTTTTCAGATTCTCATCGACTATGCGAGTAGCAATCGCGGAGTGCTTCCCGTCATCCTTGTAAAAATTCTTTCTCGACTCATGAAACTTTGTAAAATAACCAGCAAATCCCTTCCATTGGTCGAAAATGGAAATCCGATTTCCTGCATCATCCTCGACAAACGCATCTTCTTCAGTACCATACCGTTCCCTCAAAACACGGAATATCCCCTCCTCAAAAAGAAAATCGATCCCTGATTTCTTAATTTTTGCAGATGAATATTGTTCCGCCCACACCTTGGCAGTCTCTTCAAAAAATCGGGTAACCTCATTGCGCAATGATTTCTCTATGTCCGTCAGTTTCTTCGCCTTCGTTTTATCTTTTTTGTCCGTTCGCCAATCGGAGAATATTGATAAATAATCCGTCAATCCGGACAATGCAACGTTCGAGAGAGACTCCTGCACAAATTCACGGTGTAATCTATCAAAATACGGTTTTGTCCGTTCGTATTTTTCCTTGATCATCCTGTCCTTTTCAAACACACCAGCCTCATCAAGCATTTCCTTGGTTTTCCCTACCGGTCGCAATTCGAACCGAAGCGTCTTTGAAAGCTCATACTTTCGTGTAAAGTCACTGAATGCCGAGATCTGTTTTCCGCTCATCATACAATACATGGCTAGTGATTATCTCTTTTAATAATAGGCCTCTAATCCCACAAGGACAAGAGGATTTTTCCCTATCTTTACAGCGCCCGCTGTAAAATCTTTTTTTCGATCATATATCGGATATAGAGGTCGATTCAGATGATAGCTATCAGTCGGGAGAAGACCGTTTTGTCCAGCAAAAAGAAAGACCCACGTGAATCATACCCCCACAAAACGTAAAACAGGTGTATTACGTTTTTAAGTGCCTTTTCAAGCCTTTTTTTGTAAGATATTTTTTGCTCTCGTTCCTTGGAATCGGACTATTTCGCGCAACGGAATCCGATATTCTCTTCCCGAAAATCCCTGGCATGACCGACTCGGGAAGCCGGCCAGTTCCAGTCTTTTCCGATTTCAACTCAATTCACCCTCTCTCTCTCGCTTCCCCTCTCAGCTCCGAGATTCCTCTCCGAGGACGGTCCTCGGAGGGAATTTCCTATGAGTCGGTTAGTAGTGGCTTTCTGGCAATCATTCTGACCACGCCATGTTCGTGAGGTTCTGGACTACCAGGATGTCCCGCGTCAGTGACTATTTTTTCTTCATAAATAATAATCTCAAAATCATGGAAAATGTTTTTGAGCTCATTTTCTTCGAAAAAACATCGTTTTTCCGGATTGGATTTTTCAAAGAATGAATCCTTGGTCGTGAAAGAAGCAATCAAAATATATCCGTTGACCTTCACATTCGTTTTGATTGTTTCAAGAATTTTCAATGCATCTTTTTTTGGAAGAAATTGCAAAGAATTGAAAGCGTTGATCACGGAAAATTTTTCTTTTTCGATTGCAAAATCCTGCATGTCCTCTTCAAATAATTCAATTTTTTCAATTGACAGACCTTTTTCTAAAATTTGATTCTTGATGCTGTTGAGCCCACTTGCAGCAGAATCAACGGCAGTCACACGGAATCCATTTTCAAGCATAAACAGACAGTCGCGTCCTTGTCCGCAACCCAAATCCAAAAAAGGAAACTCTAATTCAAGTTTTTCAAAAATCATTTGCAGAAGCTTATTTGGCTCCGCTCCCCAGACAGCAGGATTGTTTTTATAGAGAGTGTTATATTCCATATATCAATAATAAACTAAAGTATCAAAAAAATGAACCGTATAAGGTTCATTTTTTCTTACTGTCTCCCGACGTGACGGTGGGTGTGGGTGTGGGTGTGGCCACAGAGGCCGGTACCAGAGTTGTCGGGGTCGTGGGAGCGACCGGCGGAGGTGTCCAGTCCGTGTATGAGAAGAACGCCTTGTTCTCGGTACGAAGGTCTATATAGCGAAGCACGGAGCGCCTCTCGACCGGAATCTCTTTCTCCAGCACGAGCTTCAGGGAATCGATTGTCTTGTCCGGGTCGATACCAAGGTTCACCAGGAGATCCCATCCCTGCTCCGTCGTGATACGCACCTCGTCGGACACGCGCGACGGGGAATGGAACGGGACGGTGATACCGATATCTCCGCGATCGCGGATACTCCGCTCCAACAGCATGATCGAATGGGACGCCTTCACGGAAAGAAGCGGCTCCCCGACAGCCACAAGACGGGCACTCCCGTCGATGACGCGAAGCAGGAACGGCTCATTCTCAGGCGTCTCCGCGAATCGGGCATCCTGCGCGTTCCCGGCATCATCTACTAGGACACAGGAATTATTTGCACACCACAACAGTATCCGGTCACGTTCGGAAATCTCGATATTCACCTTGTCCGGAAACTGTCGGGTGACGGAAGCGCTTTTGAGCTTCGGAAATTCAAGGAGCAGATCCCTTTCGATCGAAAAGGAAGGCATAAGGAAAAAATTGTCTCCCGGAAGGATTCGGAAACGTTTCCCGGACAGTCGGTCGCGGACAAAGGCGTCGATCCTCTCCGACGGGATGTCGTGATTGCCAGATATCGAGATCGTGCGTACGGTATGGAAATCGGAAAAGAAAAGAGTGAAAACGATAACGGCGATCACTATGCCCCACAAGACGGTTATCCCCCACCCGATGCCGGAACCGGTTTGCTTTTCCCGGACAAGCAACGGTTTCCGAAGCTTCTTATCGGGAAGAAACGCTTCCCGAAACAGACTCTCTTTCGGGAGTTTTTTCAGCTTCCCGGGTTTCATGGCCGGTGTCACTTTTGTCGTATTGTCTTTTTTTTGTCGTGTGTTCATTTCCCTTTCGATCAGAATGCTACGAGAAACAGCCGGTCGATGAGCAATCGTGCATTCGCGTTGGTGTCCCGGAGCAAGCGCGTCGTTTTCTCGATCTCCTCAAGACGCCGATACAACAAAACGGTTTCCCTGACAGATGCGTCGAGTGGCTGTCTTTTCCTCAGGCCGGACGTCCACCATTCGAACAGATCGGCCGTCTCCATCGGGGACACCGACAATTTCTCCGCATGGGCGATCCGTTCCGAAAAAGAAAGTGCCGATAGTTTGAACAACGGACGAAGCAGATCCTGTCGTTCGATGAATTTTTCCGGATCCGTCACCGCACCGGCTATGATACCCGGCCGGCCGAGCGTATAAAAGAACTGCGCTATCGGCGTCTTCCCTTCCGGAATCGACACTCCCATGTTCGCCGACATGACGCTTTCCGGAATCAACGAGAACGGCACCCGGAACATGCGGGAGACCACCGTGTCCCGAAGCGCGCCGGGACGTGACACGATAAGGATGAGTATGGAGGTCGTGTTCGGTTCCTCAAGCGTCTTCAGAAGCGCATTCTGTGCGTTCTCATTCATCCGGTCGGCGTCATCGATCAAGACGACACGCCGTTTCGACTCCGCCGGAAAACGGCTCAGGAACAGACCGACTTCACGGACATCCTCGACGAATATTCCTTTTTTTGCATTCTTCCCCTTCTTTGCATTCTTTCTCACATGCGGGACGACCAGGAGAAAATCCTGTTTCAGCGACGGGTCCCCGTTCGGACAACCGAGGAGCGATGCGGCGAACTCACGTGCCACCAGGCTTTTCCCGACCCCTTCGGGACCGGAAAACAGAAACGCATGATGCGGAAGCATCCCGGAAGCAATCCTTCCGAGCAATTTCCTCGTGTGTTCATGTCCTATGATATCCATGTCTCGTATCGGTTCATTTCAAATGATCGGCTTCCCCTTTCCGGACCGTGTCGCGCCATGCCTCGAGGAAACGCGCCTCGGAAAACCGTCCGGCCGCGTCCTTGTCCGCGTCATAGGCCGGCTCCCCGCGATCGAGGAATCGTCGAACCGCATCGGCAAGCACTTCCGGTGTCGCCGCACCGAAAAATTCTCCCGTCCGACCCTCTTGTACGATTTCCATGGTCCCGCCCTTTCCGAGC
This sequence comes from Candidatus Moraniibacteriota bacterium, assembly GCA_903859375.1. Lineage (GTDB taxonomy): Bacteria > Patescibacteriota > Minisyncoccia > Moranbacterales > UBA1568 > JAAXTX01. Next base: position 10,048 of record CAIOMK010000007.1, read on the forward strand.
GCGATGACCGGTGTTCCGAACGAGACGGCCTCCGCGGCTGCCATCCCGAAGTCCTCTTCCGAAGGGACGATGACCGCTTTGGCACGGCGATAGAGCGAGACCAGTTCGGCATCGTCGACACCGCCGAGGAAAGAGATATTCCCTTCCGCAAGCGATTCGAACCGATTGCGTTCCCTTCCTTCACCCACTATGCGAAGCGGGAGCCTGAGTTTGTTGAATGCCTCGATCGCGACGTCGATCCCCTTGCTCGCAGTGAGTCGGGAAACGACCAGGAAGAAATCCTCGCGGGCCGGTTTCTTTTCCTTGTTGCTGGTCAGTGTCACCGGAGGATGTATCACGACGGAGTCGCGACGATAGTACTTTTCCGCCCGCGCCCGAGTGTATTCCGAATTGGAAATAAGGACATCCGGCCGATCGGCGGCCTCACGATCCCATACCCGGAGATACGACAGGAGGATACGGCCGAAAAACCGTCGGATTCCGCCCGCACGGACGACATCGAGGTATTGCTCGTTCGCATCCCACAACAGGCGCATAGGCGAATGCAGATAGGCTATATGAAGCGTGCGCAACCGTGTCACGATTCCCTTGGACCATGCGCCGGACGACGAGATGACGATATCGAATTCACGGAGGTCGAGCGCTTCGGCCGCGACCGGATACAGCGGGAGCAGCCACCGATATCGCTTCCGGATGAAACGGGGAAGTTTCTGCAGAAATGACGTCCGTATTTCCCGACCGGCGAACCGACCGTTCATCACATCACCGTCATAGAGAAGCGTATAGATAGGCGCCTCGGGGTCGAGCTTCACGAGACTTTCGAGGACCCGTTCCGCCCCGCCATACGCCACGAGAAAATCATGGACGAATGCGACCTTCTTCTCGACCTTCTTCTGTGGAGAGAGCTGTTTCATTGCTTCATTGTTTCATTGTTCGGAAACGGCTGCGGCGTACCGGAAACGACTAGCGTATTCAACGTCGTATCAGTGCGGCGATTTCATCCGCACAAACGCCCCAATCAAACCGATCGGCGTTCGTTTCGCCTTTTTTTATTATAGCACTTCGAACCGCCGGCTCGGAAAGGACTTCCCCTATCCGGAGAGCGATGGACTCGACAGACAAGGGATCCGCATACAGTGCCCCGTCACCGCCTATTTCCGGCAAAGAGGAGCTATCGGACGTCACAACGGGTATACCCACCGCCTGAGCTTCGACAACCGGCAATCCGAACCCTTCATAAAGCGACGGGAATACGAAAACATCCGCATTTCGAAGGAGTGATCCCTTTTCCTCTTCGCACACGTATCCTTTCTCGATGATCTCATCTTGAAAGTCCGACGCCTCGATCGCGTTCTTCACGTCCTCATATCCATACCCCGGTTTCCCCACGAGCACGAGCCTGTGCGGTATGCCGTTTCTCTTTTTTAAGATATCGAATGCCTCGACGATCCGTCTCACATTCTTGCGTTCCTCGATCCGCCCGACAAACAGCAGATACGGCTTTTCGATTTCCGATTCCTTGTTTTCAATTTCATTCTTCGTTCCCCGTTCCCGTGTTTCGATGTGTGACGTGTGACTTTTGACGTGTGACTCCTCCTCCGGCTTCCCCTCATACACCACCCGGATCTTCCCTTCCGTAACGCCGTAGAGGCTCATCAGATCACGTTTCGTGTTCTCCGATACCGCGATGACCGTCTCCGCGACACGGCATGAGAACCGGATGACGGCACGCATATACAGCCGGTCCCACGAGGAATAACTTTCCGGAGAGCATTCATATTCGAGCCCGTGCACGGTCACGACCGAGCGACCCGGATGGATGAACGGAATCGTATGGGCCGGGACGAACAGCACGTCGGGACGATGGAGAAGCATCTCGATCGACAGACGGATATGTGTCCAGAACCTCGGAGACCGAAGCGTCCGGACCTGCCACGATGCGGGCAATTCGAAATCGGGACCCCGGCCTTCCTGGACATACAAAATCACCCGTTCATCTTTGAGCGGGTCACGCAGATGCGAGATGACCTGATACGCATATTCCTCAATGCCCGTCCTGTTCCGCAGGAATGCCCGCGACGCGTCGATTCCGATAACCATATCAGTCGGCAGATAACAATCTTTATTTCCCGAGCATGATACTCCGTTTGTATGCCTCGAGATTCTCAAGCACGATGCCGGTACCGCGTGCGACGCAGAATGCCGGATCGTCCGCGACATAGCACGGCACGCCTATCATCTTGCTGATCAGCTGGTCGAGAAAACGGAGTTGGGACGTCCCTCCAGACAACACCATGCCCTTGTCCATAATATCCGCCGAAAGCTCCGGCGGCGTCTCCTGCAAGACCTGCTTCACGACATTGATGATTTCCCGGAGTTCATCTTGGATCGCTTCCGTCACCTCGTTCGAGGAAATAGTCACCGTCCGGGGAAGTCCTCCCATGAGATCCCGTCCGCGGATGTCCATATGATCCTCCTTGACCTGCGCGATCGCCGCACCGATCTTTATCTTGAGATCTTCCGCCGTCCGCTCGCCGATCGCGAGGCTGTATTTCCGTTTGATATAGTCCGATATGGCAAGGTCGATCCGGTTCCCACCGACACGTGCCGATGCCGACGCAACCACACCGCCGAGCGAGATGACCGCGATCTCGGACGTGCCTCCGCCGATATTGATGATCATGTTCCCCTGTGCGGTATGGATCGGGATGCCCGCACCGATCGCCGCGAGGATAGGTTCTTTCACGACATAGGCCGCGCGTGCGCCTGCCTTGTTCGCCGCGTCGATGACCGCCCGACGCTCGGTCGAGGTGACGCCGGCGGGGATGGACAGCACCACTTCCGGCCGGATGAGTCGGAATCGTCCGGAAACTTTCTGTATGAAATAACGGAGCATCGCCTCGGTCACACGATAGTCGGCGATCGCCCCGTCCCGAAGCGGTTGGCACGCGATGATGGAATCAGGCGTCCGCCCGATCATCTCCTTCGCTTCGTTGCCGACGGCGAGTACCTTGTTCTCGAAGACCGAGACCGCCACAACGGACGGTTCATTCACGACGACGCCTTTCCCCGGCACGAACACGAGCGTATTCGCGGTTCCGAGGTCTATGCCGATTTTTCTCACGAATGGATTCATAAGATATCACGTGAAAAACACGCTGTGAAAAGTAAAAATAATCGTGTCCGATACATACCGGACGCCTCATTTTTCGTTTTATTTTTGTCTGTTACGCATCGACGCGCCTGATGTCCGCTCCGAGCGCCGAGAGTCTCTCCTCTATCCGCTCATATCCGCGGTCGACCTGGTAGATGTCCTCGATGACGGTCTTGCCTTCGGCCACGAGTGCCGCGATGATGAGTGCCGCTCCGGCCCGGAGGTCGTAACTGCGGATCGTCGTCCCCCGAAGTTTCGCCGGCCCGCGGAACCGTACCTGATGAGGATTCAATACCGTCGCATGTGCCCGCATCTTCTCGAGCTCCGCCACATAATTGAAGCGCCCCTCGAAAACGGTATCGAACAGAAGGGTCTCCCCATCGGCCAGTGCCGAAAGGACGCCGAACGGCGCCTGCACGTCCGACGGTATGCCGGGATAGGTTCGGGTATCGATCTTCGACACCGCGACGAGCTTCTTGGCCGGGACGACTGTGATGGATTCGCCCTCGATACGGAAGTCCGCACCGAACTCGCGGAGTTTCTCGAGTATGATATCGAGATGATGCTCGTGCGCGTTCCGCACGGTGATCGGACTCCCGGTCGCGACACCGAGGACGAGAAAGGTTGCCGCCTCGTTCGCATCCGATATGACCGTGTGCTCGGCGCCGGACAGGTGATCGGTGCCTTCGATCTCGATCACATGCGTCCCGAGTCCGGACACCTTCGCGCCCATCTTCCGCAGAAATTTTCCGAGGTCCTCCACATGCGGTTCCGCGGCCGCGACACGGATGATCGTCTTTCCGGGCATCCCCGCCGCGAGCATCATCGCATTCTCGGTCGCCGTCACGGACAGCTCCCGCAATGCGATCTCCCCCGGTTTCCGCCCGGTCGCGTCGATACGGTATTCTTTGCCGTCGCCCTCGATCTCCACGCCGAGTTTCCGAAGCGCGTCGAAGTGTGTCCCCACGGGACGTGCGCCGATGACACATCCGCCCGGATGCGCGAGCGTGAACAGACCGAAACGCGCCGAGAGCGATCCGAGCAACAGTATCGAGGAGCGGATCTTCTTCACGGGCGTCACGTCCATCTTGGACGGATCCACATCCTTCGGGGTCACCGCGACAGTCCGTTCATCGCGCCACTCGACCGTCACACCCATACTTTCAAGAATTTCAAGCAACCGAAACACGTCCTCGATACGCGGTACGTTTCCTATAACGCTCGTTTCGGCAGAGAGAAGCGTCGCTGCCAGGACAGGCAGTGCCGCGTTCTTTGAACCACGCACGTCGATAGCTCCGGAAAGCCTTTTTCCACCTTCTATTTCGAATCGTTCCATAGGTATAATTCTAGCCCAATATTCGGTTTCAGGCAAGAAAAATAGCCTCAGAAAGCCTTAACGACTTTCCACAAAAAAAGAAGAACCCTCAATGGGGTTCTTCTTGTATTCGTGTCTGCCGGGAGCACAAGGCTGCCGTGCAGGAGGAAAGAGGATTCATTCCTGTGAATTTTGTGTTTGTTTTTGTTTTTCTTTTTTAAAAGTGCTTTTTTCCGTTTTTAGACGGAAGGGAATTTTCGGAATCCGAACGCTCTCTTCCACCGACAACGGCATCGTCAGGAAAGGTATACTCCATCACGCGTCTCATGGGACAGGACCAGGTGCATCAGGAGGGATATCACGACGACCTGAGCCAGTGTGAAAACGACTGTCGATATCAGCTCCACGAATCCGTAACGGTTCTCGGTTTCCGTTTTGGCGAACACATCGATATTCGTCAGGGCGCTGCTTGAGATCGATCCGACACTGCCGCCGGAAAACAGGCCGTCGGACTGACGTTCATCGGAAGTTCCTGAGACGGACGGTATTCCCCCTTTGCAAAGAGTGAGGGCGTCTTCTTTGGTAAGCTTGGTCGCGACCTCACGTCCCGACCGTGTCCCGAACATCGCGACGACGATCATCGTTTCGCGTCCTTCGAAATATGTCTTCTTCACCGCCATACCGATTTCACTGAATCGCGGGTCAAGAATATTCTGACAATGTTTCTCACTCTGCATCCACGCGACATGTTCGCTTGTCGGATCATTGAAATGAATGGCGAGATTCTCACCAGCATAATGATATTCATATCCGACCTTGTCCATGAAGGACCACGGAGTGAGACCGGTAGGAGACGTGTGGGCAAAGTATCCGCCCTTCTCCATGTCGGAGAGCTTCGTCGCCGCAGCCCATTCGAGAGAGGTATTCACCGTAAGTTCGGCGATACCACGCTGCTTCCGTTCCTGGTTCGTGAGCGCAAGCTCCGCTTCGATCCACGGAGACTGTCCGCCGGATGCGAAAGCCGCACTTGTCGGGACAAGCAGGATCGCGATAATACTGGTTATAAGGATGGACCGTTTCATACGTTTGTTTCGGTATAAAGAAGGAAAAGCGGGTGTTCCACACTGGAAACACCCGCTTTCTTCTCACTCACAGGTCTATTATAGCACGAAAAAACGACTCGGTCAATCACCCATATCCGTTTTGCTTTTTCCGGCGGTACCGTTCTTCACGAAGTCGTATGCCGAAAGTGCGGCGACGGCACCCTGACCGGCGGAAATATTGTTTTGCCGGTACGGCATATCCGTCACATCGCCGGCGGAGAAAATGCCGGGTCGTGATGTCGCGAACGTCCGGGCATCGACGACGATCTCACCGGACCGATTGCATTCGACTGTTTCCCGAATCATTTCCGCATTCGGTATCATTCCGATTTCCACGAAGACACCGGAACAGGGAAGTTCTTTTTTTTCTCCGCATGCAAGGTCCTCATATCGGAGTGCGGTGACTTTCCGTTCACCTATTATTTCCTCGGACTTCGCGAGTCGCACGGCGGTGACTTTGTCGGATGCAAGGACACGATCCTGCAAGACGGCGTCGGCGGTGAAGTCGGGATCGAGAGTCAGCACGGTGACATCCGTCGCGTACGGCAACAGATCTTCGACTGCCTCGAACGCGCTGTTGCCTCCGCCCACTACCGCAACCGTCTTGTTGCGGAAGAACGGTGCGTCGCAGGTCGAACAGTATGCGACCCCTTTGCCCCGGAACGTTTCTTCTCCGGGCACACCGAGTGGCCGATGCCGGACGCCGGATGCGACGATGACCGACTTCGCGAGGAAGACCTCCCCTGTCTCCGTCTCAACGGCAAATGAGCCGTCCGAATGTTCCCGGACCGACATCACCGTCTCATCCATCCGAAGGTCGATTCCTTCCTGCGCACGCAGATGAGACTCGAGGCGCTCAGCGAATTCCGTGCCGGAAATCGATTCCGTGCCGATCCAATTGTCTATCGTCGCCGATACCGACGACGATCCGCCGATCGATTTTGCGACCATGAGCGCACGCATTTTTTTACGTGCGACATAGATGCCGGCGGAAACGCCGGCAGGACCACCACCTATGATGATGACATCGTAGAGCATAAGTATATCCGTAACGGATCGACACGCCGCGTTTATTTCTTCCCCGTGGCGATACCCGCCACCGCTTCGCGGAATTTCTCACCGCGATCGAATTCATTCTTGAACAGTCCGAAGCTCGCGGCGCCGGGAGACAGGAGTACGATATCACCCGGCTCGGCCGAGCGGAACGCGAACTCGACCGCCTTGCCCATATCCGACACCGTTTCGAACCGCCTCTTCTTATCCTCTTCCGGGAGACGGCTGCGGATTTCCCGAAGCAGACGCTCCGTCCCGTTTCCCTCCAGGAACACGGCACCCTTCGCACTCCGTATGATCTCTTCGGCAAGCGGTGCGAAGTCGAGATTCTTGTCCGAACCGCCGGCAATCATGATGACCGGGGCGTCGAAGGACCGGAGTGCCAGAACCGCGGACTCCGGAACAGTCGCGGCGGAATCATTATAAAACGACACGTCACGCTTCTCCGCGATGAATTCGAGCCGGTGTGGCACGCCGCGAAACGTACGCAGACCGGATGCTATTTTGGAAGCGGGAACGCCCGCCATGAATACGGCCGTCGCGGCGGCGATGGCGTCCGGAAGGATATGACCACCCGGGATCCGTATATCGGACGTGCGGAACAGGACGGTCTCCTTGTCGTCCCGGACGATGACGACCTCGTCTCCGCTGAAGAAGACACCCTGGCTCCGCTCGCCTTCCTTTGAAGAGAAAAAGATCTTTTCGGAGGGAACGGAATCTTCCCGTATGAAATCGAGTGTCGAATCCGCTATGACGATATCCCCTTTCTTCTGTGACGAATACAGGTACTGCTTGTCACGACGGTATGCTGATATGGATCGGTAGTAGTTGAGATGATCCGGAAAAAAATTTGTGAACACCGCGATATGAGGACTCCTCTTCAGGCGTCCGAGTGCGGAGAGCCTCCAGCTTGAAAGCTCGAATACGACGATATCCTTGGGATGGATCTTCCCGATCATCCCGAGAACGGGAGCACGGCTTATGCCGACTTGTGCCACGCCTCGTCCCGATTCTTTCAGGATGTGGGCGATCATGCTCGCGGTCGTCGTCTTCCCCTTCGTGCCGGTAACCCCGATGATCGTATTGTCACAGTTGTCGAAGAAGATGCCCGAATCCATCTCGACTTGAATCCCGTTCGACTCGGCGAGCCTGACATATTCGTTCGTCCAAGGGATGGCCGGGTTCTTGATGACCAGGTCGGTACGCAAAAAATCCTCCGGGCGATGTTGCCCGAGGACATAGGTGATATTCCCGTATCGCGCGAGACGGGTCAGAGAAGGAAGAAGTTCTTCCCTGTTCTTCATGTCTGTAACGATGATTTCCTTGACGCCCGCGCGCTCAAGAAACTCAACGGTGCCGACACCGCCCTCGTTTACACCGAGCCCGAATACGGTCACTTTTTTCCCTTTGAGATCTTCTTTTTTCATAAGTCCGCGTACTGTCTAATTCAGCTTCCCGTCGACACGGAACTCCGCGCGTCAAGGAAATGACCCGCGCGGCGCATACCGTTATGAAAAAACGATATCATCCGAACAGCCCGTATCTTTTTGCACGTATCGTCTCCCCCGCCCGGGTGCCGTTCCATACACCGTCTTCGGCCGTCACTTTGCCGCTGACGATCACCGCATGGACACCGACCGGATAGTGGAAAGGATCATCCAATGTGGAACGTTCGGCGATGGTCGCCGGATCGAACACTACGATATCAGCCTTGAACTTTTCGCGCAAGAAGCCCCGGTCGTTCAGTCCGAATTTGATTGCCGGCTTTCCGGTCATCTTGTATACGGCTTCTTCCCATGACAGCACTTTTTCCTTGCGGACATATTGCTCGAATACCCGCGGGAACGTCCCGAAGTTTCTCGGGTGGACCGCATTTCCGGTCGCACCGTATTCCGTAGAATATCCGACACCGTTCGAGCTGATGATGGAAAAGGGATGACGGACGGCTTTCGCGACGTTTTCCGGACTCGACACTTCAAGCGATACGATAGCGCGACCTCCGCTCGCGAGCAACACGTCGATGACGACGTCCTCCGGCGACTTCCGTTGCGATTTCGCGATCGACGCGACCGTCTTCGGACCATGAGTCGAACTGATAGCCGTGATCAGCAATCTCATGCCGGAATAGTCAAGTCCGCTTTCGTGCATATCGCGGACGACGGCTTCCCGAACCTTTGGATCACGAAGCCTATGCAACATCGTATCTCGGCCACTTTCCGTCACCCAATCGGGAAGAAACGTATATAAAACCGAACCGCTCGCGGTATACGGGTACACATCGAAGGTTATGTCGAATCCGTCCTGGGCGGCGTTCCGGATGATCCCAAGCGCGTCCTCGAACAGAGGCCAGTTCCGCTTCCCGACCGCTTTCAGGTGGGAGATGTGAAGAGGCACACCCGAGCCTTTCGCTGAGGAGATCGCCTCCTCGGTCGCCTTCAACAGGTTCTCGCCCTCGTCTCGCAGATACGTGACATACATACCGTTCCTTTTCGCGACCAGGTCAAGCATTCCGGATATTTCATTGTTCTCGGCGAGCCGGGCGTGCGTGAATTTGAGAGCGGTCGAGAATCCGATAGCGCCTTCATCGAGAGCACGACGAAGGAGCAGCTTCATCGTGGACAGGTCGCTGTCGGTCGGTTTTTTGGTCGGGTTACGCAAGACACCACGACGGATCGTCCCATGTCCGGCCAATGTCGCGAAATTCACCGACAACGGCCGGTGTTCCATCTCTTTCAGAAATTCTTTCATCGAGAGCCAGTTGAATGTCACCGCATCCACATCCGTCCATTTCTGAATGGAGCGGAGACTCTCCGGCTCGACAAGCGGGGCAAGTGAAGCTCCGGAGTTCCCGCCGATTATCGTCGTCACGCCCTGCAAGAGCATGCCATGCAGTCCCGGGTTACGGAAAATTTCCCAGTACGCGTCTGAGTGATTGTTGACATCTATGAATCCCGGCGCGACATAACAGCCGTCAGCATTGATGATCTTCTCCGCCGTCTCGCCGGACAGGTTCCCGATCGAAACGATCACGTTCTCCTTCACGCCGATATCGGCCCGGAACATGGCGGATCCGGATCCGTCTATCACAATGCCGTTTTTTATAAGGAGATCGTACATAACGGAAAGATTCGGGGAGTGAACAGACGGAAACCACAAAAGGAAACCGGCGGAGTGGAGCCTAGATTTCTTCGGCCAATTCTACGAGCCGATTCGAATATCCCCATTCATTATCATACCACGCCATGACTTTCACGAGATCCCCATCCACCACTTTGGTGAGGGAAAGATCGACGATGCTCGAATACGGATTACCGATGAAATCGGCTGAAACCAGCTGTTCATGCGTAACGGAAAGGGCGCGGGAATATTCCTTGTCCTTGCTTGCCTCTTCGAGGACGGCATTCACCTCTTCCATGGTCGTCTTTTTGGCGACAAGGAACGTGAAATCCGTAAGCGAGGCGACGATGGTGGGGACGCGGACGGAAAGGCCGTCGAATTTTCCGGAGAGTTCCGGCATCAGTCGTGCCACGGAAATAGCCGCACCGGTCGTGGTCGGAACGATGTTCTGTGCCGCCGCACGTGCGCGACGGAGATCTTTGTGCGGTCCGTCTTCAAGATTCTGATCGGCCGTGTATGAATGGATCGTCGTCATCATCGCTTTCACGATACCGAATTTGTCCGCGATGATCTTCGCGACGGGCGCTATACAATTGGTCGTACATGACGCGTTCGAGATGATCGGTTCGCCCTTGTATTCCCGGTCATTCACGCCTATAAGATATGTCGGGATTTCGTTGTCCCCTTTCGGCGGTGCGGACAAGACGACCTGCTTGGCTCCGGCGGTGAGATGCTGACCGGCGGAAGCGCCGTCGACAAACCGTCCGGTGCATTCCAAAACCACCTCCACGCCGAGTTCTTTCCACGGAAGATTCTTCGGATCCGGTTCCGAAAAAACGGGGTAGCGCTTGCCGTCGACGATGATCGCACCTTTCTCCGCAGATACGGAATATCGATACGCCCCATACGTCGTATCATACTTGAGTAGGTGTGCAAGCGTCTCGGCATCGGTAAGATCATTGATGGCGACGATCTCCGTCCCCTTCCGCTCGAGAGCAATCTTGAATGAGGCGCGTCCAATACGACCGAATCCGTTTATAGCCATCTTCTTCACTGCCATATGTTTTTTATTATTGTTTGTCGATTTTTTTATGGTTCGTTTTTCCCGGCGTCCTTTCCGGACCGGTCATGGAGCACCTCCGGCGCGTCCTATTCCCTCGTGTTTCATCGTACGTTTTTCACATCACCGCTCACATTCCCATAGTATACACTTTTCAACTCATTTTTTACACTTTTCTTTTTTCACTTCACCGTTTCTATTCCCAACAGTATATATGTTTCAATTTGTATTTTTCGTTTCCTATGCCTTGCCGTTGCATCCGAACAGGAGAATCTTCCGTTTCACCGTCTCCTTGACCGCATTTCGGGCAGGCTCCAGGATGCTCCTGATATCCGTTTTGTCTCCCGCCTCAATCGCCCGGGTCACTTCTCCGACGAAGGCAAGTTTGATAGCGGTATCGATGTTGAAGCATGAAATTCCGCGACGGATCACTTCCTCGGCCTTGCCGTCCTCCCAATCAGACGCCCCATGCAGTACGAGCGGTATGTGCACCTTGTCAGCGATCCTTGAAAGCCTGTCATAATCGGGCTCGGGACGTTCCGCTGCGAATCCGTGAGCATTGCCAATCGCGACCGCGAGCGTATCGATTCCGGTCTCCATTACGAACCGCTCCGCCTCGTCGGGATCGGTCATGTATTTGTCCCAGTCGACGACGCCGTGCACCTCGGAAAGGTACGGGACGTTTCCAAGCTCTCCTTGAACCGAAACGCCTCCGTTCGCACGCGCGTACTCGACGACCTTTGCGGTCACCCGGGCATTGTCGACATACGGATGTCGTGACCCGTCGTACATCACCGAAGAAAAACCGATCTCGATGGACCGTTCGACGATTTCAAAACTCTTGCCGTGATCAAGGTGTATCGCGACCGGCAGATGAGGGTGATAGAACTCGGCCATGTTCCGCACGAGATGGAATATGGACCTGCCTCCGGCATAGTCCATCGTCTTCTCCGTGACCTGGATGATGACCGGGGAAGAAAGCTCCGCGGCGGCGTCGAGGATCGCCATGGTCGTCTCGAGATTGACCGTATTGAACGCCCCGACGGCGTACTTGCCCTCCTTCACCTTGTCCAATATCGCTTTCGTTGTGACGATCATATGGGAAACGCTTAGCTATTATTATCCGACACTTCAGAGTCCGTGGATCCATATCCTCCGATATGTCGTGCCATCCGGACCAGCTCGTGCGGATACAGACTTTCCCGACCGACCAGCACGCCGTCCATCCGAGGCTCAAGGCACAACCGATCAAGGAGAGACTCCTTTACCGATCCTCCATAGAGAACCGGAATCCGATCTGCGACCGATGGCCCGTACGCTTCCGCAAGCGCCCGATGGATGACGATCCTCATTTCGAAAATATCCTCCGATTCCGGAATCACGTCCGAACCGATCGCCCAACGGGGTTCATAGGCGACCACTACCCGTTCGGCCATCATCGGTGAGACATCCCGGAACGCCTCGACAATCTGCCCGGAAACGATATCTGCCGCTACGCCGCGTTCACGGTCCTCGGCCGTTTCGCCGACACACAGTATCGGACGAATGTTCTCGTGCAATGCGGCGCGGACTTTCCATCCGACTTCTCCGTCGGTCTCATGTGCATAGAGTCGGCGTTCGCTGTGTCCGATGACGACGAAACCGGCATGCACATCGTTCAACATCGAAGTCGATATCTGACTCGTATACGATCCTTCCTTTTCCCAAAAGACATCCTGCGCCCCAAGAGAGACGTTCTCCGGAAGCTCACGGGAAAACCGTTCGAGATATATGGAAGAAGGTGCGACGACTATCTCGACATTCTCGATCCGCTTGCCGAACAGTTCCTTTTTGAGTGCCACAAGATAATGCTCCGTTTCGGAAACGGAGTTCAGGTTCATTTTCAGATTTCCGACGAGATATCGTTTCTTCATAGGAGCATACTGATGTCGCCGGAGAGGCTCGGGAGCATTATTCCGATTGTATCTGTTCACGAAGGTATTCGGCAGCTTTCTCGGGTTCGATGGTCGAGACTTCGATGCCGGTCGAGAGTTCGAACCCGGCCCAGACGGACGTTTTCGGCAGAATCTCCACATGCCACCGATAATGGGGGTATTCACGGCCGTCACACGGCGAAGTATTCAGGAAAAAATTGTATGGAGGATCGCCGAGACCTTTCTGAAGTGCCTTGAGGGTCTTCTGGAGGGCATCCGCGAGCGATATTTTCTCCTCTTCGGTAATACGCTCGAAATACGGGTTATCGGATCGTTTCGGCAGGATCCACAACTCGAACGCGACACGGGAAGCGAACGGACAAAATACGAGGAAGTGTTCGTTCTCATAGACGCGACGCACTCCGGACTCGCACTCGTGATCAAGAATGGACTGGAACACGTTCGCCTTATGATTCCGGTAGTAGAGTTCCGCGCCTCGGAGCTGAAGCTCGATATACGGCGAGACGACCGGGATCGCCATCAGTTGCGAATGTGGGTGAGCGATGGACGAGCCAGCTTCCTTGCCGTGATTATGAAATATCTGGATATACTTCACAGACTTTTTCGTCATCAGTGAACTATACCGGCTTTGGTACGCATCGACGACTTCGGCCGTCTGCCACAGTTCCAGATCGGCGAGGCTTTTCTTCGCGTCCCTCGTGATGATGACCTCGTGATACCCGACTCCGTTTATCGCAAAATACGGTCCTTCCGAATGGTCTTTCGGCATTCGACCGGCCGCAAACGCCGGGTACAGGTTCGGAATCACCACCAGACTCCAATCACCGTCCGGTTTGCGATAGACCAATACGGGCTCTTTCTGCCCGCTCGCCACGAGATCCACAAACGGATCGGCGACATTCGGATCTTCCTCGATCCGCTCCTTCGTAATAAAATCATCCGGACGTTTTGCCCGGCCCGTCGCTATGACGACCCAATCCCCTGTGATGATGTCCTGACGAAGTTCTGATTGGGAATCGGTCGGCTTTTTCGCCTGCGCCGGTTTCTTCTCATCTCCGTCACGTATTTCTATGTTCACGATGTTTGTATTTCCTCCTGTTTATCGGTCCCTCTACCCTCACAGTTTTTCCTTGAGGCGATATTCACCTTTCCAGAGTCGAACCCGCGTCTTCCATAAATCAATCAGCACTTGGACGAACCCGTTCTTGCCGGTCAGTGACACGGTCGACCCTTCTTCGTTCATCCAGCGGATCGGCATCTGCGCGACCTTGTATCCGAGTCGCTCCGAGAGTGTCACGAGTTCGAAATCGAACCCGAACCGATCGACGACCATCCGATTCGCGATCGCCTCGGCCGCTTCGCCGGTGAGTGCCTTGAACCCGCATTGCGTGTCCGGATACCGCCAGAGCCCGAGAAGTATACGGATAGCCCAATTCCCCATGTCTCCCATGACTTCCCGATATTTCGGCTGATGCACCTGTATATAGGAATCTTTGTGGTCCCGGGAACCTATGACGACATCGAACCCTTTTTCAAATTCCGGTGCGAACGAATCCCAATGGGTGATAGAGGTGGAACCATCGGCATCCATGAATATTCGTATTTTCCCTTTCGCCTCGAGCAGTCCCTGTCGTACGACATACCCCTTTCCATGATTCTCGGGGTTCTCGATGGTGCGGAGGTTCGGAATCTGTAATGCGTAATTGCGCGCCACTTCCGCGGTATTGTCAGGTGAACCGTCCACTACGACGATGATTTCGTATGAAAAGTCTTTTCCTTGCAGATATTTGTCAATTTCCAAAAGATTTCTCCCGATGCGCTCACCCTCCTTGTATGAAGGTATGACGATCGAGAGGTATGGCTGCGTATCTGTCATACAGGGGAACCTAGTGATTACTTTCCGTCATTATAACATGGAAATTCCGATATCGGAAAGACGTTCCGCTCTCGTCCGTACCGAGGCTACGGACGCTATTCCGGCAATATCTTTGCGACGATCTGATCGAGTTCCTCGTCGGAATAGTACTCGACGACGATACGCCCGCCTCGTCCGGCCGGCTTTACCGCGACCTTGGTCCCCAGAATCGAGGACATCCGCTCCGCCTTCTCGGCAAGCTCCGGCGAAAGGGAAGCGATATGCCGGACATGTGGTCGAACCTGTGTTTCGCGAACCTTCGCCTCCGCTTCCCGGACTGTCATGCCCGACGTCATGATACGCTCGAACAAAGCACGTTGCTTCTCGGAATTCTCAAGTGAGAGCAATACCTTCGCATGCCCCTCGGAAAGCTTCCCTTCGGAAAGTGCCCGTTGGATCTCAACCGGCAGAGACAGCAGACGGACCATGTTGGCAATCGTGCTCCGAACCTTTCCCATTTTTTTCGCGACCTCTTCCTGGGTCAGACCGAATTCGTCCATAAGCCGAGAATATGCCTTGGCTTCCTCGATGGGATCCAGGTCATGTCGCTGCACGTTCTCGACGATGGCAAGCTCGAGCTTCTGCTGTTCGTCGGCGTTCCGTATGATGACCGGAACGTCCGTACGTCCGGCAAGCTTTGATGCCTGCAGGCGACGTTCTCCGGCGATAAGCTCGTACTTCCCGTCGGATACGACCGAGACGACCAATGGTTGGAGTATCCCATGTTCCCGGATCGATTCCGATAATTCACGGAGTCTGTTCTCATCGAAGCGGAGGCGCGGCTGATGGGGATTCGGAACGATATTCCCGATCGCCACTGTAAGCACCCCGCCGTCCCGGGAAGCAACGGCCCGAGGCTGAGGACTCGCCGGCATCTCCTGTACAGCATGCTTCGCGGCGGCCGGTATCGTCGCGGCCGGAAAGACATCCGGCACGACACGGTCCGCGGACAGATCGACACCCTGTGCCGTCATCGTCTTGAGCACCATGTCCTTGAACGGCGAATCCTGTTCGTCTTTTTTCGGCGGTATGAGGGATGAGAGTCCCCGACCCAGCCCGTGTTGCTGTACCATATGACCGATGAATCAGAAATACGGAATTATGAATCAAGCTTCGGACACCGTTGTCCGCGGCCGGATTCATTCCCTATTCATGATTCTTTATTCTTTATTCTTTATTTCCGTAGTCTCTTTCGCCACGATCTCTCGGGCGACTGACTTGTACGCTCGGGCGCCCTTGGACATCGCATCAAAATCAAGTATGGACTTGCCATAGCTCGGTGCCTCGGCCAGTCGGACGGAACGAGGAATGACCGTCTCGAACACCGGTCCAGGGAAATGGGCCCGGACTTCGTTCACCACCTGCTGAGCAAGCCGGTTGCGCCGATCGAACAGCGTCAGGATCGCGCCCATTATCTTGAGATTCGGCTGGAGACGCTCC
The DNA here is from genome assembly GCA_903859375.1 of Candidatus Moraniibacteriota bacterium. Taxonomy (GTDB): domain Bacteria; phylum Patescibacteriota; class Minisyncoccia; order Moranbacterales; family UBA1568; genus JAAXTX01. The sequence continues at coordinate 26,139 of CAIOMK010000007.1, forward strand.
CGCACGAGCTCTATCGTCCCCAAGAGCTGGGACAGCCCCTCTAAGGCATAGTATTCCGTCTGCACGGGAATGACGACCTCGTCACTTGCCACGAGTCCGTTCACCGTGAGCAGGCCGAGACTCGGCGGGCTGTCAATCAGGATATAATCATAGAAGGAGCGGAGCGGACGAAGCACGGAATACAGGCGGAATTCGCGTGCATCGATATGGACCATCTCGATTTCCGCGCCGGCGAGATCTTGTGCCGCAGGTATGATGTGCAGATTCGGCGTGGTGGTAGACAAGACGATATCTTTGGATGAGGCGGTGCCGATCATCGCATGATACAGGTTTTTCTCGAGTCCCCGGGGGTCGATGCCGAGTCCCGATGAGGCGTTTCCTTGTGGATCCAGGTCCACCAACAACACGCGCTTGCCGAAATCGGCGAGATAACGTGCGACATTGATGGTAGTCGTGGTTTTCCCGACTCCCCCTTTCTGATTCACGAACGCGACTATTTTAGCCATTCCGGAAAAGAATAATAAATCATGAATAAAAAATGAAACCGAAAACAGAAATGGAAAACACGGCTCTCCCTGATTCCTTATTCCGCATACTTTATTCTTCCCCTATTATATTCCATTGACACTATCTTTTCAATCGCCTATCGTAAGTCATATACGGACGACGGTGTTTTTCGTGCCATTATACGAAAAAATGCCTGACGTACGGGAAAAACGAAGGGCGGATGGCGGAACTGGCAGACGCGCTGGACTCAAAATCCTGTGATGGAAACATCGTGAGGGTTCGACCCCCTCTCCGCCCACCATACGAAAACGACACGCCAGACGTGTCGTTTTTCTTTTCTACGGATATCAAAAGGCATCATTTTTCGACTGCCAGCAGCGCGGTTCGACGGAGAAGACAGGCGACAGTTACGGGGCCGACGCCTCCGGGAACAGGGGTGAGAAATATTTCCCTATCACTCCCTTCTGACGACACGTCACCACAGACTTTTCCACCCTTTTCGGAGATGCCTCCGTCGATGACGATAGCACCTGATTTGAATATGCTCCGTGCAAAAAATTCCGGCCGGCCGACGGCGGTCACGACGATGTCGGCCGTCGAAATTTCATTCAGAAACGAACCGGCTTCGGCAGACGATATGACTGTCGGAATAATCCCCTCATATTCGAACGCCTTTTTCATGATAGAGCCGAACAGTTCCGAATTCACGACTGCGACTCCTTTTTTGCCGGATAACCCGATCCCGCTCGACTTCGCGAGTTCCATAATCGCCTCCGGAAAAACCGGTATCGCGACACGATTACCAGAAAGGAACGACTGAACCGTCTCAGGATGAAACCCGTCGGCGTCCTTGTCCGGGTCGATGGATGCGATGATCCGGTCCGTATCGAGCCCGTCCGGAAGCGGAAGCTGAACCAGTATCCCGTGTATGGTCGCATCGACATTCAACGATTCGACAGCGTGGATGATTTCCTCCTCCGTCGCGGTTCCCGGAAGCGTCTCTTTCCTGAACGCGAATCCGAGCTCCGATGCGCGACGCTCCTTGATACCGACATAGATCCTCGAAGCCGGATTGTCCCCTACCAACACCACGCCGAACCCGGGACGGACCGAAAAACCAGAAACGATACCATTCGCTTCGTCGAGGATCTTTTCCGCAAGCTGCGTTCCTGAAATTACCATATTCGAAGTATGACAAAAAGATAGAATGCGACTGCGGCGACAATCCGATAGATGCCGAATCCGGTAAAGGAATGCGTCTTCACGAAAGAAAGGAATGACTTGACCGCAAAGAAGGCGACGACGAACGAGACCGCGAAACCGATACCGAGTACCGGCAGATCCGCGATAGAAAAAGTCCCCGCATTTTTCAAAAGATCCAATCCGGTCGCTGCCGCCATGGTCGGCACCGCAAGTAGAAAGGAAAATTCCGTGATTGCCGTCCGCGACAACCCGAGTGACAATCCGCCGATAATGGTCGCGCCCGATCGTGACACGCCAGGAATCACCGCAACCGACTGGAACAACCCAATCAACAATGCCTGTTTGTATGTCATTTCAGAAGAGGCTGTTTCCAAAAGGGCTTCCGAGTGACCCTTCAGCCACCGTTCGAAGAAAATAATGATCACTCCGCCGAGAAAAAGGGTCACCACGACCGTCATCGGCGAATCAAACAGTTGCTTGATGAGACGGTACAGTACGAGCCCGATGAACGCCGTCGGCAGGAAAGCGACCGCGACCCGCTTCATCGTCTCCCAATCGGTCAGCAAACGACGCCAATACAGCGCGACCACCGCCAGAATCGCACCGAGCTGAATCACCACCTCGAATGATTTCACGAAATCGGTCTGCGCGATGTGAAGCAGATCTGCGGTGAGAATCAGATGCCCTGTCGAGGATATCGGGAGAAATTCGGAAAGTCCTTCGACGATACCGAGGATGATTGAATGGAATATGGACATAGGCTCCTAAAATAATGTACCCGTCGACGTCGTAGGAGAAAGCGGGGCATGCTCGTTCTTCGCGGATTCGAGCAGTTTCTTCTGTCCGTTCATTTCAATAAGTATTTCCCAACTTCGGAACTCCGGATGCTTCTCGAGGATCTTCTCGAGGATCTCGACTGTGACCCGGACATCCCCGGCCCCGGTATGCGCCGTCACATGCGGTTTCCCACAATAGAGCTTGTATGCCGCCGACAGGTTCCTCGGGGTGAAATTGTCTCGTGGAACGACCTTGTGGTACAGGATTTTCGCATCAAGAACTTTTTTCTGCGAGAAATCGAAGTTCTTGCCGACGGACGAGAATTCACCGCGAAGAAACGGGAGGTCGAATCCGAGCACATTGAATCCGCCGACATCCACGCCCTCGAACACGCTCCAGAGCTCGTAGGAAAGCTTCATGAACGACGGTTTGTCCGCGACGTCCTCGTCACTGATTCCGTTGATACGTGCCGCTTCTGCAGGAATGGGACGTCCCGGATTGATGCGATAGGACTCCGCTATGATCTCTCCCGACGGCATGATCTTCTCATAGGCTATCTCTATGATACGGTCGGAGCCGGTCGAAAGGCCTGTCGTCTCGAGATCGAAGATGACGAGCGGCCGATCCAGCTTGAGATAGTCGGTGATGGTCGTACGCATAATTTGAACCAACAACTTATAACTGACAACCTACAGCGGAAACAACGCAACTACAGACTGACACACCATTTAAACAGAATTATTGGTCCCGTTGTCAGTTATTTATTGTTTGTTGTAAGTCTCTGCCCCATAGTATACCAGTCTAGGCGCGGGACGGGGTTTTGTAAACCCATGTATAAAAAGGGACCTGAAGGAGCTTTCGCTTTCCCTTCAGGTCCTTTACTATGATTACCATCAATGTGGCTGGATCTCCGCTAAAGCCCAAATATAGAACCAAGCCGATAATTGCCAAATGTTTTTTCAAGGTCTTCGACCTTAATGTACAAGCCCACAGCCTTCGTATCAGGATAAACCGTCAAAGGCATATCCGGATGCACGTAGTCGAAAGCCATCCCTATAAGTGACTCAACACCAAAATCGCTAACAAGCTGCTGCGCGCACTGATGCGCCATCGGACCCGACCAGGCTTTCGCATGAACATATTCAACTCCATCGATATTCATCACCGCTCGCAGATCACCATTCACCATCCCAGCCTTGATCGTGATATTTGTCGCTTCCACAATACCTCCCTGTTTATTGATTTGTAAATTATACAAACTAAAACTTCAGAAGACAGCACCATATCTATTAAATATGTCAATGATATCATCGTCAAAACACATAAACAAAAAAGTGGCTTTAGATAGCCACTTTTTATATTTCAATTTTTCATTTTGTCACACAACGATATTCACCAGCTTGCCAGGAACGACGACGATTCGCTTCGGTGCCATGCCGTCGAGGAACTTCGCGATTTTTTCACTGCCCAACGCCTTCGCCTTCAGGTCGTCCTCGGTCGCGTCCGAGGAAATCTCAAACGTGTCGCGAACCTTGCCATTCACCGAGACGACGATTTTCACCGTGTCTTCAACGAGGAAGTCCGGATCGGCTTCGGGCCATGACGAGAGAAATATCGATTCCGTGTTCCCGAGCCCTTCCCACAGCTCCTCGGCGATATGTGGAGCGAACGGGGAAAGAAGTTTCAGAAATATGGAATACTGCGGAAGGGAAAGGACCGGCTCCTTCTCAAGTGCGTTCACGAGAATCATAAGCGTGCTGACGGCCGTATTGAACCGGAAGGAATCGATATCATCCGTCACCTTCACGATGGTCTTGTGAAGCAGTGTCCGGATTTTTCCTTCCGCGTCCTTCGCTCCCGTATCGGCTTTCCTGTCCAAGACAGACACTTTCTCCAGGAACCGTCGCGTCCCGACGACTCCGTCCGTATTCCAGGAGATATTCTGGTTGAAAGGTCCCATGAACATCTCGTAGAGTCGCATCGCATCCGCCCCGAAGTCGCCGACCATGTCATCCGGATTGACGACATTCCCCCACCTCTTGGACATCTTGCGTCCATCGGATGCGAGTATGAGCCCGACGTTGATGAGTTTTTTGAACGGTTCATCTGTCGAGACGGCACCGATATCGAGAAGGAACTTGTGCCAGAACCTTGCATAAATAAGATGTCGCGTCGCGTGTTCCGCCCCGCCGACATAGACGTCGACCGGCATCCATTTCTTTTCCAGTTCCTTGCCGACGAAGGATTCCTTGTTTTTCGAATCGATATAACGGAGATAGTACCACGACGAACCGGCCCACTGAGGCATCGTGTTCGTCTCACGTTTTGCCTTTCCACCACATGAAGGACAGCTCGTGTTCACCCACTCATCGATACCGGCAAGCGGCGATTCCCCTGTTCCTGTCGGTTCATAACTGGCGACATCCGGAAGCAGGACCGGCAGTTCATTTTCCGGAACCGGCACGACACCGCATTTTTCACAGTGCACGAGTGGGATCGGTTCGCCCCAATAGCGCTGACGCGAAAATACCCAATCGCGAAGCTTATATTTCACGACCTTCTTTCCGAGCCCGTCCGCTTCGAGTCTCGTCGCGATTTTCTCCCGGGCCTGTTCGGAATCGAGTCCGGAAAAATCAGCTGAATCCGCAAGCACCCCGTCGTCGGTGAACGGGACATCACCAAGACCGGACACGACCGTCCTCACCGGCAGATTATATTTCTTCGCGAACGCGAAATCGCGGACATCGTGCGCGGGGACAGCCATGACCGCACCGGTACCGTAATCGCCGAGCACATAGTCCGCGACGAACACCGGCACTTCCTCGCCATTTATCGGATTGATCGCCATGATACCGTCGAGCCGGACACCGGTCTTCTCCCGTCCTTCCGCAGTCCGCTCCATCTCGGTCTTTCGTGCCGTCTCACTTATATATGTCTCAACCTCTTTTTGATTTTTTATGTCTGATCTTCTCTGTTGCACGAACGGATGTTCCGGTGCGACTACGACATATGTACAACCATAAAGCGTATCCACGCGGGTTGTGAACACTTCGATACAGCCCTCCTCCGTTTGTGGTTTTGAATCCGTGTTTTGGGATTTGTTTGGTGATTGTGATTTTGGATGTGGGATGTAGAACCGTATGACGGCTCCCTCGCTCCGGCCGATCCAATTGCGCTGGGATTCCTTGACGGACTCCGGCCAATCGAGCGAATCGAGTCCTTCCAGCAACCGATCGGCATAGTCGGTGATGCGAAGCACCCACTGTCGCATCGGCTTCTTCTCGACAATCGTCCCACAGCGCTCGCAGGCATCACCTTCGAGATCTTCCTTTGCAAGGCCGGTCTGACATGACGGGCACCAGAGGATCGGTTCATATGATTCGAACGCGAGTCCTTTTTTCCACATCTCCAAAAACATCCACTGCGTCCATTTATAATATTCCGGATCGGTCGTGTTGATCTCGCGATCCCAGTCATACGTGAAACCGAGGCTCCCCAGCTGACGTTTGAAGGTCGCGATGTTTTCCTCGGTCGTCACTTTCGGATGTGTCTTGGTCTTGATGGCATACTGCTCCGTCGGAAGTCCGAACGCATCCCATCCCATCGGATGCAACACGGAATACCCCTGCAGTTGCTTCATCCGTGCGACCACGTCTGTGGCGATATATCCTTTCGGATGTCCCACGTGGAGTCCGGCTCCCGAAGGATACGGGAACATATCGAGCACATAAAATTTCCGTTCTCGGCCGTAGTGCCGGAACGTCCCCTGTTCCTCCCATTTCTTCTGCCACTTTCCCTCGATATTCTCGGGTATATATCGTCCTTCCATAGTGCGATAATCACGGTTACTTCCCCCACTCTATCGCACTTACCACCTTTTTTCAAGCCGAAAAACAGGTAGAGACGAGGCGCACCTCGTCTCTACGGAATTCAGATGATTGCGATTACCTCGAAACAGTAACGCTGCCACACTATCTCCTAAATACCCATACCTTCAACATTTTCTGCATTTTTCAATTTTTCGTCACACATTCCCTCATATATGCTTTTATATTTCTTCAACTTCTTTTTCCATGTCTCCAATAACGTAATTATCTCTCTTTTCGTATATGATTCCCTTTTATAATCATTACTTACCCCCAAATGATACCTATTGTCATTAAGTTCAATTCGTTTCAGATGCTCCTCTTTATGCCCAAGCATCTTTTTCAAATTCTCAACCATTTCTTGTGCATCTTCAAAAAGAATTTTCGTTTTCTCAAAATCATCTTCAATAGCAGAAACGTCGGGATCTTCTATATCAGCAACAAATTTTTTTGCTCTCCTTGCAAGATATAGGATTTCCCTTTTAATCGTATCTTTGTATTCTTGAGTCGGGTTGTTGTTACCCCACGAGACAACCGAATCAATAATCTCTCGCTCAGCCTTTCTTTCTTTTATATCCGTGTCACGTTTGTTTTCAAAATCCACCTCATTCATCTGCTCCTCTGTCAAATGCAATCGTGCTTCATCTCCATTTTCATTTTTGACATATTCCGCTCCACCTCTGAGAAAATCAGCGTCCGATATAACAACTTTTTTCAATCTCGCAAGTTCTTCCGCCGACGGCATTTCCCTACTCATATTTGTTGCAATTATGATAGATTACAAAACCTGACCCCATAGTACCCCCCCCCCGACAACACGTGTCAATATCACATTATTCTAATATTTCAACGTATTTTCGGCATAACAAAATAGTCGAGCCTTCAAATTAAGGTCCGACCTTTTCTGGCCACTTTCCTATGAACGATATCAGTCTCCTAGTTTGCCGATAGCGATTACCAGTTCGACTCGCTCTTGTTCCCTGTCTGTTTTCGCGAGAAGTTCTTCCAGTCCATCTCGGATATGTTTCTTCTCAGTTTCGGAGACGCGCTCAAGTATATACGACAAATCACGCGTGTCCTGAGGTCGATTAGCTCTCGCCTTAGCGATCGCCATATGAACCAAATCGACGACCGGCGCCTCGGCACCATTCGGCAGCCGTACTGTTTCGTTTGCAAAGAGTGCGGTCTCGTCGACCGGCAGTCCGCCGTACTCATAAGCACCATTCTTTTCCTTCAGATAGTGCACGTCGATTATCGTCAAGCCGTCGTACCGTTTTAAGTCGGTCGATCCGTCGTCATCCACTGGCATCGCAACCAGCATCTCCCTTCCCGTAAACTTCAACTGCTCGTATCGTGAAAAAGACATCATGCCGTTCGTTTTCGCGGCATCTGTGTCCCAAACGAACAAGCCCCATTTGCTTTCATTATGAGTAGAACGAAGCTGGGCATCCAGCATATCGAGCTCATCGCTAGGAACGAGGATATCGATATCGCGGTGTGTTCTCAAAAACGACTTCGTCTCCTCCAACTGACGGAGTGATAACCCGATTGCACCATCTATCGAATATCTGAGACCCGATCCCCTGATGCAGTCAACCAAACCTTCACATTCTTCGACCAGTTTCACCATATCCCGCCCTTCTGCTGATTCGATGGGAACCGGCTCGGAGTTACCTTCGAAACTCGCGTTTTGAACCCGGTTCAGGTACTTTTTCACCACTTGGGGATCGCTTATCGAAACTGTCTCGTTTCCAATTTCGTTTTGGTCGGTTTCCGAATTCATCAACTTTATTCTGATACTCGATATTTTCGTCTCGTCCTCTCTCTGCTGCTTTTCTTGATCTGCAACAAGCGCCTCATACTCGCGTTCATAATCAATACCCCTTGTTTCTTTTGATCCATCATTCCCCGCACCCAACCCTGTCGAGTCGACTTTGATTTCCTTGATTCCCATTTTTCCCTGCGTATTTTCGACGAATTTTGATTCTGGCATAAATGTGTATTGAAACTCAAGTCCATTTGCAGAGAAAGTATATCATATTCGAATATCAATCTGTTCTAATATTTCTTGCACAAATGGACCTATCGTTCCTCGGGCCGGCAAGAAAACAACATATTCGGTATGTCAAAAGACTAAACCTTCGTCGAAGGTTTAGTCTTTTCAGTCAAGCTGTTCCACAAAATTTATTGTCCCGGAGCGATGAATCCGCCTTTGCTTCGATGTTTGCGGGCGACATTGAGACGGGCGAATTCCTTCTCCAAAGACGCCGCGACGCGTGCGTACTCCTCGTCGTCGAGCAAATGACGTTCAATCTTTGTTTCCTCAGCCTTCTTCTTCGCTTCCTCGGCACGTTCGATGTCGATTTCCTCCGCCCGTTCGGCGGTGTCGACGAGCACGGAAAGGACATTACCATGCAATTCCACGAATCCGCCGGATGTCGCGAGACGCTCGGGCTCGGCATCCGCTTCGCGACGGAAGAAAATCTCCCCGGATCGAAGCGAGCCGATATACGGGATGTGATCCGGCAATATAGTGATTTCCCCGTCCTCGGCCGGCAACGTCACCGAATACACTTCCTCTTCGAGGACGAGCCGTTCCGGCGTGACAATCTTGAGTCTGAGTAACATACAACTTACAACTTACAACTTACAACTCGATCAGATAATATTTTTAATCCATTTTTTTCTATTAACCAATGCAAAAAATCAATCATCGCATCCGAAATTTCTCCTTCAAACAACATATCGACCTCATTTTTTTGGCCAACTTGATCATTTTTATATCTTTCGCATATTTCACTAAAACTTAGTCGCTCAATAACGACCTGAATCTCGGACAACAACTGTTTGATTGGCAAATGACAAGTCATCTGATCAAGTTGATCAAATAATATCTGAGTAGTAGTCTTTTTGACGTTACTTACGTTGTTCATTGATATAATCATCCATTAACTTTTCAATTATTTGCTGATGATCATCAAGATTAAGCGTTCGACCTGTAAACTGTTGCATAACCCAACGAATTGTTTCAGCCGATTGGCTTAAGGCTTGCTCGGATGTAGCAGTTGCCTCATTTTTTCCAGCAGCAATAATACGTTGCGCATTAATTCTGGCTTCCAGCACTATCTTGGATGCTTCTTGATGAGA
>CAIOMK010000008.1 GCA_903859375.1 Candidatus Moraniibacteriota bacterium
CCCGACCAAGGTTTACCCACCCTGTCATCCCGACCAAGGTTTACCCACCCTGTCATCCCGACCAAGGTTTACCCACCCTGTCATCCCGACCAAGGTTTACCCACCCTGTCATCCCGACCGAGGTTTTGCGAGTGGAGGGATCTGCCCCCAGGATGAAACAAGGCAGATTCCTCCCGGCATGCGCCAGGCGTACGGGCTTCGCTCGGAATGATAGGCGAGGTCGTTTTTCGGCGTCATGAATTTGTGCTATGATGTCTGTAAGAAATGTCAGAAAAAATACACACGAACATATGAGAATTGATATCGTCCCGGAAGGGAACAAGACAAAGAAGGAAGGCTCCGGCAGTGATTTCGGATTCCCATTTATTTTTGATGCGGTATTCGGCGGTGTCGGCAAACTGGCCGAGAGCGTCGTCTCGAGCATATCGTCGGGCATCGAGGAAACGGTAAGCTCTGTCCTGCGACGGATTTTCTCCGTACTGCTCGGTGTTTTCGGAATCTTCTTCCTGTTCAGCGGATTCGCGAAGATGCTTGATTATATCTATGGTACGCCGGGAGTCGGCGAGGTCGTCGTGGGAGTGCTCGTGTTCGCATCCGCGATTATCGTTTCGGCATTTGCCAGACGTGGCAACTAGTACATAAGACAAAAAGTCTAAATAAATAAGAAAAATGATATGGCGAAGAAAAAAGTGTCGGTGAAGAAGGCAATCAAGTCTATGACCGTGGCTGACATCCGCAAGCAGTTCGAGGCGGAGATCGAAAAAGGTCGCAAGACGGTCGAGCGGGAGGCAACGAGGATCAAGAAGTCGATCGACTCGTCTGTGAAACAGGCCGATGCCTATATACGCAAGAATCCCGAGAAAGCGGCTGCCATCGCCGCGGGTGTCGCTGCAGCCCTCGGAGCGGCTGCCGCACTTATCTCTTCAAACATCAGAAAGGGGAAGAAATAGCGTTTCCATCGTCACACAACCGAATATCACTCCGCTCCAGACAGGTTCGTAGTGATTTTTGGTTTCTGATGGTGTATTATGGAATCATATAATTAATGATGTCACGTATGAAAGTAATGATAAAAAAGCAGGTCGGTATCCCGGTGGTGATCCTGCTTGCGATAGCGGGATTGATGTGGTGGTCCGGTGCGTTTCAGAAATTGACTGGATCCACGTCTGTGCCGACTCCGGGCGACCAGCCGACAGATGCGCCGAAGAGTGTGACTGCCGATGCCAGCAAGGCTGTGCCGTCCGGCCCCGAGCCGACCTATTTCGCGAAAGTGGTGGATGGCAAAGTGACGCAGGTGATCGTGGCGGATGCCGAGTTCATCAAGACGTTCGATGACGGGACACCAGGAGAGTGGATACAGACCTCGTACAATACGAGCGGAGGCGTACACCGCGACCCGAATACGGGACAGCCAGATGGCAAGGAGGCACTTCGCAAGAATGCCGCCGGTATTGGGTATTCCTATGACAAGAAGCTTGATGCCTTTGTCCCGCCATCGCCGTACAAATCATGGACGTTGAACAAGGATACAGCCCTCTGGGAAGCGCCTGTGGCGATGCCGACCGATGGGAAAAAGTATACATGGAACGAGACGAAGAAGGCCTGGGTAGAAATGTCTGCGGAGGCCGGAGCCGTACTCGACACCGGAATGTCGAAAGCGACGGATGCTCCGGTCGGGACCGATGCCGGAGCGGCGACCGACGCCACGATCAAAACGGAAGCCCCGACTGTGGTCACTCCCAAGGTTATCGTACCTGTTCAGTAATGACGGAAGTGAAAGTGAAAAGCATTGTAGAAATACGAAATAAACCACGAAACAGTATGAGCACATCGACCGAGAATCTCGCTATCGTCATCATGGCAGGGGGATCCGGCACACGTCTGTGGCCGTTGTCGAGGAAGAACACGCCGAAGCAGTTCCAGTCGTTCGTCTCGGAGAAGACTCTGCTTGAAGAAACGTATGACCGTGCGAAACAGGTCGTTTCCGAGGATCGCATATTCGTATCCAGCGTGGAGAAATACCGCGACCGTATTCTCGAACTGCTCCCGAGTGTCACCGAAGACCGGTTGCTCCTCGAGCCTTCGCCGAGAGGGACGGGGCCGGCGATCGGCCTCATCGCGGCACTGCTCGGTGCACGTCTTCCAGGCGTGACTGTCGCCACCATCGCGTCCGATCATGCGATCGAGAACGACGATGCTTTCGTCTCATCACTCCGGTTGGCTTTGGAAACTATCGCGACGCATACGGACAAGCTTGCCGTCATCGGCATCAATCCGACCGTGGCGGACACGGGACTCGGATATATCAAGATGGGTGAGGAATTCAGTGGCACCGGATCGGACCGGATTTTCTTCGTCGACGAGTTCAAGGAGAAGCCGGATCGCAAGACGGCGGAGGCATATCTTGCTGATTGGCAGTACCTGTGGAATGCCGGCTATTTCATTTTTTCGACGGACGCCATGCTTGGGTGGATAGCCTCATACGCGCCGGCACTTTCATCGATACTGCGCGATATCCAAGGGGGAGCGCCGATAGCGGAAGCGTATGCCGGAGCGGAGAACGAGGCCATCGAACCGATCGTAGTGGAAAAGCTCCCGGCTTCATCGCTCATCGTCGTCCCGGCTTCGATACAGTGGAGCGACATCGGTACATGGGGATCGCTTTTCGATTTCCTCGCACACAGAAATGGCAAGAAAAGCTTCGGCCTCGGCAGGACCGTCGAGATCGAGAGCAAGGGGAATCTCGTCTATGGGAACGACAAACGGACTATCGCCGTCTTCGGGGTGGAAGACCTCGTCATCGTCGATACGGATGACGCACTCCTCATCACACGCCTCGACCGCGCCGCCGACATCAAGACGCTCATCGCTGAACTGAAGAACAAAGGACATGACGAGTTGCTGTGAGCGCTTCATAACGTTCTAAAATATGCCCCGTAGCCGGTCTTCCTGCCCGCACTGCCAAGCAAAGCGTTGTCAGGCGGGTGCGAGGCCTCAGAGGCCGTGGCAATCCATGTCTTGGATGCCGGGTCGTAGCCCGGCATGACAGAATGTCACTCCGTGCCCTCTTCTTTGTC
>CAIOMK010000009.1 GCA_903859375.1 Candidatus Moraniibacteriota bacterium
GGGTGGCGGTCTTCTCTTCCGTCCCCGTTCCCTGCTGTATAACCCTTACGAACCGTATAACCTTAAAAACTCCCTTGCTCCGCTATTTTTTCCCCGTCACGAACGGGAACGTGTCGAAGAGTTCGCCGGAGTAATAGAACTCGTAGCCAAGCGAGCCGAAGCTATATTCGGCGTCACCGATCTTGATACCGCTCCCTCCGACTTTCGGATTGGCACTCGGTTTGGACTGCGGAAAACCGACATTGAAAAGTGTGGTGGCGATTTCCGGCCGATAGTTGATGTTATGACCGGCCTTCTCCCACTGCGACAGCATCTGCTTGAGATACAACGACCCGTACAGGTAGGAATAGTAGTGGTCCCCGTCCCCGGTAAGACGCGTATACCGTTCACCGGCCACATCCGAGCCGGCAGGATAGTCGAGCAGATGCTCGAACGCGGGGCCGAGATAGTAGGGAGAGGATGCGTCTGCAAGATGTGCCTCCGTCTCGATTGCGGTCGCTTCCTTGATACCCATCACGCCGAGAGAAATCTTGTTCGCATTGCCGAGGATTTTGAGCGGTTCAAACACTTTCTTGAACAACTCACGCTGTGAATGAAACAGACGCACCTGTTCCACGATCGCACAGGCGACTACGAGCCGTGGCTCCACTCCCGAAGCGGAGGATGCCTTTTCGATCGCGCTCTTATCTTTGACGATGGCAGAGCGTATCGCAGCCCATTCCTCATCGTTCATCCATGGGAACAGATTCTGTCCCTCGGCGGTTCCGAACGATTTCCGAAGGGTTTCCTCGTCCGACACCTGCACGGAGTCCGAAAGGCACTCATGAAACAGATCCTCATGACCGGCACCCTCGAGCCTGATTTTCGCGGCAAGAAGCATCTTGGCGACGAGTACGTCCGATCCGGATGATGTCATGACCTCGAGTATGTTGCGTGCGTTCACGGGCGCGTATCGACCGACGACGGTGATACCGCACAGATTCTCCGCCCGCACTTTCCTGGCCAGGGAAAGATCGGAAAGTTTCTGATCGAGTTCCGCGAAAGAATCCGGGAGGCCGGCAGTCTGACCGTCCGTATTTTTTTCCGAGACAGATCCGGATGCGGTGGGCCCATACTCGTCGCTTCTCGGATCAACCGTTCCCTGTACGTCCGTCAGATGGAAACGGATTGCGAAAAAACCGCCGACGAGAACGATTCCCACGACGGCGAATATATGGAGGATGACGAAATAAACGACAGAAAAAAAGCGGCGCATCGGAAGAGATTTCATATTCGGTACGACCCAAGTATATCATGCGAAAAGAATCTTCTCTTCATCCCCACGTCCACAACGAAACGAAAATCCGGACCGGGAAAACCCCGATCCGGACCACCGACACCGTCTCAAAAACTATTTGATCGACAGCAGTTCGACGTCGAAGATGAGCGTCGCATTCGGAGGAATGGAGCTGCCGGCTCCGCTCGCACCATACCCGAGTGACGACGGAATGGTAAGTTTCCGCTGCTCCCCGACCTTCATGTCGAGCAATCCCTGATCCCATCCCTTGATGACCTGTCCTCCTCCGACCATGAACGAGAACGGCGTCCGTCCCGGATTGAGACTCGAATCGAATTTCGTCCCATCCATAAGTGTCCCGGTATAATTCACCGTGATCGTATCGCCCCGTTTCGTCACCTGCGTGCCCGTACCTTCGACCAACTTCTCTATATTCAGATCGTTCGACATAGTCTTGTTATCAATAGTTACCGGTTCTCCCTGCCCGTCGTCCTTCGCTCCCGAAAATGCGTCACTTTCCGTCGCTTTTGTCGCCGGCACCACCTTGTCCGATCCGACATCCGCCGTACCTGTCACTCCAGCACTGCCTGAGGCGGCTCCTATCGACTTGGCTGACTGTCCGTTCGTCTTCATCTCGAGAGTCGTCTCGTCACCCCGTACGGATTCCGGGACGCCTCCTTTTTTACCCGGCTCTCCGGCCAAAAGCCAACCGACCCCGACGAATGCGAGAAACCCCAATGAAAGCAATATTTTATTCATAAAATGATACTATGACTTCGCTGGAAAGTATATCATACATACTCCCCAAAGGAAACGAAAAAGGCCGTCTCAGGCCATTTTCTCGGAATTATTGACGTCGACGGCTACTGCTCCAACGCCCGGGTGATCCTCTCCTGAGGCCAACTGGAACGGAGAAGGTCCTCACGGATCCGGTCATCGGACACTCCCTGCGATCTCAATTTGATCACGCATATTTCCAAATTGTCCGGAGGAGAGCATGGTGCTTCCCGGACCGAAACGGAGATCGGATCTGAGACCGATATGGGAACGGAGATCGGATCGGAAACAGGTTTGTTGTTGTGTAGGATAACGGCAAGTCCGATCAGGAGCACGATACCGATAATCAAGGAGACGGTTACTGTCATATTTGTTTTTTTATATTTGTTTTCCTGCAGAGGAATCGTCGCGTCTTCCCTGTTGGAAAAACATTCTTCACTTTTTTGTGACATTCACGATTACAGTATAACACGTACATCGGGCTTACGATGCTCCCTCCCATTCGTCAAAAAAGTTTTTCAAATATTCCTCCATACGGTCGTGTCTCTTCCTCGCCATCGCTTTGCCGGTATCGGTATTCATCAGGTCTTTCAAAAGTAACAGCTTCTCATAAAAATGATTCACGCTGGGGCCGTTGTTGTTTTTGTACTGTTCGAAGGATTCGTGAAGCTGTGGTTTGATGTCCGGATCATACAGTATCCGACCCTTGTTGCCCCCATATGCGAACGTTCTCGCGATACCGATACAGCCCATCGCATCGAGCCTGTCGGCATCCTGCACTATCATACCCTCGATCGTCGTAACGCCTGATTTCCATTTCGAGGAGGAGAAGGAAGCTCCGCTCACGATGGAACAGACATGAGCCATGGTTTCCTCATCGACACCCTGCCCCTCGAGCCATTCCCGCGCGACCCTCGGCCCGACCGTATCGTCCCCGCCGTGTGATTTGTAGTCCGCGATGTCATGCAACAAGGCCGCAAGCTCGACGACGAACATATCCGCCCGCTCCCCTTCGGCGATGTGTAGGGCGCTCTTCCACACCCGATATACGTGCCACCAGTCATGTCCGGACGCCTCACCGCCCAACGCTTCCCGCACGTGTTCCGCTGTCTTGTCGATCACTTCCCGATTGGTCATATAAAATATCTCACATCTTATATCCGAAGTATGCCACCTCGCCCGCGTTCTTGCCAGATATGAAACGCGAATGATGGGAATTTCGTCCTCGACGTCTACTGACGCCTCGTTGTCCAGGGCAGCGCTGAATGCTTCCTATCCAGTCGCATTCATCGACGCTCGACTGCGCTCCGCCGACTGGCGGAGTGCGTCTCGCTTCTGCCCGTTCGATTCCCATCACCCGAAAAATCAAAAGGCTCCCTGAAACGGGAGCCTTTTGATTTTTTGAGCGGGTGATGGGAATCGAACCCACCTCTCGACCTTGGAAGGGTCGCATAATAAGCCACTATACGACACCCGCATCACTTCCGAAAGTTCACACGATTCGGAAGACTTTCTCAATCACCGCCTGTTCCCGAAGACTGTCAGCCCCTATGCATTGACCGTATTCGCTCCCGGCCCTGTCAGGCCGGAAAACGGATCGATATGGATATTTTCCTCAGCGATACCGATATCGGACAAAATTACTTTCATAGCATCCGCGAACGCCGGTGCACCTATCACATAATAGAGTGATTCCGGCCATTCTGGCAAGTATTTCTTGATCATTTCCGCGGTAATACGCCCCCGTTCCTCTCCTGGCAGTGTCGCCGGTTCGCTTTCAGCCGACAAGGTGAACGCATACGTGAAATCAGGAAGCCGTATCGCCGTCAACTCGTTTTGGAAAGGCACGTCGGCCAGAAATCGATTTGAGGAGAACAATACGTACTTCCTCGTGTCATTTTTCGCCACAGCCTCGATCAGCATCGAACGCGCCGGTGCCATACCGACTCCGCCGGACAAGATGGCGATCGGACGGACATCTCCATCGTGGATAGTCGCGTGTCCGACCGGTCCGCCGACAGAAATCACATCACCGACCGTAAGATCCCACATCGTCTTCTTGAATCCGGTCACGCCCTCACGCATCACGAATGCCAATTCGGTTTCACTCGGTGCGGATGCGATTGAAAGTGGACGCATCCCCGAACGGATATCGCTCTGGATAAGCCTCTCCGCCGGTATGCGAAGTATCGCATACTGCCCAGCATGGAATGTAAACCCTTCAGGCTTCGAGAAATAGAATGTCAATGTGCGATCGGCTACACTCTCGATGCGAAGCAGCGTGACGGGGAAAAAATCCATACGATTTCTTTAATCGGATAAAAAAAATAATACCGACTTGTTTATATCTCCTCTTATTACGAAAATGCAATCAATTGTTTGCATTATTGTCGGGGCACTCGGAATCGAACCGAGACTACCTACTCCCAAGGCAGGCGTACTACCACTATACTATGCCCCGATACATAAAACGTCACGTGATTAGGCAAAACTTTCGCCGTACTAAGCTCGTTCGCCACTCGTATGGAATCGCCCCGCATACACGGGGCGCCCGGCGAATGCCTGGGCGAACCGAGACTATCTCCCCTTCGGGGCCACGACAGTCCCCCGGACTGTCGGACAAGGTCCCCAGGGCAGACGTACTGCCACTATACTATGCCCCGACAAAACCCTCGTCCCCAGGGCAGACGTACTGCCACTATGCCCTACCATTACTCTTCCAGTCTACGGACTCCCGTGAAAAAAGCAACATCCCGCCCTTTCGGACGGGATACTGCCCTATCTTTTTTTGTTCGGTTCCATGGAACCGGCCGTCAGAGCCTTCTTCGGGCCGATTCCCCCGATACTTTCTCTATTTGACCGCTTCCTTAAGGGTCTTTCCGGCGGTGAATTTCGGAACGGTCATGGCCGGGATGGTGATCTTGGCCTTGGTCTGCGGATTGATACCTTCACGAGCCGCGCGATTCGAGACACGGAATGTGCCGAAACCTGTGATCGTCACCTTGTCGGCTCTGCGGAGCGCGTTGGTGATCTCATCGACTATCGTCTCGATGACAGCCTCGACGTCTTTCTTCGAGAGGTCAACTTTGCCGACGACTGCGGTGATGAGTGCGTCTTTGTTTACGTTTGCCATTGTTGTTCACCTGCCTTTCTAGGATCTCGTCCCGACCGTGGTCGGGAACTGTGTAGGATTACCTCCACGTACTATTCTATCTTTTCGCTGAAAAAAAGCAAATCCTGACAATCCTGTCAACGGTCGACTACCGAGCGAACTCGATCGCACGCGTCTCGCGCATGACCACGACTCTGATCTCTCCGGGGTACTTGAGTTCTTCTTGGATCCGATCGGCGATTTCACGGGCGAGTTTCGACGCGCCGAGATCGTCGGTCTTTCCGGGATTCACGAACACGCGTACTTCACGTCCCGCCTGGATGGCATATGACTTCTCCACGGCCGGGAATGAGTTGATGAGCGCCTCGAGCTCCTCGAGCCGTTTGATGTACTTCTCAGCCGTTTCCTTGCGTGCTCCGGGACGCCCTGCAGAGATGATATCCGCAGCAGTGACGATGGATGCCTCGACGGACGTCTGAGGATACTCATCATGATGGCTTTTCATGGCGTCGATGACCTCCTTCTGAACATTGAACTTTTCGAGAATCCGGATACCGATATTCACGTGTGTCCCCTCGATTTCATGATCGACCGCCTTGCCGATATCATGCAGAAGTCCTGCTTTCTTTGCCACGGCTACGTTCGCACCGAGTTCGGCTGCGAGCGCTCCCGCAATATAGGACACTTCGAGAGAGTGCAGAAGCACATTTTGTTTATAACTGTAACGAAAACGGAGACGCCCGAGGATATAGAGGAGCTTCGGATGAAGTCCTGCCACTCCCGCCTCGTACGCGGCCGCCTCACCGGCTTCCTTGATCTTCTGATCGATGTCCCGTCGTGCCTCCTCGACAGTCTCCTCGATGCGGGCCGGGTGGATACGTCCATCGGCGATAAGTTTCTCAAGCGCGACACGGGCCACTTCACGACGTACCGGATCGAATCCGGAAATCACGACCGACTCCGGAGTGTCATCAACGATGAACTCGACACCCGTCTCCTTTTCGAGCGCCCTGATGTTCCGGCCTTCCTTGCCGATAATCTTCCCCTTGATATCGTCGGACGGGATAGTGACCGTCGTAGTCGTGAATTCCGAGACGTGTGAACGGGAATATTTCTGAATGACGGTCGCCATGAGATTGAGCGCCCGCTCTTCAACCGCGTCCGAGCCCTCACGTTCAAGCTTGTTGATACGTGCCGCGACCGCGTCCCGACTCTCTTCCTCGACGAGACGGAAAACCTCCCTGCTCGCGTCCTCCTTCGAGAGGCCGGCAATCTTCTCCAACCGCTTCAATTCTTCACCGCGAAGTTGCTCGGTTTCCGTCTGAATCGCGCGGATCTCATCCGCCTTCTTGAGGAGCACCCCCTTTTCACGATCCACTTCCTCGAGTCGTCGCTCGAGCTGCTCTTCACGTTTCTCGGCACGACGCTTCTGCTCACGGAACTCCTCTTCTTTCGCCTGCGATTCCCGCTTCGCCTCATCAAGAATCCCGACCGCCTTGTTTTTGGCGTCGAGTGTTATGTCGGCTGATTTTTTCTCCGCCTCCTTCAACATCTTTTCTGTCTGGCCCTCAGCGGTAGAAAGCCTACCTTTGGCCATCGATTGTCGGGCAAAATAGCCCAGTACAGAACCGGCCGCGAGAGCGACGGCTCCGATAAGGAACGTGCTTGTCATATGGGAGTCATACTCCCCGACGGAACAATGCGAGAAAGCGCGGAGCGAATCAGATCGTCCGGGTCAAAAGACACGATAAAAGGAAATCCCGCAAATATATAGGATTATTTCGTTTTGCCGAAAAGTGAGAAAATCCGATTCCTTTCATAAGCTTCCGTTTCACTGCCGCAAGGAGAGGGTATACCAATGCTTAGTTGCGGTTTCATCATAGCCGAACCGAAGCCTTTTGTCAAAGCGGGTCGGTAAATGCTATACTGAGAAAAACGGGTTTTCCCGAACTGAAAAATAAGACAAAAAATGTGTACCGACCGATTGTTCTCGTCGTTCTCGATGGATGGGGAGTGAGCAATGTCACCCAAGGCAACCCGATCCGTGAAGCAAAACTGCCCACCATCGAAAAAATCAACCGATTTTATCCGTTGACCACATTGCAGGCTTCCGGCATCTCCGTGGGACTCCCATGGAATATCGTCGGCAACAGCGAAGTGGGACACATGACCATCGGCGCCGGCCGTGTCATCTATCAGAGCCTTCCCCGTATCGCTTTGTCCATCCAGGATGGAAGTTTTTATCGCAATCCCGCCCTTCTGTCCTCCATGGCACAAGCCAAAGTCCCCGGCAGGCGCCTTCATATCATGGGGCTCTTCAGCTCCGGCTCCGTGCACTCCAACAAGGACAATGTCGACGCGATACTGAAAACAGCCCTCGACGAAGGCGTGCCCGAGGTTTTCATACATGTTTTTACCGACGGTCGCGACGCATCCCCGACCGAGGGTGCCACGCAGGTTCAGAACCTCGAAAAGCGCCTCCGCCTGCTCGGTATCGGTCGTATCGCCTCGGTCATCGGTCGCAACTGGGCGATGGACAGGAACAACAACTGGGACCGCATAGAAAAGGCCTATCGCCTGATCACCGAGGGGAAAGGCGAACATATCACCGATGTCCCCCTCTATCTTGAAAAGTCATACAAGAAAGACGTGACGGACGAATTCATAGAAGCGGGTGTCGTCGTCGATGAAAACGACCAGCCGATCGGAAATGTCAGGGAGAAGGACGCCATCATTTTTTTCAACTACCGCGAAGACCGGGCACGGGAAATCACCAAGGCCTTCACGCTTCCGGGATTCCAAAACTTTGAACGACCGAAATTCCCTGACATACATTTCGTGACGATGACCGAATATGAGCGGGATCTTCCCGTTTCAGGCGTCATGTTCCCTCCGGAAAAAGTCCTGAACTGCCTCGGGGAAATCATATCCGAAGCCGGCAAAAAACAACTCCGTATCGCGGAGACCGAGAAATATGCGCACGTCACATATTTCTTCAACGGTGGCAAAGAACGGGCGTACCCGGGCGAAGATCGACTCCTCATTCCTTCCCCTACCGTTTCCAAGTTCGACGAAGTGCCGGAGATGAGCTCAGGTGAAATCACCGAAACGCTCATACACACCGTCAGCGAAGGAAAATACGACTTCATTCTCGTCAACTATGCGAATCCGGACATGGTCGCCCACACTGGGAACGAGGCGGCTACCATCGAAGCCGTAGAATCCATCGACCGATGTCTCGCATTGCTTATCCCTGCCGTACTGCGAGCCGGTGGAGCGCTCATGATCACCGCCGATCACGGCAATGCCGAGGAACTCACCAATTCGGCGACTGGAGAAATGGACACGGAACATTCCACCAATCCTGTCCCGCTGTGGTATATCACGCCGGACAATCACAGGGAGAAAGACGCATCGCTTATGATGCGGGAACAAAACGAGGTACACGGGCTCCTGTCCGATATCGCCCCGACGATTCTCGACATCATGGGTATCGAAAAACCGATCGATATGAACGGCGCAAGCCTCCTCCCTATCCTGCATTAGGACACAGTCACAAGCATGCCCCGTGATCGCATTGCGACTGTACGGGGCCAAAAGTCAGGAACAAAAGATGAGACTCACGAAAAAACTCCGGCATATGCCGGAGTTTTTTCGTCCTCGTTTCAGACTTTTGACTTTCAATGCGTGACGTGTGACTTCTTTAAGAAAGCACCTTGTCCGCGATACCGTATGCCTTCGCCTCTTCGGCGGTCAGGAAATAGTCACGCTCGGTATCCTTCTCGATCTTGGCGATTTTTTGCCCCGTATGCTTCGCAAGGATGCGATTCAGACGGTCCCTGGTCTTCAGGATATGTCGTGCATGGATTTCCACTTCTGTCGCCTGCCCTTCCGCCCCTCCGAGCACCTGGTGGATCATCACCTCGCCGTTCGGCAGTACCATTCGTTTCCCTTTCGCCCCCGAGGCCAGCAGGAGAGCCGCCGCAGATGCCGCGAGTCCGACGCAGATGGTCGAGACATCCGGCTTGATGTGTTGCATCGTATCATAGATGGCAAGTGCGGCTGTCACGGATCCACCGGGTGAATTGATATACATCCGGATATCTTCCGTCCGATTCTGTGAGTCGAGATAGAGAAGCTCCGCTATGACCGTATTGGCCACAGCGTCATCTATCGGCGACCCGAGAAAAATGATACGGTCCTCGAGCAACCGGGAATAGATATCGTACGACCGCTCGCCGAGACTCGTATGCTTGATGACCATCGGGATAAGATGCTGATTGTGCATATGATTCCGCTAATAACAGCCTATTACAGCTTCTCCAGAAACACGAAAACCTTCTCGTTGCGCAGACGCTCACGGATCGATGCGTAGATGGCCGGCAAGTCGAGATCTTTCTCGGCCTGTTTGACGCTCTTCGCATAAGAGAGCACGCCGTTCATTTCCGTCTCTATCTCTTCCGTCGTCGCCTCGATTTCCCGGTCAGTCGCGATCGCTTCGAGCGCAAGTTGGGAGAGCAGACGCTTTCCTGCCTGCGGACGCCACTCTGTCGAGAGCTCTTCTTCCGTCTTTCCGATATGGGACAGATAATCCTGTAATGACAGTCCGGAGGCGGTCGCCTGCTGAGAGAATTCCGAGATCATCCGCTTCAATTCCCCTTCGATAAGGACGTCGGGAAGTTCTGCTTCCGTCACGGAAACCAACGCATCGAGTATATCGGTGCGGTTCAGCTCTTTTTTCTGCTGTTCTTTTTCGGTAAGCATTCCCTCATGGACGCTTTTTCTCAATTCCTCGATACTTTCAAATTTCCCAAGGGACTTCGCGAATTCATCAGCTATTTCCGGAATATCCTGTTCCTGTACGAGGAGCAGTTTCACGTGAAATTCGGCAGGCTTGCCGGCAAGCGACTTCTCGTGATATTCGACCGGGAAATGAAGGGTGAATGTCTTCTCCGAACCGGTCTCCATACCAATGACAGCATCTTCGAATCCCGGTATGAATGCGCCGGAGCCGAGAACGATCGGGTGTTTGCGTCCCACTCCGCCCTCGATCGGCACACCTTCCCGAGACACGTTGAAATCAAGCTCGACGGCATCCCCCGCCTTGGCAGCACGGGACACGGTCACGAGTTTCGCACGACTCTTGGCGATACGGCTGAGCTCCTTTTCGACAGCATCCGTTTCAACCGTCGCCTTCTCCTTCGCGTGCTTCGCGTTTACCGCCTTCACCACTTTCTCCCATCCTCCGACCGTCGCCTTCGGCATGACTTCGATGATAACCGTAAAATCAAGCGGCTCTCCGTCATTCGCGTCTTCGAGGCGGATTTCCGGTCGACCAATCGCATCTATGCCGGCCTCATGGAGTACTTTCGGAAACAGGTGATCGATGGCATGTTCCGCTCCCTCGACGAGGACGGTCCTCTTGCCGATCTTCTTCTCAAGGACTTCGCGCGGAATCTTGCCCGTTCGAAATCCCTCTATTTTAACGGTATGGGAAAGATGCTCGACCGCGTGTTCGATTTCGCCCTTCCATTCTTCCCACGGAATCGAAACGGTCAGCTCGACCTTTGACTTGGGGAGTTGTTTCACCTGTACATCCATATTGAAAGAGTTAATTGAAAGGATACCGATTCAGGATTCCGACCGCATGAAAGATGAAAACGTTTTTTGCGCTTCACGTTTCACGGTTGTTATTTCTTCCCGTACTTCTTCGAATAGAGTGAGAGACCTTTCTTCACGGCTGCGAGTGCCTCTTTCTTTCCACGGAATTTCTTCACGATGACTTCCTTGTTCTCGATGGACTTGTAGGTCTGAAAGAAATGCTGGATTTCCTTGAGCGTGTGAGGATTGATGTCAGAAAGTTCCTTCACGTCATCCCAACGAAGGTCATGTTTCGGCACCGCGATGATTTTGTCGTCACCTTCTCCGCAGTCGATCATTCCCATGACCGCGACCGGGCGCACCTCGACGAGGATGCCGGGTGAGAGCGGATAGGTCGTGAGCACCACGACATCGAGAGGATCGCCATCGTCCCACAGGGATCGCGGAACGAACCCGTAATCGAACGGGTAATCCTGTGCGCTCTTCATCGCGCGGTCAAGCTTGATGAGACCCGTCTCCTTGTCGATCTCATACTTGTTCTTCGTGCCTTTCGGACATTCGATGATGACGTTCACAATCTCGGGAGCGTCACTGCCGGCGGAAATATCGTGCCAAAGATTCATATGGGTTGTGAGTCAGGAATGAGAGATAAAAACAAATGATCGGACGGACGGAAAATTATTCCGTGACCTCTTCATCGGCCGCCTCCATGGAGGGTTCGACTGCAGATTCATCGGTTTCGGAACGTTCTTCGACGACGAGCGGGGCTTCGGCACCCGAGACATCGATCCGGCTCAAGACGAGTTTTGCCGCGAGGCGGACGTTCTGTCCGCGCTTGCCGATTGCGAGCGACAGCTGATCCTCGGGAACGATCACTTTCGCGCGTCGCCCTTCCGTTGCATCCTCGGAAATCTCGACTGAGATGACTTTGGCCGGGCTCATCGCCGCGGTGATGAACTTCGCCGGATCTTCGTTCCACTCGATGATGTCGACTTTCTCCCCACCGAGCTCGTCGATGACCGCCTGGACGCGTGTTCCGCGCTGGCCGACACACGAGCCGATCGGGTCGACGCCTTCTTGGTTCGCTGAGACGGCTATCTTCGTACGCGATCCGGCTTCACGGGCGATCGCCTTGATCTCCACGGTACCGGCGGCGATTTCAGGAACTTCAAGTGAGAAAAGGTGACGGATCATGTCGGGATGTGAACGGGACAATACGAGTCCCGGACCCTTGGACTCCGCTTCGACGCGGACGAGGTAGACTTTGATGTGCTGACCGATGCGGTAATTCTCGCCCTCGACCTGCTCCGATGGGAACAGGATGCCGACGGACTTGCCCAGATCGACATACACGTTCCGACCTTCGACACGCTGGATGATACCGTTCATGACCTCACCCTCGTGGTCCTTGTATTCCTCGAACATGACCTGCCGTTCCGCCTCACGCAGACGCTGGATGACGACCTGTTTCGCGGTCTGTGCGGCGACGCGTCCGAAATCCTCATGAGGAGGAAGCTCGATCTCGATGATGTCACCGACTTTCGCGCCCTTCTTGATCAGCTTCGCATCCGCAACGGTCAGATCACGCTCCGGATTGTACCGGGAAAGATGGTCTTCCGACGTCTCTTCCACTTCCTCGATTACGGCGACAGCAGCGCCTCCCGCCTCTTCCTCTGTTTCTTCAGTTTCTTCCACGAATTCGCGGGTCGTCTCATCGACAACTTCCTTCACGAGGAAAAAGGACGCGGTTTTCGCGATTTCATCGAACTGCGCCCGGATGACCTGGCTTTTCTTCCCGTAATCACGCTTGTATGCGACGGCAAGAGCCGCTTCGACTACTTCGAGTACCTTTTCTTTCGGAAGGCCCTTCTCGTCGACAATTTGCATGATTGCGCTTCCGAATTCTCCGAGTCGTCCCGAGAGATTCTGTTCCGGCTCCGGAGCCGCTTTCTTTCTTGGTGCCATATTATGTGCTGATTATGACGTGCCGGGGAAATCCCGAACACGACCTGCTTAATGATATTGGTATACGATTCAAGGCAATCAGTCTACCTTTGAATAACTGGAAATGGCTTATCTAAAGAAAAAAGTCCGCTCACGCGAACTCCGACGCCACCCCTATCCGTATGGCTCAAGTATAGGGCAAAAGGAACGATATGTCAAATGGATCTGAAGCCGACCAACGATGATAAAAAACGGCCCAGGACCATTCCCGGACCGCTTTCTGATCGAATATAGTTCTTTATGAACCGGTAAAGAGTGTCGCGACCGTCCGGACGATGATGAGCGACGTGATAGCGAGTGCGACTCCCATGACCGCATACTTCACGATGCTCTTGGCGGTTTCGGCACGTTTCTCGTCGCCGGCGGCGGCAAAGAACATGAGCCCACCGATGACGAGCATAAGCATGGCGAGCAGACCTGTGATAGAGAGGAGGAAATCAAGGATTCCCTGTGCGACCTCCATCGCGGATTTGGCACCTGTCACAGCGGTCGGAAGCTCCGCCCCGCCCCATCCGAGCACGTCTCCGACTGTCTTCAGAAGCGAAGGAGCGGCCACACCTATCGCGAGTCCGATCATCGCGGCGGTGATCATCGCTTTTGCCTTGTCTATATTCTTCGTATCACCGGCAGAAGTGATATACAGGATGCCACCCAAGACAAGGAAGATGAGCGCGAGCATGACGATGATGCCCTGAAAGGCCGCAAGAAACACGGCAGTCGCACCCTGTACGGTATCGAACGCAAGCGGATTCGTGAAACTGACGGCAGCGGTCGTACCGCCTGCTCCTGATCCCTCCACATCTCCTGCTGCCGTATTCGGCACACAACATTTCATCCCATCGTATGCAGTGCCACTCCCTACATTGCAAGTTCCTCCCGATGGCTCTGTTGTCGCGCATGTAGCTTTGCATGCTCCGTTCTTCCCAGCCACGGAACAGGCGCCGCCGACGGAATTTGCTGCTATACAACACTTCATCCCGTTAGAGGCGGCTCCATCTGCGGCGGTAGTACAGGTACCAAGCTCTGCCTGACTCCCTCCGGCAGTACACGCAGACTCACACGTTCCCAAACACCTCGAGCCGTCCGTATAAGAAATACACGTCCCCGACTGAAGACCAACCACCGCCTGCATGGCGGCAGCGCACCCTTCAGGGCCACCGAATCCGTCTTTGGTCACCGTCGTTATTGTCTTTCCCGTGTATTTGAAGGATTTTGTGACAGCATCATACGCGCATGTAAACTCGCTCACATGATCGGCCGCCGCTCCGGTAGCGCATGTTTCCGCTGTGGCGAAACCGCTCTTGACGGCCGCTGTCCCTATTGTCGCGGTGTATTTGAACTTCGTTCCGGCGGAAGCGGGAAGAGCGGAAAAAGAAATGAGGAAAACGAATGCTGTCACGAGAACGGGAAGGATGCGGTTGCCGGATCTTTTATGCATAGTGTTGTTTTGATGTGGTGCCGGAGACAACCGGAAACGGTCGGATCCTCTCGACATATTGATAAAATGATCAGATTCCAACGCCCGTCACAAGCATATCGATCGTAAACAGGATGGTATACCCGAGGAGCGCGACCGCGACACCGATGATGGCATACTTGATGTTTCCCTTGGCACTTTCGGTGTTCTTCTCGTCACCCCCAGCCAACAGATACTGGAGTCCGGCTATCACGAACATGAGCATGGCAATGGTACCCAATATGCCGAGGAGCCAGCTCATGACATTCGTGACGACCTCCGGTACGGTCTTGGCCGACAATCCGGTGTCTCCCGGAATACAGATGCCGTTGATAGTCTCACCCGTGCACTCGATGACGGCAGATGTCTGCATCGGAAAAGAAAGCGCTCCTGCAAAAAAAGACAGGATGAGAAATGACAGGACGAGAACGTTTTTTTTCATATCGTTACTGTTTCCACGACGCGAATAAAGTCGGGTCACTACCGTTAATAACCACCATACGTATCGGTTCCGGTACCCGTCAGAAGCATATTGATCGTGTATATGACGACATACCCGATAAGCGCGACGGCGACACCGATGATAGCATACTTGATATTCCCTTTGGCACTTTCGGTGTTCTTCTCGTCACCGCCGGCCGTCAGATACTGGAACCCGGCTATCACGAATACGAGCATGGCGACGATACCCAATATGCCGAGGAGCCAATTCATGACGTTCAAGATGATCTGTTCGATGGAAGTGGCCGGCATACCGGTATCCGTCGGAACGCACATCCCGCTCATGTTCGTCCCGTTCGTGCAGGTTGCGGCGGCGAGTGCTCCGGACGAATGAATGAGTCCGACCAACAAAAAAAGTGAACACAGCGACGCTGACAGGTGTCGCAGGAAGGACGGGAAGTGTTTATTATACATGTGATTTTCTATGAATGAGTCTCGCATCCGCAGATCAATACAAGACTGACGTATTCCAAAACGACATCGCTGTCTTCCGGACTATTTTGAAAAAAATCGTAAGGCGTTTCCTGTCCATATAATAGTCTTGGAAATGAAAAAAAACAACCCCGCACGTGCGGGGCCGCTTTCTTGTTTCCAAATCTTTCGAACAAAGGCTAGACTCCCGAAGCCGTCTGTCCTCCCGCTCCAAGCAGTCCAGATATCGTATTGACTGCGACGTACCCGACGAGTGCTACTACCACCGCGACGATGGCATAGGTCATCATATTTTTCGCCTTCTCGGTCTTGCCTTCATCACCGGCAGCGGTGAGATACAGGATACCGGCTATGACGAAGGATATGATCGCACCGATACCGAGGATACCAAGGAGCCAGTTCATCACTGTCGTGAGAATCCCGCTGACGGTACCTGTGGATATCTTCGCCCCGGTCGCCGTAGACGTCCCGGTGCTGAACTGTGCTA
>CAIOMK010000010.1 GCA_903859375.1 Candidatus Moraniibacteriota bacterium
GCCGTTGTAGCTCAGTTGGTAGAGCACGTCCTTGGTAAGGACGAGGTCACCAGTTCAATCCTGGTCAACGGCTCAAGGAAGAGTCGATCCTTAGTAAGTCACGCGCACACCAGTTTCACCCAAAGGGTGACCAGCCTCCGGTTGGCAGTCCTGGTCGGTGGCTCAAGGAAAAAAAAGGAGTCATTTTGAAGCCTTAGAACCTCGTCAGGGTTGACGGATTCGTTATTTTTCCGTACACTGAAGCAGTTATATTTTTGAATGGAATATGGGAAAGATCAAGGACAACATGGCGAAGATGAAGTGCTCTGAATGCAAGCGCATCACGGTATACACGAAGCGGAACAAGAAGAAGGTGAAGGAGAAGCTTGCACTCAGCAAATACTGTCCTTTTTGCCGGAAACATACGCCGCACAACGAGAGCAAGTAGGGTCGACCAACAGCCGGCAGTAAACAATGGACAGAGGCACGGATCCTTCCGTTTCTTGTTATCTGTTTATTGTCGGCTGTTTCTTGGTTCCGGGGGTGTCGTATAGTGGTAGTACAACGGTCTCCAAAACCGTTTGTGTAGGTTCGATTCCTACCGCCCCTGCAGGGAAAACAAACATGGTTTGATCGGTATTCGGTTGTTGACGTTCGACCCTATCGTCTAGCGGTTAGGACACCACCCTCTCACGGTGGGGACAGGGGTTCGATTCCCCTTAGGGTCACATATGGAAAACGGTCCGCGTTATGCGGGCCGTTTTTTATTCTCTGTCAGCATTGTCCGAATCGATATCGGTTGCTAGACTGGAAATTCAGTCTGATGTGACGCCGGTATATATTCAACACGGAACGTATGCAGAAAAAACACGGAGCATCCATAGGTGTTTTCGATTCCGGCTTCGGAGGAATCGATATTCTTCGCAGACTCGTGGAGGAACTCCCCGAATACGATTATCTGTACCTGGGCGATACCGCCCGAGCGCCGTACGGTGACTGTTCCCCTGAAGCCGTATATGAATTCACCACACAGGTGGTCGATTTTTTGTATGGAAACGGGTGCGACCTCGTTATCCTTGCCTGCAATACGGTATCGAGCGATGCCCTCCAGAGAATCCAGGAGAAATATATGCCGGAGCGGTATCCTGATCGGAAAATTCTCGGTGTCCTTATTCCTACAGCGGAAGAGTCGGTCAGAATGACGGTGAATAAAAGAATCGGCGTCATAGCGACGGAAGGGACGGTGCGGTCCGGAGCGTTTGTCCGTGAGATCGCGAAGCTTGATTCGGAAGCGGAGATTTTTCAGAGAGCCTGTCCGCTACTCGTCCCGCTTGTGGAGATGGGGGAACACGATACGATGGCCGCACGTGTGTTTCTGGAAGGATATCTCGATCCGATAAAAAGGGAGGGCGTCGATACGCTTATACTCGGCTGTACGCACTATGGGATCTTCGAAGACGTCATCAGGCAGATTGTCGGTCCGAATACTTATATCGTTTCCGGTGCGGCAATCGTGCCGAAAAAATTGAAGCGATACCTGGACAGGCATCCGGAAATCGATGAAAAGCTCGGCAGGTGTGGAACGGTCCGATTCTGCTCGACCGACCTGACAGATCGGTTTGAGACATTGGGAGGCGTATTCTTCGGAAAGGATATCCTTGTCGAGCGTGTATCAATAGGATGAAGGCTCTTTTCCTCTTGACAATTTCGGCTGGACGGGATATTATTCATCCATTATTTTGGTTCCTTAAACCTATCAATGAATAACGACCAAGGAGGTCATGATGACGCGAGAAACAGTATGTGTATATGAGGACATCACGGCATCGGCGCAGCGCATCGAGCGAAAGTATTGGAAAATGGTGCTTGGGCGAGTCGTCGGTCCCGGATGCCCATTGCCGGCGTACGCGTTGCCTGAACTGTCAATAATGCCGGGGCATTCCGAAGTGCATCCGAACGATGTCAATCTCGGAACCAGACTCGGTTGTGTATCGCTGAAAATACCGTTCCTTTCCGCACCGATGGGTGACGTGACCGGGGCGGAGATGGCGATTGCCTTATCCGGGCATGGAGGATGCGGTGTCGTATACCGCTTTCAAAGGGTACAGGACCAGATTGGCTCCGTGAAAGAAGCGCTTCGTCGCAGGCCTTTTTTGGTAGAGAATCCGAAGAGTCTCCGGCCGGACGATACGGTTCGGGAGGCACAGAGGATTCTCGACGAATTCGGTTTCAGTACGATTCCGGTCATCACGGAGTCGGGTGCTTTTGAGGGCATCATGTTCACCGACAAGGTCAGTTTCAAGGAACACGGGGAAGATCTCGTTTCAGTGTGGATGAAGAGTGTCTCGGAACTCAAAACGGTGCGTGCCAATACGCCATTCAACGAGGTCCAACAGCGGTCGAGAAATGAGCAGGAATGTTCGATTCTTCCGGTACTGAACGATGACAGCAGTCTCGCCGGGTTTTATTTTATGAAGGATACGGCGGATGCAAATCCGGTGACGTATGAAGGCAAACCTTTGGTGGGAATGGCGATCAATGACAGGGAAGAAGATATCACAGAACGTGTAATCCCATGTCTTGATCTCGGTGTCGGTATCGTCGTGATCGATTCGAGTCATGGGAATTGCCGTGCGGTCATCGACCAGGTGTCGCGTCTGAAAAAAGTCATCGGTAACAGGAATGTCTGCATTGTAGCGGGTAATGTCGCGGACATCGACGGGTATCTCCGACTTTCGGCTGCGGGTGCGGACGTCGTGAAGCTCGGTATCGGTCCTGGGTCCATCTGTACGACTTCAATCGGCACGGGTATCGGGTATCCGATGTTCACGCTGATTCAGAAGATCTCCTTCGCGAGACGGTATTCCAAAAGGATTGCCGGGATCGTAACCGCCGACATCGTCGCGGACGGAAGTATCAATACGCCGGGTGACGTGGTGAAGGCTCTCGCTGCCGGGGCGGATGCTATCATGGGCGGGAAGATGTTCGTTGCTGCCAGTGAATCGGTTTCCTTTCTGGTAAATGGGACGACGGATGGGACGGTCTCATACAGTGGAGAGGCTTCTGAAAAAGCGATCCGGGCCAGAAGTGCGGAAAATCGCTATGGAAAAGGAAAGCGTGCGGCCGAGGGTGTCAGCGGTTCGGTAAGGCATCTCGGTCCTCTTCGGAAGTGGTTTCCGAAAGTCTTGGAATTGGTGTGTGGCGGATTGGCACACACCGGATCAAACACCATAGCGGAACTGCAGACCTATTGCCTCGAGACGATCGGTGCCTGGGCGATACTGACGCCGGCCGGCAGGGAACAGAATGCTCCGCGGGTCTGACGTGGAATCGGGAAAACCGGGAAGGATGATGAGTATGCCGGGGGCCAATAGGACCCCGGCATTTTTTTATTCTCCGAGTCGCCGGTTTGATATACTTATTGGAAAATGATACCCTGGAAGAATCGTTATTCTTGTTTCCGGAGTATGGCAACACTCATATTCGATATCGAGACGGTCGGAGAAAACTTCGATGAGCTCGACTCGACGACGCAGGAATCGCTTACGAGATGGATACGGCACGAGGCGTCGGACGAAGGGGAATACCAGTCTTCCCTGAAAGACCTCAAGGAAGAACTCGGGTTCTCGCCGCTCACCGGTGAGATAGTCGCGATCGGCGTGCTCGATGCGGACCGGGACCAGGGTGCGGTATATTATCAGTCTCCCGGGAGCGAAGGAAAAAAATTCGAGGATGGCGCGCTCAAATTCGAGGCCATGTCGGAGCATGACATGCTCGCACGGTTTTGGGGAGTGGCGGAGAGATACGATACGTTCGTCTCTTTCAACGGTCGGTCGTTCGATGCGCCGTTCATGATGATCCGTTCGGCGACGCACGGCATACGGTCCGGAAAAAACCTGGTCGCGAACCGATATGTGAACCTCCAACCGGCGAATGCCAAGCACATAGATCTTCTCGAGCAACTTTCATTTTATGGTGCGCTTCGGCGCAAAGGGAGTCTGCACCTGTGGACGAGGGCGTTCGGCATAGAGAGTCCGAAAGCGGGTGGCGTGTCCGGTGACGATGTCGGCGCCATGTTCCGTGAAGGGAAATACGAGGACATCGCGAGGTACAACGGGGGAGACCTTTATGCGACGCGGGCGCTGTTTCGAAAATATACCGATTATCTTTCGTTTTGATATGGATGTACACGAACCGAGTTTGAGAGAAGCTCTTTTCACCGATGCGAAGACGGGACTCGAATCGTTTCGGGAGAGGATCAATCCGATTCTCCGGGAACACTTCGATACGGTCATAGCCGAGACGGCGAAAGAGGACGAATTGGTGGCGGGAGCGCTTACCGAGGTCCGCGACATCATCCTCGCGGGAGGCAAGCGTCTTCGTGCCGCCATGATGTGTGCCGGATATTTCGCGGCCGGCGGTACGGATGAAGATCGGATTCTCCGTGCGTCGATGAGCATAGAGCTCGTGCATGCGTTCCTGTTGATCCATGATGATGTCATCGACCGGGACGACCTGCGCCATGGACGGGAATCCCTGCATGCCCGGTACGCCCGTTACGGTACGAACGTCTTCGAACGGACCGAGGATGCCGACCACTTCGGGGATTCCATCGCCATCATCCTGGGCGACATGGTATCGGCACTCGGCAACGACCTTATTTTCACATCCGGCTTTTCACATGAACATGTATTCCGCGCACTGTCCGAGTTGCAGAAGATAGTTTCCTTCACCGTAATCGGACAGGCGATGGATCTTTCCTTCCAATTTCGGAAAGGCATCAGTCGGGCGGACGTGCTCCGCATGTACGAATACAAGACCGCGAAATATACGGTCGAGGGGCCGCTCATCCTCGGGTCTCTTCTGGCAGGCGCGGATGAGGGGCGGACCGGATTACTCAGCCGGTATGCGGTGCCGACTGGGGTCGCCTTTCAGATACGTGACGATATTCTCGGCGCATTCGGAACCGAGGACAAGATCGGTAAGCCCGTAGGCTCGGATATAGAGGAAGGGAAACGGACATTGCCGGTCCTGTTCGCAATGGAAAATGCCACGCGATCCGAACAAGCCGAACTGCAGGCCATCCTTCGGAAGGGTGTTCTCGAAACGGGAGATCTTGAACGCTTCCGCTCCATTCTTCGTGATTCCGGGGCGCTTGATTTATCGACGGATTCTATGGTTCAATTGGTAGAGGAGGCGAAGCGGTCGATCGGATCGGCTGACATTTCGAATGATGCGAAAGGATTCCTTATATCCGTCGCCGATTACATCTCCGAACGGAATTTTTGATATTGTTATGAGCGAGACACCATCCGCCATTCCGAATCATGTGGTCATCATCCCGGACGGGAACCGTCGATGGGCACGAAGTCGCGGACTCGACCCGTGGAAGGGGCACGAGGCCGGAGCGAAGACCATGAAGGAACTCATCCGTGCCGCACGGGACCTCGGTGTCCGTGAGCTTTCGTTATGGGGTTCATCACTCGACAACCTGAAGAAACGCCCTTTGAACGAAAGCCGTGAGCTACTTCGCATTTACTTCGAACAGTTCCGTGAGCTTTCGGAGAGCGAGGAGCTGGTTCAAGATCAGGTACATGTCCGCTTCATAGGCAGGTGGCGCGAGCAGTTTCCTTCACCGCTCAAGAAACTTCTTTTGGAAATTGAGGAGAAGACCAAAGATTATTCGGGTCATTATCTCAATTTCTTCATCGCCTACAGCGGTGTCGACGATATGCTACAGGCATTCAAGTCGGTTGCGGAGGCGTCGCTCCGACCTCGGGATATTTCTGAAGAGACGGTGAAGCGTCATCTTATGTCGCACGAGGTCTCTCCGGTCGATCTTTTGGTCCGGACCGGAGGGGATGCTCATCTGTCTGCCGGATTTCTCATGTGGGAAACGGCGGATTCGCAGCTCGTTTTTTCCGACAAGCTCTTTCCTGATTTTAACAAGGAATCCCTGAAAGAGGCGATTGAAGAGTTCTCGAGGCGTGAGAGAAGATACGGAAAATAGGCCTTTTTCAGCATATTTATCGAAGAGAAGGCCACGAAGCCGGGTTGGGGAAGTCTTCTTTTGCGACCGGAACCGGAGTCGAGGTTTGACAAAATACGAAGACTCTCTTACAATGGGCCTACACAGAAAAAAGCTTCTTCACGAGGCAATGGCGACAAAGTGATAGTGTCTGGCGTCAGACAGGGTCGGCCGGCAGAAGAGCTTTCTGTTTTTGCTTTGTTTTATCGGTTATAAAGAAAAAATCCCTCTATGGGAAATACGAAAGACGTGATCCGGATGGAAGGAGTAGTCGCCGAGTCGCTGCCAAGCGCGACTTTCAAGGTCAAACTTGAGAATGGGCACGAGGTACTCGGACATATTTCCGGAAAGATGAGGGTCCACTATATCAGGCTGTTGCCTGGTGACAAGGTCATCATCGAGTTGAGTCCGTATGACCTTTCCAAGGGTCGGATCGTCCAAAGACTCCGACAATAAACGGTTGATAGACTATCGTGAAACGTTATGAAAGTGAGAGCCTCAGTGAAAAAAATCTGCGCCCATTGCAAGATCGTCCGTCGTCAGGGCAAGGTGTTCGTCATTTGCACGAACCCGAAGCATAAGCAGCGTCAGGGATAGGCAGCTAAAGCAGCTAAAAAAGTTCCATTATGGTCAGAATCGCAGGCGTCAACATCCCGGACGGAAAAAGGATCGACGTATCCCTCACATATATCTACGGCATCGGTCCGGCTTCGAGCCGGAAGATTCTCGATGAGCTCGCTATCGATCCCACGACGCGGACGAAAGATCTGTCTTCCGTCGATGCCAACAGGCTTCGCGAGGCGATCGAGAAACAGCACAGTGTCGAGGGAGAGCTTCGCCACCAGGTGAAGATGAGCATCAAACGACTTCGGGAAATCGGATGTTACCGGGGAACCCGTCACCAGAAGGGCCTTCCGGCACGCGGACAGCGGACGAAAACGAATACTCGTACCGTGAGAGGCAACGTTCGAAGGACTATGGGAAGCGGTCGTCGCAAGGATGCGGCCAAGACGTAACCATCCGCCTTTCAGGTCGGACGGCATAAGTGGGGATATTCACCATCAAAGGATATGGCAGACGAAGTACAGAAAAAGAATGTGACGACAACGGAACCCGCGGCTGAAAATGCCGAGGCTGTTTCTGCAGAAGCGGGCAAGAAAAAGAAGAAGAGCAAGAAACAGGTTTTCCGTGGCAGGGCAAGCGTCCAGTGCACATACAACAACACCATCGTCACCTTGACGGATCAGAATGGTGCGGTACTTGCCTGGTCGAGCGCAGGACATCTCGGATTCAAGGGTGCAAAGAAGTCTACCCCGTACGCCGCCACTCAGGTGGTTGCCGAGGTGACCGAGAAAGTGAAGAAATTCGGCCTTCAGGAACTCGATGTGTTCGTAAAGGGTGTCGGGAGCGGTCGCGAGGCTTCGGTCCGCGCACTCGCGAACAACGGTTTCGTCCTTCTCTCTATCAAGGATATCACACCACTTCCTCACAATGGTTGTCGCCCACAGCGACCGCGGAGAATCTAATCACGGACAAGAAGCGAAACGATATGGCACGAATAATGGACAAATGCAGACTCTGTCGCCGCGCGGGCGAGAAACTTTTCCTCAAAGGGGATCGTTGTTCTTCGCAGAAGTGCGCGATGGTCCGTCGCCCGACCGCTCCCGGAGTACATGGAGCGAAGCCGACCCGCTCAGGAAGCGAGTTCGGTCGTCAGCTTGCGATGAAACAGAAGATCAAGCGCGTATACGGTGTTATGGAACGTCAGTTCCGTTGTCACTTCGATGACGCGAGCCGTCGCAAGGGCATTATCGGTAACGAGCTCCTCGGCCGTCTCGAGCGACGTCTCGACAACGTGGTGTATCGTCTCGGGTTCGCCCCGTCCCGTGCCCTCGCCCGTCAGCTTGTCTCACACAGTTGTTTCACGGTAAACGGTCGCCGCATGAACATCCCTTCATTCGAAGCAAGCGTCGGCGATGTGATTACAGTGAAACCTGGCAAGCGCGAGAAGACGTATTTCAAAGATCTCCCAGAAAAACTCTCCGGAAAGCAGAATATTCCGAAGTGGCTCGATATGAATGTTGCCAAGCTTGAAGGGAAAGTGGTTTCCTTGCCGGGCCGTGACGATGTCGAAGTGAATGTCGATGCTCAGCTCGTTGTCGAGTATTACTCGAAGTAACCCATAAGTAATCCGAAGGAGGATGTCCCGGCGCCGACAAACGCCGCCGGAGCGTTCGGAGAAAACCTATGATTCCGGTACCTCAGAAACCCAAAGTCACCCGCATCGGGGACAATATCACGAAGTTTGAGATTCTCGGATGCTATCCGGGATACGGTGCCACGATCGGCAACGCGATTCGTCGCGTCTTGCTGTCCTCACTTGAAGGGGCGGCTGCACAGTCGGTAAAGATCAAGGGTGTCTCACACGAGTTCACCGCGATCCCGGGCGTCTTGGAAGATGCCGTGCAGATTCTTCTCAATCTCAAGCAACTCCGTTTTCGTCTGCATGGTGATGAGTCAGTCATAGTGACCCTCAAGGCAAAAGGCGACGGCATCGTGACGGCAGGCGATATAAAGGCCCCGTCCTCGGTGGAGATCGTGAATCCCGCTCAGCATATCGTCACTCTGACCGACAAAAAGGCGGAGTTTGAAATGGAGCTCGAAATCGGCAAGGGTATCGGATATGTGCCGGTTGAGGCACGTGAACTCGAGGAACGCGAAATCGGACGAATCGCGCTTGACGCGATCTACACGCCGGTCCGTCGCGTGAACTACGAGGTTGAGAACATGCGCGTCGGCAAGCGGACCGACTATGACAAAGTTTCCATCGAAGTGTTGACGGATGGAAGTGTCGATCCTGAGATCGCATTCGGAAAGGCAGTCGATATTCTCGTGGGACAGTTCGCGGCCATCCAAGAGGAAGCGGTCGTAGCAGTGTCCGATGAGACGGTCGATGAGAAAGAGGCCCCGAAGAAGGTCGCCAAGAAAGCCGTGAAGAAGGAGAAAGCTGAAGTTTCGGAATAATCGGATCGTTGAGTTTTTCGTATGAATCACAGAAAATCAGG
Organism: Candidatus Moraniibacteriota bacterium; assembly: GCA_903859375.1. Lineage (GTDB taxonomy): Bacteria > Patescibacteriota > Minisyncoccia > Moranbacterales > UBA1568 > JAAXTX01. The sequence goes on from CAIOMK010000010.1 coordinate 9,073, forward strand.
ACGGATACTGAGTAGGAATCGAAACCAGCGCCGCGCGCTGTTCCGGACAATGTTCGGCAGTCTTGTGTTGCACGAGCGGATCGAGACCACGCTCGCCAAAGCAAAGGAACTGAGGAACAAAGTCGATCCGCTTATCAATAAGGCGAAGAAAAGCACGATCGATGAGACCGGGAAAGTGAATGCTATCCGTGAATTGCGCCGGACCCTTCCGGTCATGGCGGTTAGCAAGCTCGTCTTGCCGGAATTCATTTCGCGTTTCGAAGGACGACAGAGCGGATACACGCGCGTTGTGAAGCTTGAACCAAGAAAAGGGGATGGTGCCGAGATGGCCATTATCGAATTCGTTGTCTAGTTTAGTTTAGGAAGCAATCGTATGAAACACCAGGTCAATCGAAAATATCATCTGTTCGACGCCCAAGGCAAGGTTCTTGGCCGGCTTGCGACAGAAATCGTCGGTGCTGTCTCAGGGAAGACGAAAGTCGACTACGCCCCGAATATTGACGGCGGTGATTTCGTGGTGGTTATCAACACTGACGGGCTCCAAGTGACCGGAAACAAGCGTGAAGACAAGATGTACCATCACTTCAGCGGTTATCCGGGAGGCATCCGCTCCATCGCCTTCAAGGACCAGATGAAGAAGGATTCTCGCAAAGTGCTCTACCAGGCGGTCTACGGGATGCTCCCGAAGAACAAACTCCGAGATCAGATGCTGACCAGACTCCGTATGTATACGGATGAAAAGCGCGAGGAAGAGACTATCCATGTGAATCACGAATAGGCATATGGCCACGAAAACCGCAATCATCGAAAAAGAGAAGAAGACCGTGAAATCTTCCGCTATAAGCGGGAAGTATCTGTATGCCGTCGGACGTCGCAAGACGGCCGTCGCTCAGGTACGTCTGTATCCGGACAAGGGCAATGACAAGCACATCGTCAACAAGAAGGCGTATACGGAGTATTTCCCGGTATCCCTTCAGCCAATCGTTGTCGCGGCTCTTTCGGCAGTCGGCCTCGCCAGTGATTTCGTCGTCTCGGCGACCGTCAAAGGCGGTGGTGTGAATGCACAGGCGGAAGCGATCCGTCTCGGTGTGGCACGCGCCATCCTGAAGCACGATGAAGCGCTCCGTACCTCACTTCGTGCCGTCGGATTTCTCACCCGTGATGCCCGCTCCGTCGAGCGCAAGAAACCGGGACTCAAGAAAGCCCGTCGCGCCCCGCAGTGGAGCAAGCGCTAGTCATCCCGATCGATTTCAAAAGCTCCGGCATATGCCGGAGCTTTTCTTTTTTCGTATCAGAAAACGGTCAGCCGACCTTTTTGTTTTCGCTGATCGATATCATCGTGTCGTGTCCGTCTTGTTCGTACCGCGATATCGTGACGAGCGATGTCTCCGGTATCTGGATCCGACTTTTTTCATCCTCTGATTTCGTGCGAATGCGACCACTGACATGTGTTCGATATCTTTTGTTTTTCGTCATCCACTATTTTTCCTGCGATTCAATATCGCTGTAAGGCGCTCCTGAACGGTCGTTTTTATATTTCACTGGTGATGTGGTATATTATTCTTATGAATGAGGACGAATTTCAGAAACAGCTTGAAGCTATTTTCGACGAGACCGATCTTCGACAGGAGGATCGGAAATTGTGGCATGACCGGCTCGACAACGCGGGCGAACATATACACAAGATATTCGTGGACGTGTTCGGCGGAGATCGTGGCCTACTCCTTTTCTTTACCGGAAACATACGCAAGAGGATAGACGCGAACGGTGATCGGGTGAAGCTCGATGAGATAGCCGAGGAAGAGAAGACCTATTTCGCCGGACTCATGAAAGGCAACGAATAAGATCGATATGGAAAACAATTTCAATTTCAATACCATAAAATCAGTCGACGGCGACCGATCTGAAGAGACCTCGGAACAAACGATTTCCCTTCCGCAGGCAGCCGAACGGTTGCATGGTCGCGTGGTCTATACTCCGGAAGGAACGGCGCTCTCGTTGAGGGAGGCTCCCGGTTTTGAATCTGCCGGTATGGACGAGGACGGTGTTGAACAGAAGTATCCCCAGACCGTGGAGGGGCTGATTTCCTATGTGCGCGATATCAATCCCGACGGTGACATCGAAAGCGTACTTGCGGATCTCGAGAGGCTCGTCTCTGAGTATGACGCAATGCCTCATGAAGAGACGTTGGCGGGTGATATGGACATACATGACGAAACGATGTCTGTGGAGGCTCACGACGATATTCCACATACCGGATTGCGTGCGTTTCTCGACAAACATCCCCGTGCCGAAAAATATATCATGGCCACTGTGTTGGCATTGTCCACGCTTCCCGCAGGAGGAGTGAAAACGGCTCAGGCCGGAGGTATCAAGCTCTTCGCACCGACCGCATATGAACAGCGGGATCATCGCGTTTCCCATTATGATATGAATGACTTCGACGGTGCATACCGTGATGCGAGGGGGCGTGCCCAGGAATGGATGCGGAGGAAAGACGCCGCTGCGGACAACATAGTCGAGGCCGTGCAGTCGCTTCAGATCGCCGAGAACGCGTACAACAGGAACATACGATATTTGTTGGGGAAATATGATTCACGTTTGGCGGATATCTATTCGACATATAACGACAGGCTCTCTTTGGAACATGATACGGTACGGAAAAACGCCGTCCGAGAGGAATGGAAACGGGCGATGCTAGCCGAGCGGTCGAAAGCGTCGGAGGGCATTTCGAGAATGGAAAACGATGTCAGGTCTCTGCAGTCGGATATGCTTCGGTTTATGGACCAGAGCAGCATTCACTCCGGATCCGGAGGACTGCAACGGTTGGTGATGAATTTCGAATACAATCTTCAACGGGTTGATGCTCTGAATAAGGCGTCTGCGGACGACGCGCGTCAACACCTGTATCAGGAGTTGGAACGGTACGGTTTCAAATCGGCGCAACCCGTCGCTCCTCTTCGTTCCGTCGGCTTGGACGCGTCACGAGATGGTGGGCCGTCCTCTTTGCTTGCATCGAAATCAGTCGTGAGGCCGGCGTCCGTACCACGACCGTCGGGTCCCTCGTCGGAGCATGCCAATGATCACATTACGAATGCTTCCGATCAGCGATTGTTTGATTCTTTGCGATAAGGAGCACTCTCTCGGATTGTTTCCCTATGAAAAACCGACCTGGCATACGAAGCCGGGCCGTTTTTTTTGATCGCTCATGTCTCTCTTTATTGTCCGAAGAATCCGATCGGTTCCGGAAAGCCGATGAAGGAAAAATCTGCCGGACCGGTGTCGCCGGTTCCATAAATCATATACAGTTCGTCTTCGGCTGGAAGCGTGATCACCTGCCTGAGAACTTTTCCAGATGGGGGAAGAATGGTTTCGATATTTCTTCGGTCGCGGTTGTCGAGCTCTGCTAGTTTGAGTTCTCCACCCAGGGAAAAAAGGATGTGTTCGTAATTTTTCACCCATTGGACCTCCGAGATGGGAGAGGAGAACCGTGCGATTTGGAGAATCTCGCCGTCTTCCCTGGTTGGTTGGACATCCCAGTCCCGGGCGAAAAGGACGGAGACCTCGTTGGCGGTGAAGAACAGAAGTTTCTTTCCATCATCGGAGAATTGGGCTCCTTCGATGCTGGATCCGAGCGATACGATCGAGGGCTCGAGTTTCCCGTTGTCGTTCCAAAGGAATCCTTCACCTCCTTTGTCATAGACGGCGATCCGTCTGTCATCGTACATGGTGAGGAATGGTTTCGTGAAATGATCCGCTCCCGGTAACGGTTTGGTAAGGACTTCCTGATTCGTGGTGGTCAGATCGGCGAACGGTATAAGTGAAATCGTGCCGGACACGCCGTCGAGAATCGCCGCGAAACGACCGGCGAGATCATAAGCGGAAACGTTTTTGGCGATGGTCGTGGCCCGTTGTGCGGTGTCTTTCGTATCGGGTCGTATCAGAAGGAGCGAACCGTGGGAAAGAACGAAAAAGGTGCCGTCATTGTCGGGATGCCACCGTGGGTTCTCGGGATCGGGGACGGATGAGATGTCCTGCAGGTTCGTTGCGGTTCCGGCGGCGCGATCTATCATGAACACCGACTGTCCTCCTCCGTCGCGCGATCGAAGCGGGACGAGAAGGAGTGTCTCGTCTTTGGACCATTCTATGTTGCGACCGTCTTCCCGATCGAACCGGTAGTCGCGGTTCGACATGACCGGGGTCGCCGTGCCGGTCGCCCGTTCAATCACGGTGATGGTCGTTTCCCCTTCTTTCTCTCCGACAAGTGCGAAATATTTCCGTGTCGATGAATTGAATGCCTTTATGAAATCACCGTCGGCGACCGACGTCTGTTCATATGAGGTTCGTGGCAGGATGATGTTCCAAAACTCCGTTGAGATACCGCTCTGAATGATGACCTTCTTCTCCCATGGAAGGTATCCATCGGCCTCGACGCGGATGAAATGCTCTCCGGGGGCGATGCCGGTCACGTGAATCGACTGGTTGATGCTGTGGATGATATCGGCGGGGACCGGTTCCCCGTCGAGAGAGATGTTCACGGAACGGGGATTGGATTTGATCGTGACCGATCCCGTATAAATGAATATGCCGCGCTCGAAACTGAACCGATATCCGAACGTGAAAAAAAGGACGGATGCGACCGTTGTGAGGAAAAAAACGAGAAATGTCCAAAACACGACGGTATGGAGACGGTTGAGATTCATGCGACGTTTTCCTTTGTGATGGTATTCAGTATATCACACAGGTACCGACGCAGGGAAGGGCATGTCAAGTAATTAAAAGGCTTTTTAAAGGGAATTTTTGACGATTGTGATTCGTCATGGTATGATTTTGGAAAAGAAACAAACACATGAATTCACTCGTTTCACTGTTTCCTGCCACGTTTCCGAAGGACCTCGCGGGACTTATCGTCTTCGGCGTATTGTTCATCGGTGTCGGTATCGGAGTCGGTTTTCTCCTTGGGAGGAACCGCCTCGTGAACGTGGTCATGAGCGTCTATGTGGCACTCGTCTTTACGAGCGCGTCGGTTGATGTCCTGCCGAAGGACTTTCCACTCACTCAGGCATGGCTGTTTGTCCTTCTCCTCGTGCTCCTGACTTTGGTCGACCGATTGTTGTTCGAGGTCCATGTTCCATCGTTGCCACAAGACACTCTTTGGCGAGTTGTCGTGACTGGAATCATCGTGACGGGTATGATCGTGAGCGTTTTGGTGAAGCTCGTGCCGAAGAAGGCGGTCGCCACGTTTCCTATTTCGGTTCCGATAGAATACTTTGGGACGCCACTTGCCGGAATCATCTGGTTGGCTGTTCCTTTGCTGGCGCTCTTCTTTCTGAATAGACGTTCAAAATAGTGCTTTTATGAGCCTTTTTATTGGATAAATTTCAGCAAGTCCCGTATTGAGGCCGGCCCCTTGACAGTATTCGATTCGCTCCCTATACTAGGAAAGCGGTTTAGAGAAAGGAGACGGACTTTCTTTTTTTATTCCCGCAAATGAACTTTTACAAAAGAGACAATCGCAAATTTTTGTGGTTGGTCCTTCTATATTTCTTTGAGAAGAAATCAGTCGGTCGCGAAGCCTTCGGGCTTCGCCGGAAGTATCGCCTTCGGGTGATGCTTCCAAAATTATTGAGAGTTTGATCCTGGCTCAGGATGAACGCTGGCGGCGTGGATAAGGCATGCAAGTCGAATGGTCGCATCACCCTCTGTGTGATGCTCCAACTGACGACTGACAACTGAC
>CAIOMK010000011.1 GCA_903859375.1 Candidatus Moraniibacteriota bacterium
ACTTTCGACTTGTGACTTGTGACTTATGACTACTCTCCGACTTTTCACTTTTGACTATTCTTCCCGTTCCACACACACCTGTCATGCCGGCCTTGAGCCGGCATCCAGGGACCCCGTTGCATGCTTCCGACTACTCTCCGTCTTGTGACTTCGTCTTTCCCCGTTCCCGTTCCCACTTTCGACTTGTGACTTTTCACTTTCGACTACTCTCCGGCTTTCGACTTTTGACTTATGACTACCCTCCGGCGTACTATCAGGATATATCCGTCAACGTAGACATATATACGTTAAAACCACACCTGCCATGAGCACGTCGTTCATGTATCCGGAAAGGAGTCTTTCACTCTTCTCGCCAGTCGCCGTTTTCGTGTGCCTTGTTTCCCTGATTGCCGTGCCATCTCCCGACGGTACCGCCCATGCGCTGGCGGAGTATGGAACGGTTATCGACAAGGACACGGCGTGGGAGGCGGGGTCGGAGCACACCTTCGACACATCGGTCGTCATCATGGACGGTGCCACCCTCACGATCGGTCGCGGGGTGAAGATATTCTTTTCCGGTGACAGTACGGTCGACGGCTCGACTCTGCTGGAAGTCCGAAACGGTTCCGTCACGGCGGTCGGAACCGAAGCCGAGCCGATCGTCTTCGCAAAAAAGGGAGACAACAAAACGGTATTTTCCATTCTTTTTTCAAGCGATGCTTCACCGAAAGAATCGGTGTTCGAGCACGTCCGTATCGAGGGCGGTGGGGCGATGGCCCGCAAGGTGCAACCGTCTTTTCTCGATGTCTTCATACGGCCGGCATATGCGCGGGAATACTGGATCGTCCAATCCGCAGTCATATTCAAGGCCGGCAGGGTCACGATTCGAGACTCGGTATTTTTTGGCAATGGCGGCGCCGATATCTGGAGTCCCAATCCGCTCGATTTCGGCGCGACCGACGAGTGCGATCCGTTCGGCTCCAACGGTTCGCATCTCATCGTGGAGAATTCCGATTTCAAAGGGAGTCCGGGTGCCCCTGCTTTTCTCTCCGGCGCCCCGGACTGCGATCTTTCTTCGACGGTCACTCTGAAAAACGACTGGTACGGTTCGGCGACCGGTCCACGTTCGCAGGATCACGATGACCCCACTGCCAAAGGCATCATCGGACACGTGACACAAGACGGATTCAGTCCGACCGAGTTCTTCGCGGTCTGTCATACCTGTGCGTCGAACGTCCTCTTCCTGCCCGGTATCAAAGCGAGCCGTCTCTATATGAAAAACGGTTCCGGAAAGGAAAATCAGTTGTGGCTCCCTAGTTATCTCAGCAACGATCTATCCGACCTCGCGCTCGATACGGATGGCAAGAGCGTGAACGATGTCTATACCAGGGACGTTCTCGACGAGGTCGGCATTCCGATCGCAGGGCCGAACATATACAAGTCCTTCCTCGCCGATCTCGAAAAAAAGAAAACCGACCATGTCATCGCCGACTATGTCCCGTTCGCCTATGACTGGCGGATGAACGTCGAGGATATAGCGAACGGCGATACGCCATACCCGGACGGCTCCCGTTCTTTGACCGATACGGTCGATTCGCTCGCGCAATCGTCTCGGTCCGGCAAGGTGACCATCGTCGCCCATTCCAACGGGGGACTCCTTGCCAAGGCGCTCCTGACACAATTGCAAGACACGGGGCGCGCCGGTCTGGTCGATCAGGTCGTCTTCGTCGGGACACCGCAGATGGGCGCACCGATTTCGATATTGTCACTCTTATACGGCTACAAGGAAGACCTGCTTCAGGGAATCCTTGCATCGCGCGCGGATATCCGTTCACTGGCCCAGAATATGCCTGGTGCATACGGACTGCTCCCGTCATCGGAATATTTCAAACGCTCCGACGACCCGCTCATCACTTTTTCATCCGAGCATACCCGGTTCGACACCTTTCGCAGTGTATACGGCGGAACGATCGGTGATCGTGGCGAGCTCACGGATTTCCTTTCCGCCACGAAGGACGGTCGCGCCAAACCGAAAGCGGATGATGTCGAATCCGAGAATATCCTGCGCGACAATCTGCTCGACGAGGCCGATGCGACCAGTGGGCGGTTGGATACGTGGACGCCACCCTCCGGTGTCGAGGCCATACAGATCGCCGGGTGGGGACTCGATACGATACGTGGTGTCGACTATGCCGAGAAAGAAGCGACGAAATGTCAGTCGGCCGGACTCACTTTCATCCCGACCTGTACGGGTATCGGCACGTATGAGCCGATCTATGAACCGAAGTTCACCGTGGACGGAGACGAAGTCGTGACCGCACCGAGCGCTCTCATGCTTCCCGAGGCTTCGAATGTAAAGAAATATTGGGTTGATTTATATGATTATAATGACAATACTTATATCGATAGTAATCATGCGAATCTGCTTGAGATTCAGTCTTTGCGCGATTTCGTTTCAACATTGATTTCTCATACGGAAAACGATTCCGCACTGCCGAACTACATAGGCACTTCCCGTCCGTCCGACTATGACCACGCCAAACCGCGAATCCGCATGTCGCTCTATTCACCACTCGATATCTCCCTCACAGACCGCGCTGGCAATCACACGGGGACCAAGGAGATTACTTCGGGCGGGGTAACGTCCACGATAATCGAAGAAGGGATACCGGGGAGCTCGTACTATCGGTTCGGTGAACGCAAATACGTTTCTTTTCCGGCAGGCGAGCCAGTCGCGGTCAGACTCGATGGGTACGATGATGGCTCCTATACGCTCAAGCTCGAAGAGGTCGCCGTGACGAAAAAAGGCGAGGAACTGCTGTCGCATACGACGTTTGCGAACCTGCCGGTGAATGCCTCGACGAGGGTCGAGCTGTCTATTCCCAAAGAGGGACTTGATAACCTTTCCCCGCTTCGGGCGGATATGAACGGCGACGAGCCGGGAGGGGAATACATAGTGACTCCCATCGCGGATGGTACGGCGACATTCGATGCGAGCAAGGCGACTCCGGCAGTACCGGAGAGCCGTGATGCCGAAGCAGTCATATCGAATGTGGTGACGACGACGATTGCACCGACCACGACGGTACAGAGCGATGCGAAGAGTAGTCATTCAGGGAAAGCCTCATCGAAAAAATCGGCATCCAAACGATCGACACCGAAAAAGAAATACGAGATTACGGGAGTGACTGGCAGGTGGAAGGGGAGACTGCTTTCCTTCGGCCTGTCACCTGTCTCGTCCGCCCAGACGATACGCGACTCGGCGAAGGAAACGCCATCTGCAGTCCTCGGTGCGGAGACGCAGGTGCCCAAGCCCGAGATATCTGTGAGCCCGAATGCTTCGCAGGCCGTATCCATACTTCGAACGGGACTCCGGTTTTTGTTCACCAGTCCGCTCCTGTCCCATAATATGGTATTCTTTCTGTGGAGCGGAACTGCGCCTGGCCAGATCTCGTGGCCATAAGAGATTTTTCTCATTTCCCGAAATCGGGATATCAAATAGTTGAAACGGAATAAGAAATAAAATAGTGAAACATACTATGAAAAAAATAATAATTCAAAAAGCCACTATAATATGTATTTCGATCGGAGCATTGATGATCTCTTTCGTGGGGCCATGCAATTTTAATCTTTCAAAATGCTTAGGGGGTAATAGTATATTAGTTACGAGAACACTGTTTCACTTCTCCCTCTCCCTCCTTATTGTCTCCCCATTCCTTTTTTTCATTCGGGACGAAATATTCCGGAAATGGTTCCGATTCGCGCTCATCTGGTTCGGCATCGCCATCGTTCTCATCGCCATCTCCCCTGAATCTCACGCCGGTATTTTTGCCATGATGAATCCGACCAAGGAATCCGTCTCTATCCTCTTCGCATCCCTCTTCATCCCCACAACCCTTCTCAAGCTCTTTCTCGATTCGAAAAAAACGTCGTAATTCCGTTCCATTCGAAATTAGCCATGCTCCCGCCTGTCTCCCTGCCCGAAATGCCATATCATAGACCGTGTTGAGACGATGGGAAAGGCCGCGTCTGTCTCCGCTCCCCCTTTTCACATTCGACTTTCGACTTTTCACTTGTGCCTTTCAATTATTTCCCCGTTCCCGTTCCCCACTTTCGACTTGTGACTTGTGACTTATGACTATTCTCCCGCTTTTCACTTTCGACTATTCTTCCCGTTCCCCACTTTCGACTTTTAACTTTTCACTTTCGACTATTCTCCCCGTTTCCCACACCTGTCATGCCGGCCTTGAGCCGGCATCCATGGACCCCGAGGCATGTCTTGTATTATTCGGGACAGATCCCTCCACTCGCAAAACCTCGGTCGGGATGACAGGGGGAGTGTTTCCGTTCCCACTTTCGACTTTTGACTTGTGACTTGTGACTACTCTCCGACTTTTCACTTGTGACTATTCTCTGGCTTTCGACTAGTGACTATTCTCCTGCCCCTCGGTCTTTGCGAGGCCTCGGAGGCCGTGGCAATCCAGGAGGGGTCCCGGTCAGGGTGGGGTGGACCGCCACAGTCGAAGACTCCTTCGCGGAGACAGGCTGGGAGCTCGGATTTTGGCTGTGTGTGTTCCCGAATGCAAAAATCAGTTTAAGCCGTACCATATCAAACAACTAGGCTTGCCAAACGGAGCCTACACCCGTGATGGCAATACAGACAGGAGAATGACCGAAATTGAAATGCGCGAATATGTTCGTAATGCTCAGGGAGATGATTTCGATTTGAATTGCGTCGAAGATGCAAGTATTGATGATTTGTCCCAAGATAAGCTCGCTTCTCTTTTAAGGAAAAGTGCAGAGAGATCTTCTCGGGATTTCAATTCGGAGAACGAACGTGTGAGTGTATTAGAAAATATTGGTATTTTGAAGCGATGTGATGGTACGATGAGACCGACTCTCGCCGGGTGTTTACTATTTTTCAAGAACAAACCTCAGAAGAAATTGTCACTTGGGCGATATATTATTCGTTGCGTGCGATACAAGGGCTCCGGAGTACACACGGATATTTTGGACTCCCTTGATGTCGATGGTACGTTGGACGAACAAATAGATGCTATGCAGGCGTTTATTTTGCGGAATATTAAGAAAAGTGCCGCAATCGTCGGAACAAAAAGAGTCGATCGTTACGAATACCCGGAAAAGGCCATCCGTGAAATAGTCGCAAATGCCGTCATTCATCGCGACTATCGGATCACGGAAACATACACACAGGTGAATATTTTTGAAGATAGGATAGAAATATTTAATCCAGGTAACTTACCACCAGGGGTTACCACTGAAAATATAAAACATTCCCAAGTAAGCAGAAATAAAATTATTGCCGCTCGCCTGAAAGATCTCGATTATTTGGAAGAATACGGTCGCGGCATAGACATCGTGTTTACGGAAATGCAAAGATGGGGACTGCTGGATCCCTTGTTTAAGAACACCTCGAACAGTTTTCGAGTGATACTCCCCGGGGAAAAACTCAATCAACTCAATGAGCGTCAATTGAAGATTTGGGAATATTTGGTGGAAAATGGAAGGATAACGAGACGGGTAGCCGAAACTTTGTTGCCAGATACACCGCAACAAACGATCAGTTATGATGTGCGAAAATTAAAGGATATCGGGTTAATACGGCAGGTAGGCGAGTCGAAAGATACTTTCTACGAATCAAGCTTCTGACATTAGAAGCAATTAGAAGCACTCTATTATATTGGCTTATATAAAGCATTTATATAGACGAAATCACCGGAAGTCAGAAAAAATGTTTAGAAGGGTCTTGCTTGCCTGATATTTGTTTCGCAAAGAAGGGTATACTGGTACATATGGACAAAGGAATATCGATTAGCGTCAAAAATGTCTCCAAGACCTTCCGTATCCCTCACGAGAAGGTTGCTTCGATTCGGGGCGCGTTCACGACCGCTTTCAATGGGGAGCGGACATTCGAGGAGTTCAAGGCGCTCGATGACGTCTCTTTCGAGGTGAAGAAAGGGGAGTTCTTCGGGATCATAGGGCGCAACGGTTCCGGCAAATCCACCCTCCTGAAGGTCCTCGCTGGTATTTATGAGGCCGACACGGGCAAAGTGAAAGTCGACGGGATGATCTCGCCCTTTCTCGAGCTCGGTATCGGGTTCAATCCGGAACTTTCCGGCCGGGACAACGTGTACCTGAACGCGACGGTGCTCGGCATGACCCAAAAGCAGATCGACGAGAAATTCGATGCCATCGTCGCCTTCTCCGAACTCGAACGGTTCATCGACCAGAAAC
>CAIOMK010000012.1 GCA_903859375.1 Candidatus Moraniibacteriota bacterium
TTCAATTGCCTCAGGATGGTCGTCTTTCCGGCCTGTCTCGGACCGATAAAAAGCAATATTTCCGGAGTATCGAGATATCGACTCGCCTGCCTCGTAATGTCCCTAAGAATGCTCATATTCGGGATATTATTCGACTTAATATTTCATAAATCCATAATATCAGATAATATGATTTTGTCAAATACGTTTTAACCATGCATACTCAATAATCGCTTTACATCGCCATAACAAGATCGGAGCGAAACCGAGCTGTCCACCCCGCCGGAAATAAGCATCGCTATCTTCATTGGATTACATTATTGAATGGGAATCGTATCATGACACGATAAAATTGTCATTATCATATCAGTTTCGATAAATCATATTGTCCGATAAAACGAATCTAGCAAAAGCATTGTATCTGACTATGAACCGTACGAGTATTCCGTACCCTTCAAAAATTATCGTTCAGATAACCGATTCTCATTGTCGTATAGCGCCTCAATCCGATTCCGTATCTTGTACGCATTGCCATGTCGCAGTAAGCCTATATAGGACGTCACCGTATTTTGAGCACCCTCTTTCTCGCGCATATTCCGAAAGGCTCTGTTTTTGGTAACGGTTCGCAATACCCGATGGTCCGGAAAGTGTACCCATCCGAGGAAGTCCACGCCGGAAGCGACCGTCGTGATGGATACCTTATCAGGATGGAGCGTGAGACCGAGGCGTGAATCAAGAAAAACACGTATCTCCGAGAGCATGGTTTCCAACCCGGATTTATCATCCGAAAATATCACGAAATCATCGGCGTAGCGTATATAATATTTTGCTTGTACCCGATGTTTCATAAACTGATCGAACTCGTTCATATAGACGTTTACCAGAAGTTGGGAAGTCAGATTGCCGAGTGGCAAGCCTTTCCCATGCTCCGTATGAAAACTCCGGATAATTTCCTCAAGCAGTCCGAGGATATCACGGTCCGGAATATACTCATTCAGAATGCTAATCAAGATATCCTGATTGATCGAGGCAAAAAACTTCCTCACATCGCATTTCAGCACCCACACTGTACGCGTATTGTTTCGAGATGCCTTTCGAGTGAAACTTCGGAAACGATCGAGCGCCTTGTGAATCCCTTTGTCCTTTCGACAAGAGTACGAATCGGCGATGAACAGCCGGTCGAAGAACGGGTACAAAACACGGCACACGGCCCGATGCACCACCCGGTCTTTCACTCGCGCCTTGTGGATATTCCTCGGCTTCGGATCCGAGATATTGAATGCTTCGTAACAAGAGTGTCGATACGTTTTTCGGACCAGCGCCTCGTGTATCGCAAGAATGTTATCCGCAAGATGAAGCTCAAACTCCGCCACGTCTTTCCGTTTGTGTTTTCCATGGATGAATTCTCCCCAGGCTTCGAGGAGATTTTCGGAAGAAATGATATGATGATAATCGTCCGATACTCTTACTTTTTCCGTATGTCTTCCTCGAATACCCCCCCCCCGCAGTTCTTCCCTTGTTGCAACGACTCAAGGCTGTTTATCAAGTGTGGCAAGGCATGGTCGCGCATATTCCAAAACTTCATCGGTATACGTTCGGAGGAAAAATCGACAGACTTTTTCTTGAGATACTGGAGATTATCTTCCGTGCACAATACATGAAACCGGACGAGAAGATCCGCTACCTCGTTGCCGGAAGTGGCAAGCTTGACCTTCTCAAATTCTTCCTACAAATCGGCTGGGAGAACAAACTGATCGATACGAAAAAATACTCGGCTCTTTCCGCGGAGCTCAATGAGATCGGGCGGATGCTCGGCGGTTGGATAAAAGGACTGGAAGCAAAACTCTCGCCCTGAAGACGAGAGAAATCGTATGCGTGGCCAGGACAGAGAACCTGATTGCCGGCATTCCAGTCGCCATTCTCGTCAAGCTTCCAGTCGTTGACGTTCCACGTGCGATCGTCGGAGTTCCAGTTGACATTCACCGCGAACACTCCGTGCCTCGGACCATCCGTTCCACCACCCTTTGAATACTCTCGGGGTTGTATCGTATGCGGGACCTCGAAGTCCACCGGTCCAAGACACCAACGCATTCAATTTTTTTGAAAATGAAACGGCACGCTAGTCGAATCCGCAGGCAGCGGACGCGACTACTCCGGCACGATTCATTCCCGGTATCCTGACCTTTCAGCCGTAACCGAAAGAAATTTCCAACATACCGCTTGTATTGTATCAAAACAAAAGGACCCCGGAAACTGTTTGCAGCTCCAAGGGTCCAAGGGTCTTTTGACCAACGGACCGAGGTTCAAAGTACCGCGTTGCCAGGACAGAGAACCTGACGGCCGGCATGCCAGTCGCCATCCTCGACAAGCTTCCAGTCGCCGACGCTCCACGTGCGACCGTCGGAGCCCCAGTAGACACCCACCGCGAACACTTCACCGTCTTTACCCTCGACGTAGAAGATATTCGTATAACCATTGGTAAAGAGGATGCCCGACTTCCCATCTGGCTGTGCTTCGATGAGCGCCGCGATGTCTTCGAGCCTCGACAGATGATTTTCCGGCAACTCCTTACGTATGTCCCGATCGTACGCATTCGCTTTGAGAAGCGAAGCGACATAGGACCGCTCGGGAGCCGAAGAAACTATCTGCCTGGCACGAAGGTCGAGACGATCCTCGAAGGTGCCCCAGACATAGAGGCCTGGACCGGTCTGGTAGAACATCTCCGCATTGAAGAATTTTGTTCTTGCCGGAACGGTCGCTATGGCAACAGGCTTGAGAAGCTTCGTCTCCTCCAGCACGAGGTAGCGTGAGCTCAACTGTTTAAGGGCGTTAATAGTTGCCTGCTCAATAGCAACCTTAAGTTCATCGCCACGCGTGATGATACACTGAGCACTATCCTTATCAAGCCGAAGAACTACTTGTGCAAGCCCGAGTTTAGTAGCACTGATTGCCGCATCCTCAAGGAAACGCGCGATTTGCTTTTCCTGTCCTGATGTAATTGACTCGATAGTCATTATCATCTCCAATTATTGTGAAAGAGTATCCCCTTTTGCCGGGAATCATGGCATTCGCAAGATTTCCTACGAAGTATTATTATAAATCTTTTTATTATCTATGTCAACAGCAACTGGTAATGTGTACACACATATGGCGGTTTTTGCTAGGCTCTGGGGTCATCCCTCATCCCAGCCAAATATGTCAATCCATATGTCGGAAACGATACAAGAAGAACGGCTCAGGTGGGTCCTGCCGGTCGCCGGGAGCGAAA
>CAIOMK010000013.1 GCA_903859375.1 Candidatus Moraniibacteriota bacterium
CCGTCTTCGGTCCCGAAGGCCGCATCTTCGAACTGCAGATACGCACGCCGAAAATGCACGACGAAGCGGAATACGGCATCGCCGCGCATTGGATCTATACCGAGAAGGAACGGGGCGGATGGCGTTCGTTCGTGTTCGGAAAGAAGGCATCCCCCACCGCGAAACCGAAAGAGGTCGCCTGGGTCGCGCAACTCAAGGAGTGGCAGAAGGAGATCGGACGGGACGATGCGGAATTCCTGTCCGGACTCAGGATTGAATTTTTCAAGAATCACATCTTCGCCTTCACTCCCAAAGGCGATATCATCGAACTCCCCGAGGAGGCGACTCCAATCGACTTCGCCTATGCCATCCACTCCGAGGTCGGTGAGCACGCGGTCGGTGCAAAGATAGACGGCAAGATGGTCGCGCTCGATTCCGTCATCAAAAACGGTCAGGTCGTCGAGATCCTCGTCGCCAAAGACCGCAAGAAACCGAATCAGGACTGGCTCCGCTTCGTGAAGACATCCAGTGCTAAGGCGAGGATCCGCCGTTCCTTCCGTGAGGATGAGGCAGAGAAGGAAAAGGAGAAAAGATAAAACGAAAACAGGCCGCCTCCGGCCTGTTTTTTTTACCGTCGTTATCTTCCGTCACCGATGACCACCGTGTCACCGACCGACACGGAAGACAATGCTCGGGCATTCGTCTCGATGACCTCGGTGGCATCGGCGCCTGGGAACATCACACCTTTGGCATCCGCCGGGACATTCCGTTCGATATGGACGACCTTTCCGTCGCGTACCCATACGAGGTCGAGTGGAAACAACATCCCCTTCATCCAAAAACGGTATTGTCCGGGAGTGTCGAACGTGAACATCATCGAGCAGGTCCTACAGATCGATGCACGATCGGAAAGCCCCTGCTCGCGGGCTTTCGACGTAGAGGCGACTTCCGAGTCAAAGGTCTGATCGCCTATCCGGACCGACACGCCTCCCTTATGGATATTCTCCCCGGAATCGGACGGATATTCCTTCTGAAAGACGAACCACGCGACCGCGGCCGCCGCCGGCAACAGTATCAATACGTAGAGACGAAGAGCCTTTTGATCGATATTCATATTTTTTTATTCACATCTGTCGGCGTACCGAGTCCGTATGCCAGAAAAATAAAGCCTGCCGCAAGTGCCAACAGGAAAAACGCCTTACCGGCCGCCGGTACGAGCAGCGCGACCGCACCGGAGATCACCGAGACCGCCGTATACAGAATCATGATCGCCCGATCGGACCATCCCCTCTGTCGCAGACGGTAATGCAGATGACGCGCATCACCTCCATGAAAAGGAGACTGTCCGGCACGGATGCGGGAGAAGATGACGAAGCACGCATCGAGTACCGGCACGGACAAAACGAGCAGTGTCGTCGCGATCTTGGCTCCGGAAAAAAGAGCGAGAGCCGCCACGCCGAACCCGAGAAAATACGAACCGGTCGTTCCTGCCAACAGCCTCGCCGGCGGGACATTGAAAACGAGAAATCCGAGTGAGAGCCCCGCGAACACCGCTGCAAGGATGGCGATGGCCGGCTGTCCGACTTCCGGACGGAGACTCACGAAAAACAATGTCACGAATGCCGAAAGGGACACTCCGCCAAGTAAACCATCCACCCCGTCGGACCAATTCATCGCGTTCACGATAAGGAGCGTGAAGAAAATCCCCACGAGGAGACTCGGCCAGACGGACGCCTCCGGATACAGGAACCACGGGTCACCGAACGGATTCGTCAGTACCCATGCGCGCATGCCGGAGAGAAAAAGGAGAACGGCGAGGCCTGATTGGAACAGGAGCTGTGATTTCCAATCGACCGGAGACAAATCGTCCCATATCCCGAAAACGAGTACGAGACATGACCCGGCGATCAGACCGTACAACTGCCCGGATAAGGCGAGGTCCCCGTTGAGGACGACCGCCACAAGAAACGATACGACGAGGGCGACACCGCCGAGACGCGGTATTGATTTATGGGAACGCCCGGATTCGATTCGGGAAAAGACAAACCGTCGTCCCACCGCCGTGACGGCTGAAAGCAGGAAAAAGGAAGAGAAGAACGCAATCAGAAACGGAAAAAGGAATTTCTCAGGCATAGCCGTCAGATCATTTTCTCCTGACTTTCGCAGTGACCCAGAATTCACCGAAGTATTTCCCCCTGAGGATACGGGTCTGCGCATCGAGCGCCGGCGTGGCCATGAGGAGCGATACGAACGGTGCGAGGAACCACTGCGCGAACATGAACACCGTCCTCCAGGGACCGTATCGTTTCGGACGTTTCGGAAGCATCAGGAACGAGAGGAAGACGAGCGTGACGAGACCGCCCATCGAGAGCGTCATAAGGATGCGCGTGACGACCGGCAGATTGTGTGCGAGCACGCTTTCGTTGAACGCCGTCCCGCCTAGAAAAAGCGGGAGCCAACCAAGAAACGAGAGGATCAAAGGCGCCGTCGCCCAGGACATATGTCCTTCGAGGGTCTCTTCCGTGACACGGATCTTCTTGCTGAGCGGCACCAACTTGTCCGGCCACAGCGCGCGCATCATGACCGGGAAGTTTTCGATACCGTAGGCCCACCGTCGGTTCTGTTTGTAGGCGTTGCCGAGAGTCTTCCAATAGGTGTCCGCGAGCACCGCGTCGAGCGAGACCGGGAGCGGTATGAGCTGTACTTTGTAATCGCCATGAAAATAGGAGAACGCTTTCCAATAGATGACGGAGTCTTCGGAGATCATGTTCACCGGCCAATACCCGACGCGCACCAGCGTGTCAAACGGTTCGGAATGCGACGAGAAAGTCACCATCTCCCGGCGGGTGCCCTGATACATATGCCAGAACGACGAGCCTGTCACGGTGACGCGGACGAGGGCGTTCGTGTCCCACAGGTTGTTGTGATACATCGGGAGCGGCTGATAGGCACGCTTCAGGCGGTCCGGATTGACGACATAATGATACGCGAGTGCCGAGAAATATTCCGGATGTGCCACGGTATCGCAGTCGAAATTGGAAAAGATGACACGGTCATACGAGATGCCCCGCTCGTCGAGATAGGTCCTCAATTTGCGCGCCGCGTATGCCGCGTTCGATGCCTTGCATTTGAGTTCCCCTTCGGCCACTTCGTGCGTCGTCACGATGAAATCGCGGAAGACGCCGTGAAACATCTTCGTCAGCGCCTCGACTTTCGGCAGACGGGTCTCCTCGGGTTCACGCTCTTCTGTCGCGAGGATGATGATGATCTGCGATTTCGGGAATGTCGAATCCGCAACGGATCTGATCGCGGGCCCGATGATTTCCGCGTCCTCACCGGCCGTCGGCATCAGCACGACGTGAATGATTTCCCGATGATCCATGATTTCCACTTTCTTTGCCGTCATTTCGCCGAGTTCTTTCGCATGACGCAACACCTCCCGCCGTTCGCGACGGACGATTGCCTGCTGTCTCAGGGTCATACGTTCTTCACGCAGGACGCGAAGGAGATATCCGGCACGGTCGATGAGTTCGAGTCGGTACTGTTCCGGCTTATGTGAACGGGCCAGGCGCTCCCACCAGTTGATCCGCATACCACGCTTCAGTCCGCGATAAGACAATACCGAGAACAGCGTCACATAGGCGGTCAGGAACAACCAATAGATGTCGTAAATGATGACGAATGTCGCGGCTACGAGCGGCGCGAGCCACGACGTGAGGATGATACCGAACACCACGGACCACGAGAGCGTCCCCGGAATGATCTCGAGCGCCCGTTGTATCCGCCGGTCTTTCGGATCCGTCGTCTTGGGATTCGGAAATGCGAACGGTCCGTACTCCTCCGTATTTTTTTTCTGTTCGGTCATGGATTCGAAATCATGAATTGATGAATGAAAGCGCCGCGGTCACCACTCCAGCAGAAAGCGCACACAACAGGGATGCGAAGAGCAGTATGTGCGCCGCGACACGCTCGCGGACGGCATAGAACCGGTATGCGATCCCGATATTGAGAAGCAAGAAGAGGAGCGCCATGCCAGGGATAAGGAGCGCCTGCCACGGACTGCCGACGATATCGACGCCGAAATAAACATTGAAGTGAAGGACGATGGTCCGCTCCGCTCCCCGGATGACGAACAGGAACACCGCGACGAACGAAAGGATGATGATGGATGCGGATGCCGCGACAAGCGAACGGACGAGCGTGTTCCCGAAAAAAGTCGAGCCCTCATCCGCATCGGGAATCTCCGACAAGACAGGGTCTTCCCTCGTGTCCGAGGGAGTCGTGCCGGCATCTTCCGTTTTTTTGTGAAAAAGAAAGTGATTCATACGATCTGTTCCGTGAGCGGTTCAACTTCGGACGGCAGGAGCTCGTCTCCTTCTTCCAAGACGACATCGGACGAGGAACGGACCCGTTCGAGCTGATCGGCCACTTTGCCGAGCCGTTTCTCCGCGTCCTCATATTTCTTGTTCGCGCTTCCGATATGTCCGCCGAGCACCTCGAACTCACGGAAAAATTTCCCGTGCTCGACCGAGAGTTTCCCGAGCTGTCCGAAAATCTCTTTCGCCCGTTTCTCGATCTGCATCCCCTGCAACCCGATGGCTATCGTCTGGAGGTATGAATAAAACGAATTCGGCGAGACCGGGATCACATGCTTGCCGAAAAAGTATTCGGAAAGTCCGATACCGTCCTCGTCTTTGATGATGATCTCGTAGTACACGTTCTCGGCCGGGATATACATGAGCGCGAATCCGAGCGTCCCCTCTTCCGGCAGGATATACTTCGACGCGATGGAGTCCGCGTGCTTCTTCACGTCGGAAACGAATTGTCGGCGCGCGGCCCGGCGGGCATCGTCGTCCTTCGCCTCGATCATGCGTTTGAAATTCTCGAGTGGGAATTTGGAATCGACACTGATGAGTCCGCCTTTGAGACGGATGACCGCATCGACCGCCTCCCCGCTCTTGAACGCATATTGGAGATCGAAGTGTTCCTTCGGGAGCATCTGTGAAAGCAGGTTGCCGAGCATGAGCTCACCGAATCCGCCACGCATCTTCGGCGCACGCAGGATTTCCTGGAGCGAAGACACTTCCTTGCCGACTTCGAAGATTTGTTTGTTCGATTCGCGGACCTCGGCAAGCGCCGAGCGCACTTCCGTGAACGACCGGTTCGCCGATTCAAGCCGTTCATTGAGTTGTTTCGTATTCTCACCAAGCCGTCGGTCGAGCGCCATATTGAGCGTTCCAATCTGTCCCGAAACCGCCGAAGAGAACTGATGCATCTCCTGGCTCAGACGCCGATCGAGGTTCTCCATGCGTTCAATCATGAATTTTCGGTCCGCTTCCGTGTTACGTTGGGCGTCCTTCGACGCGGATACGGCAAAAAAGGCCGCGGCGGCAACCAAAGCGAGCGCTATGACTATGAAAACGATCGAAGACATACAGACGTGCTCAAAATCTCATGACGCTTCACATGGTACCCGAGAAGACCGGGAACGAGGACGAAACAGTCCTATTTCTTGATTCCGGCGACGAAACGCTTGATCTCGGGAAGACGATTGACGACCTCCTGATACGGCCCCTCGAGGAACTCTATCAGGAACCGGTCAAGCATATTGAGTCGGTAGTGGAGCTCATCGGTATCCATCAGGACGAACCGGACTTCGCGTCCGATTTCCGCTTCGAGCTTGTCCATAGCCGCCTTCAGTCGAAGCCGATGGGCGTTGTTGATGACCAGGATCATGTCGGCC
Source organism: Candidatus Moraniibacteriota bacterium (assembly GCA_903859375.1). Lineage (GTDB taxonomy): Bacteria > Patescibacteriota > Minisyncoccia > Moranbacterales > UBA1568 > JAAXTX01. The sequence goes on from CAIOMK010000013.1 coordinate 5,723, forward strand.
TTGCTCTTCTGATAATTCAGGAACAATCCGCTTATAAGAACGAGTTTCACCTCACCGGCGGTCTGTATTTTCTGGAACATCTGGTTCGAGACCCCCACGTTCGATTTGAGTACCAGACTTCGAAGCTCGGGGAAAAACGGAAAATCGGGTCGCATCTGGTACATTTTCACCTTGCGACGTGAGAGTTCACGAAGAAAACCCATTTTTTTCAGGCGAAGAACCTCATGGGAAACTTCGGTCTTGGGCAGAAGCGTCTTCACGGAAATGTCGGTGGTCGAATATTCTCCCTCCGGATTCAAAACGAATAGACGGATGAGACGGGCACGGACTTTGGTACCGAACAGGGATTCGAATAAGGCGAAAGACATAGGCTCGAAAGATGAACGGCGAACCCCCTCTCTCCTTACTGTACTTGAGAGCGGACCGAAAGTCAAAGCTCCATGCGGTATCAGGATTGGTTTGTGCTATAATAAAACAGACCCTATGACTGAGAAAAAACTCGGGTCTATCGCACCGATTCCGGATATCAAAGTCCAAGCAACGGAAATTTCCGTCGCCAGGAACCGGGCAGTCGAACCGTACATCAAGACGTTTGCCTTCTCCCCCGAAAACATCACCCAGGAAAGCCTGGGGAAACTCGTCGGGGTTTTTTCCGTATCGGACCGATCCGAATCTTCGGCCTACACCGTAAACGTGATCGCTTCCGTCGTAAAAAAGGAATATTACATCAATCCAAGCCGTGGCGTGGTCGAGAGTTTCGAATCGATGCTCCACCGGATCAATCTCGCCCTTTCCGAACTCGTGAAGAACGGCCGGACATCCTGGATGGGAAGCCTGCACGGCGCCATTGCCGTCGTCGAAAAGGACAATATACATTTCTCCGCGACGGGCGAAGGGAAAATCCTCTTGTTCCGAGACGGGACGCTCTCGGACATCGGAGACGGTCTCGCTTCGGAAGAAGCCTCCGTACATCCGCTCAAAACTTTTCTTGAAATATCAAGCGGAAGACTGACTGCCAAGGACTGTGTCCTCCTCGCCACACCGGAGCCACTCGAGCTCTTCTCACCGAGAGACCTCGAACGGAATGCGAGCCGACTCATCCCGGAAGGAAAATTCATACGGTTCCTCGAAACCGCGATGATAAACGACCTCCGCGCCGGTGCAGTGGTCGTACTCGACGCCTACGAAGCCGAACAGGTGGAGGCAGTGGAGCTCGCCGAAAAACCGAAGCGCAAACGTGCCGTCAAGCCCGAAACGGTGAACGCCTGGAGCGAGAAAGCCTTCCGTACGGCCGCACAGGAACGGACGAAGGACATCGTCGAACCGTACGACCCGGAAGAAGACGTCGTCATACCGGAAGAATCGGCGGATATCCAACCGCAATCAAATGAAATCCGCATCCAAGGGGAAATCCTCGAGAACGCCGACGAACATCCTTCGATAACGAAGCTTCGCTGGATGTTCGAGGATGCCAAAGGCGTACTCAGAAGCACGGTCGTCCGTTCGATACGTGATACGAGACGGAGAGGCGCGGACACGGACGATGCGACCGCGACCATGATCGAAGATGCGAGAGAGTCGGCCAAAGCGGTCCACTCCCGATTGAAAGAGGAACAGAAAGAATCGGATGACGCCTTGTCGGCACTGCAAGGAACGATTTCTTTTCCTGAGAAACGACCGGCCGAGATCCCGTCGCCTGTTGTGTCTACGGAAAAGACAGATGAGAGCGACGAGAGCTCCGATGGCATATCGGTATTGTTCGACAACGCCTCCCGTGAATCGAAATCCGAGTCGGCCCCGACACTCACAGCCGATCGGACGGGACAGGACTTCGCAGGAAAAAGTGTCGCGGTCTTCCTGACTGTCAAAGAAACGACCGCGCGCTTTCTCGTCAGGTATGCGATACCGGCGACACGGACGGCATACCGGTTCATCTGTCGGATATCGGTCATCATCGCCCGCAAGATAGCGGAACTCTCCGGTGTGGCATGGCGACGGTTTCTCGCTCTCCCCCCGAAAAAACAGCTTATTTTCGCCTCGATTGTGGCATTCTGTCTCACCGGTATCGGCATAGCGGTCTGGAGCAGTGGCACGGAAAAGAAAGTCGAATCGGCCCCGATCGTCATCGTGGACACTCCCGCACCCGCTCCATTCCCACCGGTCAACGAGAAGAACGCGTCCCGGGTCACACTCACACCACTCCAGGCGACAGCCCAAGACGCCATCACCCCTCTCTATTTCGGAAACTCCCCCTATCTCGTTTCCAAGACCAACGTCATCGATCTCACGAAAAATCTCGCCTACGCCATCCCGATAAACGGCACCATCCGTCTCGCGACCGGCATGAAGTCCCTCGGGCTCATTTTCCTCCTCACAGATCAGGGTGAGCTGTACTCCCTGGCACCCACGAATCAGACGCTGGTGAAAAACACGATTTCCTTCCCGCCCGGATTCAAAATAGCGTCCATGGGCAGCTACCTCACCTATCTCTATTTCCTCGAAGACGGAACCGGAAAAGTCTATCGGTATCCGCATGCCGACAACGGGTTCGGCGAAGGCACTCTCTGGACGAAATCAGCCATGTCGATCGACACCCGCTCCATCGCCGTCAGCGAAAACATCTACGGGGCCAGCACTACGGCCGTGTCCGCGTTCTCCCGCGGTATCCCGGTCACCGACTTCTCATCGGAAATGCCGTCGACGAAACTCTCACTCACCGCATCCTGCGCGAACGCCGATCTCTCCGACCGTGTCGTCATCCTCGATGCCCCGGCGAAACGGGTCGTCCTCTTCGACGGCAAAGGCGCGATCGTCTCCCAATTCTTCAACGAGTCGTTCGCCGAGTCCACATCGTGCGCTATCAGCGGAGACGGCACGGCGATAACCGTTTCCGGCAAGACGATGTCCTTCATGTTCCAGACCACACGTTAAACGGTGTCCCTCCCGCTCATACGCCCCGCCATTCGCGGGGGCTTTTGCATCCCGTCGATGGTTTTCGCCATGACCTCTTTCTGATACAATGGAATCTGTCGTTAACCAACGTAAAAAAACGAACAGTATGAAGGATATCCAGGAAGTCTTCAACGAGATACAGGAACTGAAGCAGACCAAGAAAGAAATCGGACGGGAATACCGGGACATCCTCGCCCAAGACGAAGACTATCAGGAACTGAAAGAAGAAGTGACGACGGTACGCGACAAGAAAAAGACCCGCGAACAAAGCGCACAGTCCGGCATGGGTCGCCGTTGGGAAGAATTCGAACGTGCCACCGCGGAAATCACCGAGCTCGAGCAGATGCTCACGGATATCGCGATGACGAACCTGATGGACGGCAAAAGCATCTCCCTCAAAGACAAGTACGACACCGAATACGAACCGTCCTACAAGATCACCTACAAAAAGATCGCCTAGGCACGCGTCACACCGATTGGCGGAATAAAAAACGGAGGTCGAAGCCTCCGTTTTCCGTATTCAAAATTCGAAATCGTTATCCCCTCTCTTTCTGTTTCAAAATTCGCCTTTCGCATTCCGCCTTTCGCAATTAAGCTTTCCCCCGCTCCCGCTCCCCATTGGAAATTGTAAATTGCTCCCGCTCCCGTTCCCGTTCCCGTTCCCGTTCCCGCTCCCGCTTTCGACTTTCGACTTGTGACTTATGACTATTCTCCGACTTTCGACTTGTGACTTTCGACTTATGACTATTCTCCGACTTGTGACTATTCTCCCCCGTCCCCGCTCCCGCTTTTGACTTTCGACTTTCGACTTGTGACTATTCTCCCCCCTCCCGTCCCTCCCTCTGTCATGCCGGGCTACGACCCGGCATCCATGACTTCCTGGTCACGTCGTTTGCGAACG
>CAIOMK010000014.1 GCA_903859375.1 Candidatus Moraniibacteriota bacterium
GGGAACGGGAAGAATAGTCGAAAGTGAAAAGTCGAAAGTCGAAAGTAGGGAACGAATACGGGGAAAGAGTCGGAGAGTAGTCATAAGTCATAAGTCACAAGTCGAAAGTGGGAACGGGAACACTCCCCCTGTCATCCCGACCGAGTCGGTGAGTGGAGGGATCTGTCCCGAATACTACAAGACATGCCCGGGGTCCCTGGATGCCGGCTCAAGGCCGGCATGACAGGCGTGGGGAACGGGAAGAATAGTCGAAAGTGAAAAATCGAAAGTCGAAAGTAGGGAACGAATACGGGGAAAGAGTCGGAGAGTAGTCATAAGTCACAAGTCGAAAGTTGAAAGGAGGGAACGAATACGGGGAAAGAGGCGGCGGGGTTTTACGGGGTCGAAAGAAACGGAAAACACAAAACCTGGGATACAGAGACCAAAAAAAATCCCCCTTGCGGGGGATTTTTGTTATTTCACGGAAATCTTGGTGATTTCGACTTCGGTATAATTCTGACGATGTCCGAATTTGACCTTGTAGTCTTTCTTCGGCTTGTATTTGATGCCGATCACTTTGTCGTGACGATCATGCTCGAGGATTTTGCCCTCGACGTTCGCTCCGGCCAAGACGGGCACGCCGACGTTCGCCTCCTTGTCGTCGCCGACATAGAGCGTCTCAAACGATACCGCACTTCCGATCTCGCCGACAAGCGACTCGATTTTCACCCTGTCCCCTTCGGAAACGAGATACTGCTTGCCTCCGGTTCGTATAATTGCCAACATAGCCCTTGTTCGTAAGAGTTTTACAATGAATCTATCCTACCGCTCCTCCCGCTTTTTGTCAACAGAACGCCATTTTTGAGCACACACGGTCCTATTCCAAAACGGCCTTTATCCGTCGTACGCCGGCGGAAGACGCCTCTTCCTTGGCAATCCGGAAGAAGCCGAGCTCCCCTGTCCGGGACGCATGCGGTCCACCGCAGATCTCACGCGAGAAGTCGCCGGCCGAATAGACCTTCACAACATCGCCGTATTTTGCTTCAAACACGCCCAAAGCACCACGCTCTTTCGCCTCGCTGACCGGGAGTTCCTCGCATTCCACGGGTATATCCTCACGGATTATGCCATTTACCAGCTCCTGTGTCCGCGCAAGCTCTTCGGCAGTCATCTTGGCATGATGTGTAAAGTCGAATCTCAGACGTTCTGGAGTGATATTGGAGCCCTTCTGAGAGACATGCGTACCCAATACCTCGCGGAGTGCGGCCTGTAACAGGTGCGTCGCCGTGTGCAGACGGGCCGTTTTGTCATCATGGTCCTGAAGCCCGCCCTTGAACATGCCAACTGAGGCCGTCCGTGAGAGGTCCTGATGTTTCCGAAGTTCCTCTTGGAACCCTTTTTCGTCGATCTCGATACCCTGCTCCATGGCAAGCTCGGCGGTAAGTTCGTACGGGAACCCGTAAGACTGATACAGATCGAATGCCTCTTTGCCAGAAATGCCCGATTCGGAAAGTTTCGTGAATTCCTTCATGCCGCGCTCGAGCGTCTCACGGAATTTCGTTTCCTCATTCGCGAGTTCGGCAAGGATGTGCTCCCTCTTCGACGCAAGCTCCCCATAGAAACCGGAGAATTGGCCAATGACGGTCTCCGCGAGCGCACCGGTCATACCGTCCCCGATGCCGAGTGTCCGTCCGTGCCGTATCATCCGCCGGATGATGCGTCGCAGGACATAGCCACGTTCGGTGTTCGAAGGGATGACCCCGTCGCCGATCATGAAAACGGCGGCCCGGGCGTGATCGGCCACGATCCGCGTCGACTGACGATGTGCCTCGTCGAGTGACGCGTATCGGAGATCGCAGTCACCCGCGACCGCACCCGAAAGTTTCGCGATGGTTTGGAAAAGCGGGACGAACAGTTCGGTCTCGAACACGGTTGCTTTGCCTTCGAGCATGGCGAGTGTCCGTTCGACGCCCATGCCGGTGTCCACGTTCCGCTTCGCGAGTGGCAAAATGGTGCCGTCGGCCTGTTTCTCGAATTCCATGAAGACGTCGTTCCAGACTTCCATGAGGCGTCCGCTGTCGATAAAATCGGTGAACGTCCCGGAAAGAGGTCCTTCTTCGGGACGGGTGTCGTAGAACATCTCGGTGTCACCACCGCACGGGCCGGTCGCGCCTGCAATCCAAAAGTTGTCGTCACTTCCGAGAGGAATGATACGGACACCGGCTTCGATACGCCCGTCCTCCGAGGCGATACCGTTCGACAGGCCGGCTTCGGCGAACACCTCCGTCCATACGGCGATGGATTCCTCATCGCGTGGGATACCGTCCTCTCCTTTGAAGACCGTGGCATAGAGCCGACCTTTGTCCAGGCCGAGCCATTCGTCGCCGGTAAGAAATTCAAAACTCCACGTGATGGCCTCACGTTTGAAATAATCGCCGAAACTCCAGTTTCCCATCATCTCGAAAAATGTCAGGTGGCGGTTGTCTCCGACGTCGTCGATATCGCCGGTACGGACACACTTCTGCACGTCCGCGACCCGGGTACCGCCCGGATGAGGCTCACCGAGAAGATATGGGACGAGCGGATGCATCCCCGCCGTCGTGAACAGGGTCGACGCATCGGTCTCGTTCGGGACCAGTGACGCGGATGGGAGAATCGTATGCCCCTTGGACGCGAAGAAATCAAGATATTTTTTTCGGAGTTGGTCGGCCGTGATAGTCATAAGATTCTCTGTTATCGAAACACCGGAAAGAGACAGGGAAACGGATTCCCGTCCGGGAAACATGATGGGAGCGAACGGATCGCTAGGAAATAAGGTTCATCCGCTTCTTGAGCCGGGAGGCATCCGACTGAAGCAACGCCAACTCCCGGGCGAATTTGGCTTCATCGGTTCGCTTCTGCTGGAGGGTGACCTCGAGACGGGAATAGTCGTATTTCATCTTCCGTATTTCCGCGACCAACGCATCATGCAACCTGACTTTCTTGTGGATGTCCTGATCGATGATGAGGTATTCCGATTGGAGACGGCGCAAAGAGGCCATTCTCTCACGGTTTTCCGCATCATCCGCCTTGTTCGATCGGCTCGGTATCATAGCGCGTTTCTTTCGTGTTCGTAAAGTCTCCACGGGTCGGCTTAGGGTTGAGAGACGGTCACCGTGACGCGGGACGGGTCTTTCGGTACCGCGAAGAACAATCCCTTCGGCTTCAGTTCGATTTCGATATTTTTCACTTCGGGATGGGTGTCGAGAATCTGTTTCATCTCTTCTTGTTTCTTCCCGAGGAAGGCGTCACGCAAGACAGCGGTATCGATCGTGGCGACGAAAAGCAGGTTCACGCCGACTTTGAAATGAAGCGCCCCGGTGGCATAGTCGGGCGTGCCCGCATCGTAATGGAACGTGACATTCGAAGCCACGAATTCCGCACCGACGGATGACTTGGTCCGAAGGATGGAAATAGCTTTGTCCTTGAGCTCGTCCTCGGAAAAGACGAATGCCTTGCCGTGATAGGTCACCTTGTATTCGAATGTGGAAGCGACGGAACCGACAGAGGGGGCGGACGGGCTTCCGACCGGCGCGACCTCAAACGTCTCTTCGATGAACCGCTCGTTTCCGGCGACATCGTTCATGAGTGCGGATTTGAACGACTCTCGGAATTTCGAAAGTGCATCACCCTTCGCCTGGTCGATATCGGCCGTCGCTACGGCAGTGGCACCGGATGCGCCGGACGAGGAACCGCCGATCATCGAGGATTTGGATTTCGCATAGATCTTTCCCGCTTTCGAACTGCCGGAAAATCCAGGGATGGAGAAATCAGTCGATCCGACATTGTATTCCTTGCCGGTCGCATCGGCGATGACCTCGGCTTCCACTATGCCGGGCTCGGTCTGACCGCTCCGTATGGTCGCGCCAGGAACCGTCACGCCCTTGGAAAGACGGAATATTTTGCCATTTGAAGACTGGAACCGTGTTGTGGCGACCAGTGGCTGAGAATCGGCTCCGAATTCGTTGTAAATGATGATTTTCCCGGAAGCCTTGGAACCGTTCCCGGTCGCCGCACCGGTCGCCGTCCCGGTAATGGTGATTTCCTCTTCCTTTTCGATGAGTCTCATCGGTATGACATTCTCACCCGTGACCGATGAACTTGTGTTTCCCTCAAATTCCATCACGAGATCTTTCGTTATCGACTGCGGGATGACCGCGATCTCCGCTTTCGGAAGAAGTATGAAGGCGCCCGTCCCAAGCAGGAACAGTATTGAGATCGTCACGAAAAATGCGAACAGTGCCTTCCCGTTGCCATCGACAGTCGTATCGGGCTCGCGTCGCCGAGGAGAATCTTTCCTCGGTTTCATTTTCGGTGCCGGTTGTGGCTCGATAGTCTGTCGCGAAGGCGAAAATATCTGAGAAAGTCGTCCGGGTCCGATCTCGCGGGACGGATCCTCATGCGCTATCGGGGCCGATACGGGAATCGGATTCCGAAAGACGGGCGCTGACACAATCGGCTGAGGCGCCATGGCGACCATGGGAGCGGGAGTATAATTTGAATTTTGAATTTCGAATCTTGAAACGGGAGCAGGGACGGGATCGTGAACGGGAGCGGGAGCTGGAGATGCGACCGGAACATATGCCGGAGAAACCGACTCGAACGAGCGAAGCGAATTGAGTGCGGTCTGCCGGACTGGAGACGCGTTCCTGATCCGGAGGCGCATACCGTCCGCGGAAACCGGAGCAGATTCCGTCGGGAGAGCAGGAATATCGGTATAGGCAGGCTGAACGGACGGCACATAAACCTGAGGCGCCCTCGTCTCTTCCGTCGTCGCGAAAAAACCGGAAGATCCGATTGAATCGGCGGAGACTCCGACGTGCTGAAGGGTCGGTTCTTCGGTCGGCATTTCCAAGATGACCGGTTCGGGTTCCCGGGACGTCTCTTCGGAATATGGGCGTGTCACGAGTCCGGCTTTCTCCGCGAGTCGGCGACCGTTCTCGTCTTGAGTGACGATGACGACCTGCTTCCCGGCTTTCTCGGCCTCGCGTGCCAACATACGAAGATTCACTATACTCTGCAGGACCAGGGCGCGTTTCGGTATGATAAAGACATTCTCAAGCAGTTCGGAAGAACGGAGCTTTCCGACGATCGAGAGTATTTCCTCGTCCTGCGTGGCATAGAACGTCTGAGGCATAGGCGTGTTCTGTTTTTATTGTTTGTCGATCGATTTCATACTCCGTCGTAGCAGGTCGGTTATCATCTGTTCGCCTTCGAGTTCTTCGAGCAAGACCAGATTCGCCAATCCGAGCGGTGGAATATCCTGAGGATTGGTAAGGGAGCCGGTCGTATCGATGACGCGCACCACGTCTTTCGGTTGGAGATATCCGACCTCGATCGCATGTCCGAACGGCAACCCGGACGACCATTGCCCGGACAACAGGGACGATCGTATCCCGGGAAGAGCGGAACCGCCCCCACAAAGGAACATCCGATATGGCAACAGGTCCGTCTCGGCGAATTCGAGCAGGGAAAGTTCGACGCCTCCGATCCACACGCGACAATCCTCTTCGAAAATCCGCGCGATTTCGGCGGTCTTTTCAGGAGGCAGTTTCCCGGATGAATAATCGATTTTGAGTTTTTCCGCGACATCGAACGGGACACCGAACACCTGAGCGAGACGCTTCGTGAACGCACGACCGCCCAAAGCGAACATCTTGGTCCCTTCGAGTCCTCCGTTCCGTACGACGGCGATATCGGTCGTACCACCGCCGACATCGACGAACACCGCGCTGAAATCCATCATGTCCTCCACTTCGATCGCGCGGGCGACCGCATAGGGCTCCGCGGCGATGCTCATGAGATCGAGTCCGAGCTCGCCGGCGATCGTCTCGAGGGCACCGAGATGCACCATCGGGGCGTACGCGTTGAACACACTCATGGAAACATCCCCTCCCTGAAAGTTGAGCGGATTGGTTTTGCGATACCCGTCGATGCGGACATCGACCAGTGCGGCGTTGATGAGCTTCACTTCTATATCGTCCTGGCCGGTCTCCCATGCGAGCTGTCGACGGATCCTTTCGAATGCCTTCTCTTGGACTTTCTCGATGATCATGCGGAGTTCCTGCATGCCGATACGAATGTTCCGGTTGACCCGGTCGTAATGCACGGTCGTCGTCGTTCCCTTGACGAGCTCGCCCGCTATGCCGATGATGCTTTTCTTCACCTCGCGGACCCCGGCGTTCTTCTTCGCAAGCGCGATAGCCTCACGCGCCGACGTGATGACGCCCGAGATGTCCGACACGGCACCGCTTTGCATATTCCCCGCCTTTTGGAATGTCCGTCCGACTCCGATGACCTCGGCACGGGACGCTTCACGGTCAAGTCTGCATATCAAAGCTTTCACGACCTCGGTGCCGATGTCGAGTGCCAGAAAGATATCTTTTTTTCCTTTATTGGAGAACAAACCCATAGGAATTCGAAATGTATTTGTGTTCTTGAAACCGATTCGATGAGACGACTTTTCGCGCGTCTTCAGAGGATCGATCATCTTCCGACTCTGTCAGTATAGCATATCCGCAAACCGACGTCGGTCGGTCACAGTTCGGTCACGACCAGCGCTCTCACACGTTTGTCCAATTCATCGAGCGTCAACAGTCCGGACGATGCCCCATAGGTGCACACGACACTTCCGCTTTCGGCGATTCCCCATGTGAGCGCCTCCGGAACCGACTTGGAATGGAACGCTATCGCCGAAAAGAATGCCGACGTGAACGCGTCACCGGCACCGGTCGTATCGACCACTTTGCAGACGTATCCGATAGGAGCATGCCAATACCGCTCGCCGTCCGTCCCCCATGCGCCGCGCTCCCCATCGGTCATACAGACTTTTTTCGCTCCGGCCGTCACGAGCGCGGACAGGAGAAATTTCTCATCGTTCAGTTCCTCCGCGGTCGAACCGGCACCGATTTTCAGGACGAGCTCGAGCGCCTCGTCTTTGTTGAGGGCCAGCACTTCGCATGTGGCGACCATCTCCATCACAAGCGCCGGATTTTCCTTGATATTGTGCTGTCCCGGATTGAGAGCTATTTTCACGCCCTCTTTTTGTGCGATATCGAGAATGGCCCTGATTTTCGATTCCCATTTCCCATTTTGGGCGCTCACGAAAAACCACCCCGTCCCCCGCAGGCGGGCCGGTATGATTTCCAGACGGTCGTTCGCATTGCGATTATGGAAGATGGTCCGCTCGCCGTTTTCCATCATCACGATGATCGCGGAAAGATCGCTTCTGACCGTCTTGTCGACGAAGATCCTGTCGGTGGGCACGTTGGCGGATCGGAGCTCGCGAAGTATCCAATGCCCCGTCTCGTCGCCTCCGATATGACTGTACGGTGCGGCATCCACGCCGAGTTTCGCGAGTCCCCAGGCGACATTGGCCGCCACGCCGCCGACCGCCTCATGCAGGTCGACGACGCGATATTTCCCACCGAGTTCGAAGGCTACTTTGCGTTGTGCCGTCAGATCTTCCGGAGTCTCGATGATCTCCCCCCCGTCCGTCGGAAAAAAGATATCTTTCGATACCGAGCCGATACAGATCACGTCATGACGTTTGTGGAACAACATATGCTTGTACGGACGGTGCTTATCAATTTCTCGTTTCACTCCAGATGGCAAGCAACCGGTTGTATTTCGCCAACCGTTCACCGCGCGACAACGATCCGGTCTTGATGAATCCGGCATCCGCACCGACCGCGAGGTCCGCGATGAAATCGTCCGTCGTCTCTCCGGAGCGGTGGGAAACCACCGATGCGAATCCGTTCGCACGTGCGAGATTCATGCACTCGAGTGTCTCGGAAAGCGTACCGATCTGATTCACTTTGATAAGAACGGCGTTGCAGGACTTCGCTTCGATCGCTTTGGCGAGGCGCTTCGGATTCGTCACCAGAAGGTCGTCGCCGATCAGCATCGTCTCTTTTCCCCATGCGGCGTGCTCCTTCGAAAGTTTCGTATTCATCTGTGCCCATCCCTCCCAGTCCTCCTCGTTCAGGCCGTCCTCGATCGAGACGACCGCGTATTTGTCGATCCAATCGCGATAGACATTGATGATACTCTCACGTGTCAGCTTCACGTTTTCCGGCTGGAGATAATACTGGTCTTCGGCCTCGTCATAGAACGAACTCGCGGCCACGTCGAACCCGATGAAGATATCCTTGCCGGGAACATATCCCGCAGACGTGATCGCCCTATGCAATGTCTCGAGCGCATGCGCATGGCTTTCCATGTGCGGTGCGAAACCACCCTCGTCGCCGACGCCGACTGAGAGTCCTTCCTTCTCGAGAATACTTTTGAGCGTATGGAATGTCTCGCTTCCGGCACGAAGCTGATCGGGATAGTCCGTGATGCCGGACGGGACGAGCTTGAATTCCTGTGCGGACAATCCGGAGTCACTATGCTTCCCGCCGTTGATCACATTGAACATCGGGATAGGAAATTTTTCTATCGCTTCCGGAAGACCCGCGAGTGTCCTGATGTACGCGTAGAGAGGTTTCCCTTCGCTTTTCGACTGCGCCTGTGCTGCTGCGAGTGAGATTCCGAGGATAGCGTTCGCTCCAAGACGTCCTTTGTTTTCGGTTCCGTCGAGTTCTATCATCGTGCGGTCAAGTGCCGACTGTTCCGACGCCTCCAGTCCGATCACGGCCTCGCGAAGCTCTCCGTTCACGTTTGATACGGCTTGCAGTACGCCCAAACCGAGATAGCGTCCCTTGTCACCGTCGCGAAGCTCTACCGCTTCAAACTTTCCCGTAGACGCTCCCGACGGTACGCCTGCGACTCCGATCGAACCGTCTTCGAGAACGACCTGAACCTCAACTGTCGGATTCCCCCGTGAATCAAGAATTTCCCGTCCTTCAACTCGTGCTATCTTCGACATATTCCGTTTCAGCTTATTTTGTTACCGTTTGATTATACCTTATTTTCCTCAACACCGCCTGCCATCGCTCCGGTAAGGGCCAACAATCCCGGAAGCTCGTTCCCGCTCATATATTCGAGCATCGCACCGCCGCCGGTCGACACGAACCCCATCTTGTCCATCACGTCCATCTGCTCCAGTACGGCGACCGATTCGCCACCGCCGGTCACGACGAACGCACCGCTTTCTATCATCGAACGCACGATGGAATTGGTACCCGCATTGTACGGTCGCTCCTCGAATTTCCCCAAAGGACCGTTCCATACGATCGTCTTCGCATAGCGTATGACCTGGTTGAATTTGATGACGGTCTGGGCGCCTATATCGAGCCGGTCATCGCGAAAGTCGACCGGGAGGACCACATTGCCGGAAAAAACTGTCTTCTGGTCGATCGCCTCGTTGGCCACCTTGCCTCCGACGAGCACTGCATCGTAGAGTTTCTCGAACACGCGTATAAGCGGGAGTTTCGTCTCGATTTTGGCGCCACCAATGATCGCGACCGCGGGACGCATCGGACGCTTCCGTACCGAATCAAGCGTCGCGATCTCAAGCAGGAGTCGCATACCAGCATATGACGGCAATAGTTTCGTGATAGTCGAGACGGATGCCTGATTCCGATGACACACGCTGAACGCCTCGTTCACGAACACGTCGAACGGCGCGGCAAGCTCGCGGGCGAACGCCTCGTCGTCGGCTTCCTCGCCGGCATGAAAACGGACGTTCTCAAGGAGTACGGCCTCCCCTTCTTTCATGGCAGAAAGCGCATCCGTGACCGGCGCGCCAACACAGTCATCAGCGAAGGAAAATTGCATACCGAGAATGCTTTTCGCCGGTTCAAAGAGGGCTCTGAGAGAGTATGCCTCATCTCGTTTCCCTTCCGGTCGGCCGTAATGCGAAAGCAATGCCACTTTGACGCCCGGAAACGAAAGAATCTTCGTAAGCGCCTCCTTGCACGACTCGATCTTGAATCGGTCCAGCACCTTCCCATCCTCGTCCAGCTCCACATTGAAGTCCACACGCAACAGGACTTTCTTTCCGGAAAAATCGACACCTTCCATGCTTCGTATACCTGTCATGACTCTTTTATATTACCGGATTACTTTTGTTGAATGATACCACTCGCGGACTCACTTTCCCATACCGAGAACGGCGATGAGGATTCCCGCCATAGCGGTTATCCCGGTGAAAATCCAGGCACGCATCACCACTTTCGGTTCCGGCCATCCCATCGCTTCGAAGTGATGGTGCAAGGGAGCCGAAAGAAATACCTTTCGACCGAAAACCTTTTTGGAAAAAAGCTGTATAAGGACGCTTCCCGATTCGAGGACGTATATGAAGACGATAATGAACAGCACCAACGCGGAATTCGTCATCATCGCGACCACACCGAGTGTCGTCCCGAGCGCCATCGCCCCAGTATCACCCATGAAGAATCGCGCCGGCGGAACATTGAACCACAGGAATGCGAGGAGAGCACCGGCTATCGCTGCGCAGAAAGAGGCGAGGTCCATCCGGTTCTGGAAGAATGAGATGAGTGCGAACGAGCTGAAAGCCATAATCAGCACGCCACCGTTCAATCCGTCCAGGCCGTCCGTCTCGTTCGATGATATGGCGGAGAACAGTATGACGAATATGAAGAGCGGGATATACCACCAACCCAATGCGAAATCCCCGACTGCGGGAATATGGATGGTGTCCCAACCGAGTTTGAAATAAAACCACCAGGCTCCCGATCCGGCGATGGCGATGAGCCACCAGAATCTGGCTGCGAACCGCAGACCTCCGCCCTTGTTCGTGCCCTTGCTCCGTACACTCATGTAATCATCAACCAATCCGAGTATTCCCGAAGCGCCGAGGATAAACAACGGCAACCATGTCTCGGAACGGCTCAGAAAATCGAGTTTCGCGATACTGCCGATGGAGAGCCAGCTCGCGATGGCCGGAAAAAGATTCTCCGACGCGAACGCGAGCACGATCACGGACACCCAGACGATGACACCGCCCATCGTCGGTGTCCCCGCTTTCCCGGCATGAAGCTTGCTGACGAACGTGAGTTTCTCACCCTGAACGGAGCTCTCTTTGATCCGGATGCCGATCTTGTATTTGAAAAGGATGTGAGTCCACAGGGGCGTGATGGAAAACGCGATCAGGAAACCGAACAGACCGGTTCCGAGCACCTTGAGCGTATTCACGACCATGGGAATATCCTGAAACCTGGCCACTTGCACGACGTCTATTGCCTGTTGCATACCGTTTGTTTCCGATTAGATTATTTCCATACATACGAACCGAATCCCCACGACAGCATGTTTTGTATACTCTGCCATCTCGTGGGATCATCGAGCACGACCGCTATCAGCCGGTGTTTCGCATTCGCCGGGTCTCCAGCGACCGCGACCAGCGAATATCCGGCTCGCGGAGTGAATCCGGTCTTCGTCCCGACAAGATTCGGATATCCCAACAGCTGATCCGTATTGAAAATCTCGTGCTCATATTTGCCATCGACGGACGGGATAATGGTTTTCTCCATGCGCATCGTCGTCCAGATCACGTCGTACCGCAACGCGTATGCTGCTATCTTGGCCACATCGCGTGCGGACGAATAACAGTGTTCCTCCTCGGCGACATCGTCAAGCTCGAGTCCCGAGGGCGTGCAGAAATGCGTGTTCGTCAATCCGAGTTCCGCTGAGCGTTTGTTCATGGTATCCACGAATTTGTCCTGACTCCCTGACACGTGTTCCGCAAGCGATATCGCCGCGTCATTGGCACTGTTCATCAGTGTCGCCTTGAGGAGGTTGCGTACGGAGACGGTCTCGCCGACATGGAGCCGTTCGCCGATGCAATAGCCGGATCGGGGACACCCGACACGGGTCCCTTCGGCGTATACGGCATCTTCCGGAATCGTGACCGGCTCGTCGAGATCCTTCGCCGTCTCGACGGTGATCATGGCCGTCATCAGTTTGGTGATCGAGGCGATAGCCCGATGGGCATCCGCATCCTGTTCGAAGATCGGGATCCCTGTCGCGGCATCAAGCAATACCGCGGAGTGTGCCGTCGGCACGGCGAACGTTCCCACATCCGGTTTCCGAAGCGGACGGAAATCCGATGACGTGTCACGGCGCTCCTCGACGACCGGAGCCGTGCGTTCCGCTGACACACCGGCCACCCGTCCAGAAAATCTCGATTCCACAGTCACGGGAACGGCACGATTCGTAAAAACGACCGAACCACCCGTGATGATGGCGGCCAAAAATATACTGGTCAAGGCGATGGGTATGAATTTCTGTTCCATGTTGCGCTGTCAGGACGATATTATCAGTATGGATTCCCCGTCATCCCCGCCCGCCCCGTCGGACATGTCGGCCAAAGAGGCCGCTTCACGCGTGGCCGATCGGGAGTCCCTCGAAAGGACCTCATATTCCGGAAGGTCCATGGAAGCACCGATGCCAAGCAGCTCGAGCAGTCGGAACGACGCCACGTATTCGTATTCCCGTGCGTCGAGAGGATTCGCAGTACGTTCGATAAGTCCCCGAAGCAACAGGTTGCGAAGCGAAAAAGATGAGTTCACTCCACGGATGGCGTCGATCGATGCCCGCGTCACCGGTCCGCGATAGGCCACGACCGCAAGGGTCTCCATCGTCGCCTTGCCGAGTGTCTCTTCGCGATCGGAGACCAGCATGGCTTCGACTTCCGGTGCGTTCTCGGCCCGCGTCGCAAGTTCGACGTGCTCCCCTTTGCGGATAAGTGTCAGACCGGAATCCGCATCGGCATACCGTTTCGACAATGTCTCAAGGCCGGCAACGATCTCTTCTTGCGACACGGACAATTCCGTGGCGAGGCGGTCGCACGAAATCGGCTCCCCATGCAAAAAGAGGAGAGACTCCATTTTCGATACGATATTCGGATTCGACGAGGGTGTTCCGTTCATGGGATTGGTTTACGATTGCGATGAAAGCGACTCCGTGACACTGACCGATATGCGTATATCGCCGAAAGCGTCGCCCTGCCTGACAAT
Organism: Candidatus Moraniibacteriota bacterium; assembly: GCA_903859375.1. Taxonomy (GTDB): domain Bacteria; phylum Patescibacteriota; class Minisyncoccia; order Moranbacterales; family UBA1568; genus JAAXTX01. Next base: position 12,942 of record CAIOMK010000014.1, read on the forward strand.
GATATAGCGTTGTTTCACGAGCTCGAGCACGGCCAGAAACGACACGATGACCTCCATGCGATTCTCCGAGACCGCGATCAATTCACGAAACCCGTACTCTGCCCGCTTCCGAAGGGACGCCTGCAGTGTGACGATACGATCCTCCAGGCTCATCACTTCCTCGATCACTTCCTCGATCACTTCCTCCCTCACGGGAATATCGCCGAGCACCGACATGAAATGTCGTTTCAGAACCTCAGAAGAAAGGCTCCTCGGAGGTGAGAAGGTTTCCGGCGCTCCGAGAAATTTCTCCCGGGAAAACGACCGTCGGCCCGATGAGAACATCCCGTCCATGACTCCGGCTGCGTCTTTGAAACGTTTGTATTCGACCAATCGAAGCTCGAGATCCTCCATCGACTCTTCCTCTTCGTCGGTGAATTCCAGCACTGGCAAGAGCATCTTGGATTTGATGAGAATGAGTCGTGCGGCAATCACGAGGAACTCCGAAAGGTTCGCGAGCGATATATTCTCACGCTCCGCCGCAAGCCGTTCCAAATATTGGTCGGCCACTTCTGCAAGACTGACCTGGGTTATATCAAGCTTGCGCCCTTCGATAAGCGAAAGAAGCAGTTCAAGAGGCCCTTCGAATTGCCTGATCCTGACGTGACACGGCATAACGTAGAGAAGAGAAAAATATCAGGCGTCATTGATACGCGGGAAAAACCGCCATATCCAGCCCATTTCTCTTTTCAGAATAGCATATTTCCCGCGGATATGCCACAAATAGCCGGATAAGGGTCAACAACAACCGTCATGAACGCCGACTTGAAAGTTCGACTTCCGATGCCGTGTCCTCGAGTCTGAATGCCGAGTACAGGGAGATAAACAGCACCACGGATGCGATAAAAAATACGCTTTGAAGCGGAAAGAAGGCGAGAAGAAGGATGGCAAGGAATGCCGCGATGACGTTTGCCGCCGGCCTGGCCGTACGGAAGAACGCGATAAGGTCGTCATCCCCGCCGTCGATCTGCTTGTAAAAATACGCATCACGCAGGACTTCTATCCCCGCTGCACCGACACGGGACAAGAAGAGCAACACCGCCCAAAAGAAGAGGCTCGTCGAGGAAAACAGTCCTATGGCGAGCGTCACCATAAACGAGAGGCCGAGACTCATGATGAGGAACTCCTTCTCACCGAATTGACGATCGGCCAAAACGCCGAGCGGGTATTGCAGTAAAACGAACGGCAACAGCATGACGGTGAAGAGAAGTCCGATGTTCTCCCATGAAAATCCGAGTGACCTGAGGTGGATCGGCGTATAAATGACCATGATGACATAGAAGAACTCAAGCGCGAACGAGATGATGTAGATATGAAACAGGTTCGGCTCATGCAGCATCTTCCGCCACGCGCTCCTTGCCTCCATATCGGCGGTTTCCGGCTCGTGTCCGTTGTGAAGCAGGATGATTGCAAAGGCGAGCAACAGGGAATATCCGAGCGTTATTCCGAAAAAGATACCGTTGAAATCGGCCATTTCGAGCACCTTGGTCGAAAAGAACGGCGCAAGCATGATACCCGCGTTCATGATCGTGAGATGCAATCCGCGCACCCGGCCTGTCACACCGTCGTCGGAAAATTCCTCGAGTACCACGTCGAGAGACACCCATGCGAGGTTTGTCACGACCAGGAGGAACATCACCAGTACGGCGGAAATCCATCCGATCGGAAGGACTGACAATACCGCGGACGCGAAAATAGCCGCCAGAATAAGGAGGAAAAACGTCCGGACACTCCCGCCGACGTGACGGATAAGACGCCGCAAGTGCCACAACAGCACGAAAACGATGGCGAATGTCACCAAATAGAAGACGCCGACATTATCCGAACCGATGATACGCGCGAAGTATGAAGAAAGAACGTAGACGAAAAACGAATCCGTGAAACCGAATATGAACGACAGCGCATTGATGACATGCGTCCCCTTCAAATCCGCCTTGTCTCGCTTGCTCGGCTTTTGTTTTCGTTTCCGTTCCATGTATTTTGTATTATCAGTCACTAGTGACTACTCTCCGACTTGTGACTTTTGACTTGTGACTACTCTCCCCCGTTCCCGACTTTCAACTTTCGACTTTTGACTTGCGACTATTCTTCGGCTTTCGACTTTTGACTTTCGACTACTCTCCCCCGTTCCCGACTTTCAACTTTCGACTTTTGACTTTCGACTACTCTCCCCCGTTCCCGACTTTCAACTTTTGACTTTTCACTTGTGACTACTCTCCGACTTGTGGCTTATTTCATACATCCCGCCTTGTATCCCTTCGCCTGTGCGTCCTCTTCGGAGATGAAACAGACGATATTTTCCGGTTTGATACGCTTGGCAGAGGCACAACTTGGCAAGTGGTACAACGTCGAATTCCTGCTCCCGACAAACGCACAACGACTTGTCACGGCCTGATCGGTGCCGGTTGCCGCGGCTGATGGGACGGCTGTCGTTCCCGGCGTGCCCGGTGTCGCTTCCGCCGGCAAAGCGGTACAGGGTGGAGTCGCTATGACGACGGGTTTCGCCGAAATCTCCGCACCTCGCAGAAATCCGGCCTCAAACGAAACCACGCCAACAAGGATACACCCAAAAAACAGGAGTAGCCTTCCACGCTCCGCAATGATACGGCTGGTCATACCCGAAAGCACCTTCCTTCTGTCAGGCATAGGCGTCTGATTGACACTTTTTCCCATTTGTCCTATCATAGCACACAACGGTTACATCCTAAATTATCCCTATGGCACATCGTAAGGCAGGCGGTTCAACCCAACTCGGTCGCGATTCCATCTCCACGCGCCTCGGCGTCAAGCTTTTTGGCGGTGAGACCGCAAAAATAGGCAATATCCTCGTCCGTCAGCGCGGTACCAAATTCCACCCGGGTGCCAATGTGGTCCGGACAGGTGACGATACGCTTATGTCCATGATAGATGGCGTCGTTTCCTTCAAGCGAAAGCAGATCACCGCCTTCACCGGCAAGCTTTCCAAGCGTATCTTCGTTCACGTCACACCGAAGGTGGAAGTGGTCGCAGAGACCAAATAATACCTTCAAGAGCCGAATATCAAAGACTCCGGAACAATCCGGAGTTTTTTGTACGCATAAATAAAGACCGTCACAATTTCATGACGGCCTTTCTTTCATACGATTACCGTATTGTATTCCCTTTTTTCACGATTCCGGACCTTTCACAGACCCATGCGCCCGACCGGCAGTTCATCTGTGATCGTTTTTTCGAAACAGACAGGGATAGCCGACACCCAGACTATATACGAGCAGAAACGTGATACCGATGTCGAAACCGATATCGGCCAGGTATCGCAGACCGGACCAGACATCCCCTGTCATGCCGGTGCCCGTCAATTTCATGTTCCCATACAAGAGAACCATCATCACAACCAGGACAGCCAGCGGAAGGAAGAAACAAGATCCGCGCATACATCGTCTGTCTCCGGATCCTATGAATGGAAGCCTCCCATAATCGTCCGTCGATTTTCCCGGCTTTTTTGCGACCAGGAAACCCGTTATGAATATCAGGTTAAGAAACGGGTACCAGATGACATATGACCATATCCAACCGGCGACGTTCACCGCGAACAGAAACAGGATATCCCGTGAACTAATCGTGTCCGGAACGGTATCCGGATCGGCAGAGCGGAACGCCACCCTGCGAACGAAACCGTTTTTCTTGAAGGTTGTCATAAGAACTCCTTTCCGTCTTCTGCGGATCATGGTTGATGATACTGTCGGCATGTCGTCAATGATACCGGGATGATATTGCCAACGGACCGTTTTGTCAACGTGAAAGGTCTACGTTCCCATATCCGGTCCGGAAGAATGTCAGGAAGCGTCCGGCCTTTGACTGCGAAGCTGTGCGCCGAGGTTCCATCCGAAAACGAAACAGACGATTGCTACCAGACTCAAGAGCGGGCGATCCAGATACAGCTTCCTAAGCGAAGCCGCCAGGAGTTGACCATCGTCGAACAATCGTGCACTGATATCCACTGCGATGAATGACGACGAGAGGGCCGCCAGATAGATAACGAAAAATAACAGTATCAGGCCACCTATCTTGCCAAGGACGTCCGAAATCGGATCGGGCCGGGTGTCGCCCCGAGGAGAGAGACCGTGCCTCCCAAACGAATCTTTCAGGTACATATCGAGCAATACCCCGCTTGGAAATGAGAGGAAGACACCATACCACACGGTATACGCTATCGTGCCATATTCGGCAGTCCGCAGAAACGGGACGAAGTCGTGGAAATAGCAGACCGCATTGAACCCAGTGAGACCGACTGAATTGATCGCGACCTGGGCAAGAAAAAACACGGGAAGTGAGACGTGAACATTTCGGAAATCCATGATGCCCTCCTTATGTGCGTGAATGGAAATTATTAATGAAACTGTGGCAAGATTTAATCACAAATAATATGGAATATCAATAAAAGCCACCCAGGAAGGAGTGGCTTTCATACTCACGTGCACACACATGCCGATACGCTTTACGCACCACGTTTGGAAGATGCCTGGATGAAAGCGAGGAACAGCGGATGCGGATCTGCGAGCGAGGACTGGAATTCTGGATGGAACTGGACGCCGAGAAAAAACGGGTGCTTCGCCTTTGGCAGTTCGGCGATCTCCATCAGCACGCCGTCCGGTGACGTGGCCGAGAAAACGAGCCCGCCTTCACGGAGACGATCCACATATTCCGGATTCACCTCATAGCGATGCCGGTGCCGTTCGAAAATTTCCGATGCGCGATATGCCGTGGCAGCGATCGTTTTGGGCTCTATCACAGCCGCATATCCGCCGAGACGCATGCTCCCGCCATAGTCTTTGTGGATGAGTTTCTCTTTTTGCTCCGGCATGATATCGATGACGAGGTGTTTCGACTTCGGGTCGATTTCGGCGGTATTGGCCCCCTTGAGTCCGAGCACATTCCTCGCATATTCGACAACGAGGAGTTGCATGCCATAGCAGATACCGAAGTACGGGATTTTGTTCTCACGGCAGAATCGTATCGCGGTGATCTTGCCCTCGATGCCTCGTGAGCCGAACCCGCCTGGGATAAGCACGCCGTCATATCCTTTCAGTTCCGCGACCTTGGCCGGACTGCTCTCATATTCCGCACTGTCGAGCCAGCTGATTTCGGGTCGACGACCCACGGCGAACGAGGCATGCTTGATCGCCTCGAGCACGCTGATATACACATCCGACAACACATAGTCACCGGTCTTGAAATACTTGCCGACAACAGCTATCTTCACCGGTTTCTTGGCGGATTTCGCCCGGGAAACAAGCGCTTCCCATTCACCGATTTTTCGTGTCTTCGCGCGCAGACCGAGTTTGCGGATGATGAGGTCGCTCAGATGGTCCTTTTCAAAATTGAGCGGGACGTCGTAGATGCTCTCGATATCCGGCGCGGAGATGACATCCTCCTTGTGGACGCTGCAGAATATCGCGACTTTCTCCTTGCGCTTCTCATCGAGTGGTCGATCCGCGCGCGCGATGATGATGTCCGGCTGGACACCGGTCCCGTTCAATGTGCGTACGGCGTGCTGGGTCGGCTTGGTCTTCATCTCGCCGACTTTCGACGGCGTCGGGACATAGCTCACGATGACCGTGATGACATCTTCCGGATGCTCGAACTTCATCATACGGATCGCCTCGAGAAACAGGATGTTCTCGTATTCACCCACCGTCCCGCCGATTTCGATGATCGCCACGTCCGCATCGGCGTTCTTGGCCGCGAGTCGGATACGGGAAATGACCTCTCGGGGGATATGCGGTACCACCTGCACGCACTGTCCGCCGTATTCGAGGTTGCGCTCCCTGTCAATGACGCTCTTGTAGACCGATCCGGTCGTCATGTAATTGCCACGATCGAGCCGGAGTCCCATAAACCGCTCATAGTTGCCCATATCCTGATCGGTCTCGTATCCGTCAGACAGCACGAACACTTCCCCGTGCTCTGTCGGGTTCATGGTGCCCGCATCCACGTTGATATACGGGTCGATCTTGAGTGCCGTAACCGTCAGCCCTCGTGCCTGGAGGATCTTGCCGATTGACGATGCCGCGACGCCTTTGCCGACGCCGCTCATCACCCCGCCCACGACGAAAATACACTTCACCCGTTTTCCGACAGTTCGTTTTGCCATAGCTTTTCCCCGCTCCCCTCCCGCGGTGTGAGAAAAAGATAATATTCCATCATGCCCCGACCCGCCTCAATACAAAAAAAGGGCGGAGGCGATCCTCCTACCCTTCCGCTTCGATGGCGACCAGAAACTTCGCTTTCGCAGTGCCGAAATTCGCCTCTACGGGAAATTCGCCCGTTTCCTTGATCGGTTTCGGGAGTGAGATATTGCGTTCGACCACCCCGACGATCCCCTTTTTCACGATTGCGGCCGCGATATCGACGGCGTTGATCGATCCGAACAGCTTGCGATCCTTCGCCCGCACCTTCATGACGATCCGCGCGCCGGCAAGTGCCTTTGCCGCGGCCATCGCCGTCGCCACCTCCGCTTCCTTTGCCGCCACCTTCTTGGCCGCATCCGACGCGATCCGGGCGAGCGTCATATCGGAGGCCGGCTCAGCCAATCCCTTCGGAAACAGGAAATTCATGGCGTATCCGTCGGACACGTTCTTTATCTCCCCAGCTTTCCCTATATTCGTGATTTCTTTCTTTAGTACGACCTTCTTAGCCTTTCGTATAGATACATGAATTCTACTTCCCGTCCAGTATAACTGGGTTCTTGCGATGAGGCAAGGAGGACTTGCATAATACACCGGAACGTGGCAGGCTTCGAATGCACTGTTCTTTTATAGGCACCTATCGATAAATCCCCAAATCAAAGGAGTACCCAATGACCCCGTCTAACGGATCAGTCCCCGCGACCACGCTCGATCGGCAACAAAAAACCAAGGTGCCGACGATTCGAACCAAGAAACTGTTCGTCATCGACACGAGTGTGCTCATGCATGATTTCCGCAGTCTCTTCCAGTTCAAAGAACACGATATCTATATCGCGCGCCAGGTAATCCGTGACCTTGATAAGTTCAAGAAAGGTCTCGAAGAACCGGCTCATAATGCGCGCGAAGCCTCGCGACTCATCAAATGGATCACGGGGAACATCTCCTCTTTGGACAAGGACGGGATTTCACTCGAGGCACCATCGGAAAAGATCGCGACTGGAAGGATGATTCTTCAATGGAATCACATCCAGAACAGGTTATCGAAATCCCAGCATCAGCCAGAGAACGATGACATGATACTTTCGGTCGTCATGTGCCTGAGTGATACCGACTATCTGGATCGTGAAGTGATCTTCGTGACCAAAGACACGAATGCCTATCTGATGGCACTCTCACTCGGTATACGCGTCGAGGATTACAAGGGTGACGACACAACCAGGGCACTCGATGATTCAAACATCGTCCGTACCGGATTCCACGTGCTCCCCGATGATTTTTGGGAACGGCACGATTTGCTCGACGAGCCGGAAGACGGGCGGACAAAGAACTATGATTTCTCGGTGAAAGGCTCATTCTGTCCATCACTCCGACCGCACGAATTCGTCATCTCGAGAAACAAACACATCGACAAACTGACATCGGTCGTCAATGTGCAGGGAGACGTCGCCCATCTCAGAACCGGGGCGGACTTCTTCTTGAAAAAAAACGCCGTTTGGGGAATATATCCGAGGAATGATGAACAGAACCTCGCGATGAATCTCCTCATGGACCGGAATGTCGACCTCGTCATGCTTCTCGGTCGGGCCGGTTCCGGTAAGACGTTGCTCGCGCTTGCAGCGGCGTTGGAACAGACCATCATGCAGAATCTCTACACCAACATTATCTTCACGAGGGCTACCATCCTTACCGGCGAAGACATCGGATTCCTTCCCGGTACGGAAGAGGAAAAACTCCTCCCGTGGATGGGCGGATTGCTGAACAACCTACGGTATCTGATGAACGAGAGGCCATTGATGATGAAGAACAATTCTGGAAAAGGCGAAATCGCCATGACCCAGGAAGATCTCCTCCGGAAATATATCCATGTGAAGGATATCAGCCGGATGCGAGGGAATACGTTCTATAAGGAAATCGTCATCATCGACGAGGCACAGAATCTGACTCCGAAGCAGCTCAAGACGATCATCACCCGCGCGGGCGAAGGTGGGAAGCTAATCCTGCTCGGCAACCTGTCCCAGATCGACACGCCGTATCTCACGGAAACGAGCTCGGGACTGACCCATGTCGTGAACCAATTCCAAAGCTGGCCACACAGCGGAAGCATCGTGCTCCAAAAATGCGTACGGTCCAGACTGGCCGACTTTGCGGAAAAGATGCTTTGAAAACTCTGTAAACCCCGTCCGGAAGGAAACCCCTTTCGGACGGCTTTTTATTTCAGAAAAAACAAAGACCCACTTCCATAGGAAGAGGGTCTTGTCGGTTTTACCCGACATGCCACCGGTCATGTTTTCTTGATTTTTCCGAACGCCTCCACAAGGGCATCCGTCAACAGATCGGATCGACTCACTTTGCCATCGGAAAGGAACGAATGCGGGTCGGTCGGATCACATCGGGTGTGTTTCGCGATGACGGACCCGACGGTAGTCGTCTTGAATCCGATCGCCTCCGCCTCTCGGACATATCGTTCCGGAAATTCAAACGGCTCGGTCTCGGCGACAATCGTTTTCCGAGAAATGGGCTCGAGCACCACGATGACCGCAAAGTCGTTCCAGATACCGCCCTCGAACGATATGCCACTCTCGATTCCGATTGCTATCGCCGACGTATCCCGGTGTCTCGCCTGGTCGGCCCGGGCAAACGCTCCGGCATACGTCGCATCATATCCGACCGGCTGTTCATTTTGGAACGACTCTGCGGACGAACCGAATACTTCGGCGACGATATCGGCTTTCTTACATGCCTCTCGTACCGCATCGATTTTGTGCCTGCTTGTCGTCCCGAGAACTATTCTTGCCATATGTGTCATTTTCATATTGTTAATGGGCTTTGTTTCGTTGTTCATTCCCCCCTCCACTCCGGAATCCCGACAAAAGGATATCAGGACTCCACACGGATGGCAATGAAAGGCCCGTTACAAAGGAATACCGGGGCCGGCGTTTGACATCGGCCATATCCGGGGCCATTATGAAAATATCCTTATACGAAACCCATTCCCTTTAACAAAACAAACGAGAAGAGGATACGATGATCTTCCAAGATACGAGACAATCCATCTGCCTCGTCGGGTTCACCGAACCGAACGACGTGCGCAAAATACGTCCGTTCACGTCGAAGCATCCCGACCGCCAGATACTGATCGCAGCGATTGCATCATTCGGAAAGGGACTCCATACCACCCCGAAAAACCTGCCGGCCCTGTTCGAACGGGATCCCGACATCGGCCCCACGGACCCATCCGTACAAAACATCCTGTATTTCAGCACGGACCGTCAATCTGATCTTCTCGACCAGCTGTGTCATGTGACACAATCGGCCGAAGGACGACTGGATGCGATCTTTCTCAACATGCCATGGCCATCTGTCGAAGACCTGGAAACGTTCCGATGGGAATATGAGAACGTCCAACTGTTTTTGAAAATAGGGCCGGAAGCATACGGGTTGGTGAAAAATTCGCCGAGAATGCTTTCCCGCAAACTTAAAAGATACCAAGGCATCATCGAGAAGGTTGTTCTGAAACCGAGAGAACGTGGCCGGTATGAACCGTTCGACACCTATCAGATAAGCGATATCATCAACACGCTTTTCAATGACAACTGGTATGAGATAGCTTTCGCTGGAGGGCTCGATTCGGCCGATCTCAAATTTATCGGAGAACTCCTGGATGATTATCCGGGACTGGGCGTTTTCGCTTACAGGAAACTCCTCAACGAGGACCGACTGTTCCGCATCGAAAAAGCTATCGAACTCCTGGAAAACCTGCTGGGAATCTATGCGGGAAAATAAGAACGCCTACGGCACGAACCTATCTTTATGATATGGTCCGTGCCGTTTTTTCTTTCCGTGTTTCGAAAAACCGCCCCGACAAATCGGAGCGGTTTCTTCTCTATCCTCTATCATCATTGTGAACCTGTGGTGAATCCCTGCCAGCCTCCGGCTGGGAACTCCCGACTCAGGTTGCGGATGCCGCCGTCTCTCGTTGTGGACCTGGGGAGAATCGAACTCCCGACTCAGGTTGCGGATGCCGCCGTCTCTCGTTGTGGACCTGGGGAGAATCGAACTCCCGACTCAGCAATGCGAATGCCGCGTAATGCCACTTTACTACAGGCCCAAATATTTCCACTTTTCAAACTTCCGAATCGGCAGTCACTTCCATAAGGGAAGAACGAGGGCTTCCGTCTCAGGTTGCGAATGCCGCGTAATGCCACTTTACTACAGGCCCAAATACTGACAAATTTCCAAATCTCAATTTCCAATTTTCAAACTTCCGAATCGGCAGTCACTTCCATAAGGGAAGAACGAGGGCTTCCGTCTCAGGTTGCGAATGCCGCGTAATGCCACTTTACTACAGGCCCAAATATTTCCACTTTTCAAACTTCCGAATCGGCAGTCACTTCCATAAGGGAAGAACGAGGGCTTCCGTCTCAGGTTGCGTAAACGGCATCGAATTACCGTGTTCCTGCCAAAGCCAATATCAGCCAACCTATCTTTTGTATCACGGGAAACAGGGAAAATCAAGCGATGAGGGAATATCGACAAAAAAAGTCCCACGAAGCACAGCCTCGTGGGGAAATAATACGGTCATCGGACCGGAGTGGGATTTTACCCGAACCGTCCATCGATAGTGTTCCTTTCGAGGAATCGGCATGGTACATGCCTCTTTCGTACGATGTCTCCGATACCTGTCACAGTAACGATTACGGTACTGCCGATACAGAGCCACCACGACACCGACACCGGAACCGGTATATCGGGAAGCTTGTAGATAACCGCCATGATATAGAATACGGTGCTCGGAAGCGTCCATGCCACCATATACACGACTGACCTCCATCCGTTCGTATGGATGATGTTCGATCGGAATACCATACCCGGAAGTATCGCGAGAAGATAAAACATCCACACCTGATTCGCGTCGGGATGATTCTCGAGTTTTGAATAATGAGCCATCGCGAGAAAGCTCACCAACAAGGAAACGACAAAAGCTGATTCCCTGTACCCTTCCTTCGTTTTTTGATCGACGTTTTTCAATGAACACCTCCGTTGTTAATATGGAGAAGCCAAAAACACTCTTTCATTCATGTTTCAATTATACCATATAGATTTGATGAAGTCAATACCACACTGTTTTAGGAACACACATTTGGCGGATTGATTAATTCGAATTCTTTCAAATACCTGATCCGATATCGACACTCTTTGTTTCAACGGTCGTCGGGCCGGTCACGACAGGAACATCGGTGACGGGTCCAGTATCCGGAACAGGCTCCGTCTTCACCGGTTCGATATTCTCTTGCGCCGGCTGTGGCAGGAGGTCCACATGGGCACGGGCAAGCGTCGTTTCAGATTCATCCGTAAGCATGTCGAGATATACCAGGAACCCGACGTCGCACATGACATCATCATTTTTTTTCCGTACCATACCGACATCATCGAAGCAGAGCGACAACGTCTTCTTCCGATATGCGTCCTTCTCCTTGTCGGACAGTTCATTGTCATGTCCCGGCGTCGCGACCAACGCGGTGATACCCGATATCGACGGGCCCGTATCGTCTCCCTCTACGGCATCCACCATAAAAGACGCGGTGAGGACGTCGCTTCGCCATGCGTCGTTCTCATCGTTCACCGCGACTGCCTGAAAATAAGTCGGGTTCCCATCGGGAATCGGCACACAGATCCCGGAAGAGACGGAGCCGCCACTTTTCGGATCACCGTCGTTTGAAAATTCATAATAGATCGTCGCATTTCCCGAAGACAGTCCCGCATATGAAAGCGTTACGCATGGCGTCGTCCGATAGGACCCGCCCTTTCCGTTCGGCGATGCGGGAGTGACCGACATCGCGAGTGTCGGCAGCCACGACCCGGCGGTGAATGTGATTCCCGAGATATCCGTCTCATCCGTAAAAAACGAGGCCGTCGTCCCGGTTGATTGGCGGAGTGCTACGAACAGCACCATCACAAACAGAACGGCTATCCTACCGAACACGCCGTTGCACGCACCACATATCGATGTTCCCGTGTGACACAGGATTTTCATATCGTTCTTCATAGCATCCGTCATACGATTCTCCGTCTGTTCCGTTCCCCGTCGCGCAAAAACGATCCGACCCTTTCCAAACGGTCATCGGTCGGACTGTCATCCGGAATATCGATGCTCGCAATCAGCCTCCGTTCCTGACGACGATGCCACATCCGCACGATTTCATCCCTGATTTTCCGACACTCCTCATAGATGATGATTACTGCCGGAATGAGAATCAACAATACGAATCCGAGTTCCGTCTTCGCGAAATTCACCGCGAACCCGAACCATGGAATGACGAATCGCACCGTACCCATGAGCGAAGATTCCGGTACGGACTCGCCGTCCATCGCCCCGTTCGCGTCGCCCTTGGTCCTATAGAATGTCTGTCCGTTTCGGGTCGTCTTCTCCGCGATCCTATGTGTCACACTCACGTCAGCCTTGTCCGTCGTGCGGGTCACGATGTCCCCCACCTCGTATGTATCGGCCGGAAAAACGAAGATAAGACTTCCGGTATGGATAGTCGGCTCCATGGAACCCGACATGACGGTGAACAGCCTCGACCCGCCCACCGAAAATGCCGAAAGCGACACGGCGACTGCAAGCCCCATAAATACAAGGAAGGCGACCGTAACCGACACGGAAAATAATTTTTTCATATTCCATGAAGTCATGGTATCGTACGGCCCCCTCCCCGATGCCGACGGCGGTCGACGACGGGGAGGGAACAAACCGGCCTACAACTGACATGCATCATCCGATGTCTGACATCAGAACGTCGAGTTCAGGCCGAACATGGAATCGAACGTGATGCTGTCATTATTGATCTCGTTTCCGGCGCTCGGCGATATTTCCCAGACCAGCTTGACCTGTCCGACCTTATCCGGACCAAGGAGACCGGTTCCGAGAGGAAGCTGATCAGGATTGGCATCCCATTCCTTCAGTGTCCAGCTCTGATCCGGCGTGCTTGGGAAGGTGCTGGTGTCGGTCGGATCGAAATACGCGGAAATCCTCAGGTTCTCGGGAAGATTTCCAGCAGGACCGGCTGTGCCATTGTCCGAGCCACCCGTTATGTGGAAGTGCAAAGTAGCCTTGCCATCGATCGTTCCGGTATTCTTGATATCGATAATCTGCGACCCCGTATCACCCGGCTTCAGGTTCGTGAACGTTCCGGGATAGGAAAAAGTGGAAACCCAGACAAAGGCATCTGGATTAGGATCGCTGTCTACCAACAGATTGAGTGATGCCGAACTGAACGTGATGCCCGTGATGGATGCGGCACCGGTCAGCATGGCGTACGTCGCACCACCTGTGGCAGCCGCCACTGCCATGACAAAGGTGAGACTTTTGATGATCTTGGTCATACTCGTGTTCGAACAATGATTATGGTTCCGTCATTATTCGGATTACGACATGTCCCGTCGTCGACCAAATATGCACATATCGCCTTTTTCGACGGACCTGTGACGATGAAATGAAAAGCCGACCCGAGCCTGACAGGTACCTGTCAGGTTCGGGTCGGCTCGTATTCCCTGTGGTGGAGTTGTGAAACGGCTTCATATGCGTGCTGTCCGTACCCGCCGCGACAGACACCGCACGTCTTATCGCTTTCGGAAACGGCCATTCATTGATTGACACCGGACCATCCGTGGCACGAAAAAACCGACAACGATCAGACAGTAAAACTGTCGAACCCTTGTCGGCCCATTCCATCGAGTCGTCTGTATGTTTTCAATGCTCCCATACGCGTGAATGCCCGTGCCCGCAGGGACCTCGCACCATAGCGACAGATCACTTCCGGAAACGATCATGTGCTTAGTTGTCGGACTCAAGTGTACACTATTCGAGAGTAAAAATCAACGCTCTGTCAAGTGTCGTCGCATGGGAATATATTTTTTCACCGTTCCTTTCACAAAAACGGCAAGTGAAAAGACCCGAAGAATTATCTTCGGGTCTTTTGACTTATTTCTACCGAAATCCGGCGGGCAATTGTACCACTATCCGTCTTTCGGTCGACAACGGTTCCATGATCGATTTCTCGAACGGTAGCCGTATCGCGTTGTGGTTTGCGACCAGTAACTGTGCTGTACTCGGTGTTTCGGTCACCAATCGTGTCGTACCCGCCGCGTGTGCTTCTTTCCTCGTATCGAATGAGTGATACCACTCTTCGGTTATTTTTGCCTGTTCGTCCAGGAATGCGAGCATATTCTCCCGAACGTCTTCGAGCGCGTATCCGGCGTCGCGAAGCGACTCCGACACGTTCCCGATGATGTGATACCGTTTCTCGACAAGCTCCGTTTGATCAATCAGGGATGCGACAGAATCCGCGCGAGCGTCTTCTATCGAAAATCCGACGGAACGTATGGAATCCATTACGGTATCGCCAAGTGGATAGTCATTGACCTCGACAGCAATCAGCCCAGCCACACCCAAGACTCCAAGAATGGGTCGCTTGAGTACGAGATGAATTATCGCCATCAAACCGCCTTCGACTCCAACCATTTGAACCTCCTTGATTTAATGTTGTTTCCAGTCACCGCCGAAGCCGAGCTGGAGAAAGACTTCCGTATTGGACTCATTTTTAACTTTTTGGTCCGCGTACTCGTGCCACCGTTGGCGTGCGCCGACACTCACGCTCCCCCACCCGCCTTTTGTCAGCCTGAGAGGATGCGTCACTTTCACGCCGATCTCGGGAGCGAGCTCGTTGTTCCAGTATTCCGATTTCAGGGAACCGTATCCCGCACCGAGTGCGACAAACGGGACTATGCCCCATCCGCCGAGCTCCGTCATTTCCACTCCCTGCTCGAAACGACCTGTCGCGACCGTTTTCGATCCGTCGCTTCTGGATTCGCTCCAGAAATTGAACGGGTATCCTTTCGGTATGTCGCCCGCATGAGCCGTTCCGGTGGCGAGCATGCCGGCAGTGCCAAGCATAATCGCCATAAATCGTGTCGATACTTTCTTTGTCATTGTCTACTCCGTTTTTTTCGTTTACAAGATTATTCATTTTTCTTTCCACTGCAAGAGACGTCTCTCCATATGGAAGACCTGATATTTCTTCAGTCTTCACCAATGATTGCTCTTCCTTCTACTTTCCCCATCAAAGGGTAAAGCAGTCAGAAAGGCACCATTACGCGTATATGGACATATGACGTATCATTTTTCTTACGATTCATCCTCAGTGACCTTTCACCCATACCTTGAGCGTATCCTTCGCGATCCATTCTTTCCACATAGATCTCCAGAATACGAACATGGTCACCGACCGGGTCACCTGATATGACGGTAGGCAGACCAATACCTGCCAGAACCGTCCGATCCGGATCCCCTCTATGAGAGCGAAGGTGGCCACGATCGCGGTATCCAACGCCAGCGCCATAAGAAGCGACGTGAACGTCAGATGCAGGACCGCATACAATATCGCCCACATCAATACTATAAGAAACAAACCGCCATCAAACATATATCCCATGGCGACGGCAGCCAGTTTCCTGTCCCGCTTGAGCAGGTCCTTCCAATGGATCGCCATATTCTGGAAGAAGCTCCGATACCAACGATCGAGCTGCGCCACGAAAATTTTTCCCGTAGGCGGATCGTACGGATAGCAGAACGCATTGTTGTCGCAGTAGATACGATACCCACGCATGGACAATTCCCAGGTGAGATCCATATCCTCCGCCATCGTCCGTGTGTTGAATCCTCCGAGTTCCTCGACCAGAGCGGTCTTGAAAACCGTGAAGCACCCGGACGAGACCATGACGGCCCCGATATGGTTCTGTGCCATCTTGAACAGCGACAGACTGAAGAGATACTCGACGAACCGACCGCGTTCCCACACCGTCTCAATCTTCGCCGGAATCACATATCCGCATACAGAACCGGTCATCGGGTCATTGAAGTACGGGAGGGTTCGTTCCACCGCGTCCGGCGCGAGCAATGTGTCGCCGTCGATCGTGATGAAGAGTTCGGTCTTCACGAAACCCCGCTCCAATACGTATTTCTGCGCCGTCGCTTTCGTCCCCTGATTACTATCGGTCCTGATGACCGTCACGCCCATCGATCGTGCGATTTCGCCGGTCCGATCGCTCGAGCAATCATCAACGACGATGATCTCTTCGATCGCGACCGTCTGAGACAGGGCACCATTGATAGTCTCAGCAATCGATTTCTCCTCGTTGTACACCGGAATCATTATCGTGATCCCATAACTGCGGATGGGCTTCTCACGCACGAGGCGTTCCTGAAACCCAAGCCACCAACGCCAACTCGCAAGATTGTTCTTACTCATCTGTTCTCCTTTTTTACCCTAATTGTTAAAACAACTTCACATCTTCGCCTTCATCACTTCATATGGCGTCGCCCCGGCGGAAACCCGGCGGAAAAGGAGCGACGTACGGACGTCACTTCGCGAGCATCGATACACCCTCGCCGAAGGTCACCGCCCTCACCTCTTTCAATTTCACATAATCGACAATCCTCTGCAGGAGCGCCGGGTCATTGCTGTACAAATCATCACCTGATTTTTCCTGCCGATGCAGAGTCAGGATCACCCACCACTTCTCCGCAGCCGCCGTATCGATCCACGCCTTGGCGGTCTCGAATGTGGTATGGGTATTCAAGTCCATGCTCAGGAGCCGGTACGGATCGGATGACGGCGTGATATATCCCTCATCGGAACTGCGTGCTCCCGTATATCCGGCGTCCTTCACGAGAGACCGCACCGTATCATCGTAGGAACCGAGCGGGTACATGAGCGACGTCGCCGTGATGCCGAGTGTGGCCAGGTCGGCTTTCGATCCGACGATCTCATCTTGTGCCTGAGAAACCGGCAGTGTCGCAAGCGGGGCGTGCGTCCTCGTGTGCGAAGCGATCTCGTGACCGTTCGCAGCCATCGCCTTCACCTGGGCGGCCGTCATATATTTCGGATCACCGAATGTTCCGGTGGTGATGATCGACTGTGTGCTTTTGATACCGGCCGCATCAAGAATCGGGAGAGCATCCGTATAGACGCTTTCGAATCCGTCATCGAAGGTGAAAGAAATCATGCCTGTGGAGAATCTCGAGGCGGGACCGGTTGCTTCGATCGTATAATCATCGATTGAAAGCGTGCCGTTCTGTTCAATGGAATGGAAGACCGTCAACGACATGGCTCCGATAGGAACCGCAAGAGACGTCTTGAATTCCGTCCATACATCCGTACCGGCGACCATTCCGAGCCAGACATACCGGTAGGAACCGTCCACAAGACCATATCGTGCCGTCACGGCCGTATCGACTGTCGATTTTGACCAGTCGGAAAACGAATACGCCTTGTCGGGATTTACGGGAACATCGGCAAAATACCATTTCGCGTCTCCGTCTACGAACGACTTCATGGTTATCTTCGCGGCGTTGCCGGTGTGACCCACGACCGGGTACGCGAATACGGATTGATTGCTCCCCCACTGTCCCTGCGACCAGCTCGCGGGATCAGCTCCGCTTTTCGTCTCAAGAGAAGGGTTGGCGACGAGGTTCGTCGTCGGCACGGATTCCTGGAGAGAATAATCGTCGACCGTGAGGACGCCGTCTTGTCCGAGTGTATGGAAGACCGTCACCGATACGGCACCGGTCGGTGCGGTGATCGTAGCGACATATTTCGTCCAGGCATTTGTTCCGGTCACTGTCCCAAGCCAGACATATGAATCGGTTCCATCCCCGAAATGAAATCGGGCCGTGACACCCGTATCGGCGGTAGAATACGACCAGTCCGAGAAATCATACGTACTCCCGGCCGTCACTGGAACATCCTTGAAATACCACTTTGCGTCACCATCGACGTGGGAATTCACCGTGACCTTCACGGCATTGCCGGTGTGTCCTGTAACCGGATAGTCGAACGATGCGGACAAATTTCCCCACTGTCCCTGCGTCCAACCGATGGGAGTATTGCCGATTGCCGTCTCAAACGACGGGTTTGAGACACGGTTCGTCGTCGGATCGACAGGCACAGGCACGTATTCGATCAGCGAATAATCATCGACCATGAGCGAGCCATTGCTCCCAAGAACATGGAATACCGTCAATGACACGACTCCGGTCGGAACAGTGATCGGCGAATAAAACTGTGTCCATGTATTCGTCCCGGGCACCGTCCCGAGCCAGGCA
>CAIOMK010000015.1 GCA_903859375.1 Candidatus Moraniibacteriota bacterium
ACTTGTGACTATTCTCCCCCGTTCCCGCTTTTCACTTTCGACTTGTGACTTTCGACTTGTGACTACTCTCCGACTTGTGACTACTCTCCGACTTTTCACTTTCGACTATTCTCCGGCTTTCGACTTGTAACTTTTCACTTGTGACTATTCTCCCCCGCTTTTCACTTCGGTCTACATCTGCCATTTGTCCCGTGAAGCCTGCTCGGAAAGCGGGTCATCAAATCCGGTGATGTCGGACTGGCCGGCGAACTTGCCGACGAGTACCGGACGCCCCTTGTTCGCTCCTTCCGGTGACCCGACGACCCCGTTCTCTTCGAGCAAGTCGAGGAGCTTGGCGGCGCGACCATAGCCGACCGACAAACGTCGCTGCAAATATGTGGTCGCCGCACGACCCGATTCGATCACGAGCTGTTTCGCTTCGTTGTATTTGTCATCCTGTTCCGACGGATCATCCGACGAAGAGGAAAAGTCGACGATGCCCTGCGTCGGCATGATCATGGAACCCGCTTCCTGTACCCCATCATCGAAATCATCATCAAGATTCTCTTCACCGAGTTCTTTCTTCTGATCGACAAAGAATTTGACCATGTCCTTGGCTTCGCGGTCATCGACATACACGCCTTGGATACGCTTCGGCTGGGACGCTCCCGGAGGCGCATAGAGCATGTCGCCTTTGCCGATAAGCTTGTCCGCACCGCCCGTGTCGAGAATGATGCGCGAGTCCATCTGATTCGAGACCGCAAAGGCGATCTTGCCGGGGATGTTTGATTTGATGAGGCCGGTCACGACGTCCGAGATCGGCTTCTGTGTCGCGAGGACCAGGTGAATACCGGCCGCACGTGACATCTGTGCGAGCTTAACGATCGCACCTTCGACTTCCTTGCCGTGTGTCAGCATCAGGTCCGCCATCTCGTCGATGACGATGACGATATACGGGATCGGCTCCAAGGGAAGAGTCCGCGGTCGTCCGTCCGCACCGCCACTCTTGTCCACATACGTTTCGCCGTTGCGCTCCTTGACGCGATACGCGGCGAGGTCACGAACCCTGACTTGCTCGAAGATGCGGAGTCGACGGTCCATCTCCCCTATCGCATACTTGAGTGCGTTCACGACATGTTTGGAATCGGTGATGACCCGCCCGCCCTTCAGATGAGGAAGTTCGTTGTACAAAGACAGCTCGACACGCTTCGGATCGATCAGGATAAGCTGAAGGTCTTCCGGGGAGTTCTGATACAGGAGCGAGAGAAGAATCGAGTTGATGCAGACACTCTTGCCGGAACCGGTACGACCCGCGATGAGAAGGTGAGGCATGGACTCGAGATTGGCGATCTCGAACGAACCCGAAACCGATTCGCCGAGCACGAAAGACAGATTCGATTGCCGAGCGGCAAAAGCGGGACTTTCGAGTATATCGCGCATGCGGACACTCGCCTGCTTGGCATTCGGCACCTCTATACCGACGAGCGATTTGTTCGGGATCGGCGCCTCGATACGGATGGGGTGCCGTGCGAGCGCGAGCGACAAGTCATTCGACAATCCGACTATCTTGGAAAGTTTGGTGCCGAAAGCCGGACTGAAGGTGTACTGTGTCACGGTCGGACCAACGGTCGACTCTCCCATCTCACCGGATATGGCAAAGTTCTTGAGCGTGCTCTGTATGAGATGCTTCGTCCGTTCGATATCTCCGGAGTCACCCTTGCCACTGCTCCCACGAAAAAATTCCACGTCGGGATGTTGCCAGATCGACGGCTGACGCTTCTTGTGCGATACATTGGACGCATATTCCCGTTCCGATACAGGACCTTGTGCCTCTTCCGGTTCTGAATATCCGTCTTCCTCATCTTCTTCTTCAGGGAAGCTGATCGTCTTGATATTGCTCTCCGTCTCGGGATCGATAACAGTGACCGCCGGTTCGTTTTCCAAGGAAGGCTCTTCTTCAACCGTCTGTTCCTCGTGGGCCGATTCCTTCTCCAGAGACTCCTTCTCACGCTCGGCACGTGCTTCCAGGAACTTTCGTTTCAGGAATGAGAGAAAATGGATGAGTGAGACATTGAATGCGGCGACCGCGCCAGAAAGAAACAGTGCCGACAGGATAACGACACTCGCCGCCCGCCCCGTATACGTGAACAGGAAAGCCGCCACGCCATAACCGACATACCCGCCTCCAGAACCGGCCTTCGCGACCGCGAGCATTTCTTTCGCGGTATCGCCGAGAAATAGGTGGAAAAATCCGAGTGTTGAGATGAAGACGAACACGAGTCCGATGAATTTCACGGCATCCGACAGGGTCGTCGTCCGGCGACGAAGGAGAAAAGCGGCCGAGACGAGCAAGATGACCGGGAACAACCATTTGCCCCACCCGAAGAGCGTGCCGACTCCGTTATCAAGCAGTGTTCCGAACGACCCACCTACACCGAAAAATGCGAGCAGAAACAGGATGGAAAACGCCACAAGAAAAATCGCGATGATACTCCGCTTCGCGTCACCTCCGAGTGCGTCTCCCCATCCCGACTCCTCTTCCTCGACTTCCACTTCCATATCACGCTTCCGACGACCGCCATTCGCCGGTTCATCCTTTTTTTTCTTTCCCATATCGGATTGATTGAATATATCAGGACCTGACACCGGAAAAACGCTTCTTCTCCGGATACCAAGATACCTCCCAGTATAGCATCACTCCGAAACGGCGAAAACATCCCGGTTTTCCCCTTTACAGATGGCACATATCGGCGCATAACGAAGAGGCATATCGTTCATTTCAAAAAAGGAGGTCCAGTGGTAACGATCTTTCAAAAAATAAAGGAGATAACGGGTATCGCGAACGCCATGGATATCACCGTCGCCCCGTGGCTCGAACCGCTCCTGGTCACCCGAGACAGGGTACATACGTTCGGACTCCTGTTTCCGCAATCGAACACCGCGTGGAAATCGACCATCCCGCCCAACCGGGTACTCGGAGCGCTCGATCTTTCAGACAAGGAAGCGGGCTTCCCTTTGATACGGGTGTTCAACAAAAGGGATTCCTCCTTTCTTGCCTTCCTGTCCCAACGGCTCTCCGGCGCTCTCGGAACGCCCGTCAACATCGTCTTCCCGGAAAACATAGCGCCCCCGTGAAAAATTCTTCACGGGGGCATTTCACATTCAAGACCGCTTACGCGATCAATTCCACATATGGTCGGACAGGATGAACCGTATAAGTGGTTCTTTCGGATCCGTCACGGCGTGTCGCGATTTCGACATGGAACGTATATGGAATCTCCTTCCATAGGAATGCTCCATCCTCGAGATAAGAGTCCACAGTTTTTCCCATTCCACCTCCGCGTCATTCGGATCTTCCTGGCTCTTCAGACATATCGCCTCGATGGCGAAACTGATTTCGGCCATGTCTTTCCGGAGCCGTTGTCGGAATCGTGGAAGCTCGGATACATGATGCCGACAGAAGCCGATGACATCGTCATATCTTGATTCCTCGAACAATCCGTTGATCCGCTCCAGAACCTTCTGTGGTTCGGAGGAACCTTCCCCTTTGAAGATATCCTCCCCGAGAAACAGATTCAACACGTCGCGGAGCGTGACTATCACCCTCCCCCTCGATCGCTTTTTTCTTCTCATGTTGGTAAGGTTCGGTTTCCGCGAAAGCCACGCGACCGGCAGTTGTTTCCTTATCCTATTCGTACCGCGACGAACGCGCCGTGTCAATAAAAAAACAGGGTCCGATGTTCCGGAAACCCTGTCGTAAGTAAGCCGTCCGCGCGCGCCGCCTCATGGTACGCATCTCGGAATGCCCGACATCCGAATAAACGACGACGGGACCGCTTTCGCGTCTGCCGGAAGTTTCAATCCCACTCTTCCCCGCACCTGCCCGCGGGAGAACAGGACGATGAAGATCCTCGTCGGATCGACATCCGGAAAATCTTTTTCCTGGAGATGGAACAGCATTTCCATACCGACCCAGGAACATCCGACCGATTCCCCCATATAGAAGGCGGTTTCGCTTTCCTCCGAGAAATATCCCTTGAAGGATTCCTCTCCCGAAGGCTCTTCCCATCGCCGACAATAATTTCCCGGAAACGGTCCATATGATACCGGGACAGACGTTCCTTCAGGCAAAGGAAAGTGCAATCCGACACCGACAATCGTCTCTTTTCCCGTTTCACAGCCTCCTTTCAGCAAGACGACCATCGTTGCCTGTTCTTTTTTCAGGTTCGGAAAATCCGTCCATACTTCTGGGACTATCTTGGCTGTCATGGTCTGTTTCGTACAGCCTATGCCGTGACCGATGACATAGCCGGCCGACCCGTCGGAATATTTTCGCACATTCATGCGCACCTCCTGTTTATACTGTTGTCAATTGAGTATCGGATCCTGTCCGCAGGTCGCGAGGACGACACAGTCACGTTCGTCCCCGGTGAGTTCCAAAAAGATGGCCCCATTCACCGGCCGGACCGAAAACGAGTCCCCGAATTCGAAACGTTGCGAGACGAGCCACTGCGACAGGATACGCTTCGTATCATACACCCCCGACGCATACGCGAGTCGGAGTGACAGATTGGATACCGCGCACACGAACCGCCATACGCCGAACCGCGGAAACTGGCACAGAAGGCTGTTCCGGCACAAGTCTGCCACGAGGTACGCGTCAACCGAACGGATAGGCACGCCTGACATGAAAGTCAGTATCGGCTCAAGTGGAAAAATCTCCTCTTCGGAGCTCAACTCGTATCCCAGAAGAACACCGATGACCTGTCCAAGACTGAATTGCTGTTCTCTCATGAGTTCCATGATTGTCAAATAACCGGTTTCCGCGGAAGTCCCGCAGCCGACATACCGTCTCTAAGTCCCATCATTCATAACACTCCCCAGAGTCTATGTCAACATCATAAGATTGACAATTCTGTCAAAAGGTGCTACACTATAAGGTTCATTTACACGAGTTTTTTCAAACGCTACACAAACGGGGAACAGACGATGACGATAGTCGACAACAGCGGCAACCAGACAATTTTTGGGAAATACCTGATCATAGGGGTGGTCTCGTACGAAGGCATGAACCGATATGTCCTCACCCGCGGAGGACAGGAACTGACTGCAAGAATTCCACAGGAGGTTCTCGACCTGACCATATCAAGAAGGACAGAGGATATGAAACCTGAACAGTATGTCCTCGAAATCATCCGGAATGGACAGTTCATCGTCCCCCTCATCCGCTCCCCCAAAGCAGGAGAGATCGAGGAGATAAAAAATCTCCCTCCCGACATTCCCGTCATGAGAGACGCTGTCGGAACAGGCGACAACACGTACCAGTAAGAGACGAACGAATGGACAAAAAAGCCGCCTTCATAACGGAGCGGCTTTTTTATTTTTCCCCATCCGCATCGAGCTTCTCGATACGGGCGCGGATACTGCCCGGCTGGCGACCGAGCATCCGTGAGACGGATTCGACATCGGCACCACCGCGATGAAGCGTGCGGAGCCACTTGTCCTCATCGTCTTTCCACGGCATATACGCATGGGGATATTTTTTCCGGATCTCGTCATACCGGCCGGGATCGCCTGGCATCTTTTTCTTCTTTTTCTTCTTTCCCGCATGCATCCCCTTCTCTCCGGCCTCATCCCTTTTCTCTCCTTTGTTTCTCGCACCGCACAAGACAAGGAATGCATCCTCGTCTTTTTTGGTCTCTTCGGCGTTCCGTGCGCCGTACGAAGCCTGCGCCGAGAGGCTCGACTCACGGAAAAGATGATCCTGTTCGCGCACGCCCGGATGCGTCATGAACGCACGGTCACTAATGCCGATCAGGGAAATTCCGGCCAACGTCCGTACGCGGGAGAGCGCGACATAGCCCTGGCCATATTCGAATACCCGGGAGAGATCCATCACCGCCGCGTCGAGGCTCACACCCTGACTCTTGTGTATCGTCATCGCCCATGCGAGCCGGAGCGGTATCTGCCGTATCCGTGCGACGATCTCTTCGCCCTCCTCGAGCGCCCACTCGGTCGGTTCCGCGGTCACCGATTCGCCGTCACGAGTCCGCACGATCGGGAATTTCGTCGACGTCTCAAATCCCGTGACCGTACCGATCGTCCCGTTCACGTAGCCCTCGTCGGGATTGTTCTTGGTAAACATGACGGTCGCGCCTTCCTTGAGCTCGAGCTGTTCCGGAGAGAGACATCCGCGCACGAGTGAAGAAAGAGGTTTCTCCGACCCACGCGTCGCCATATGGAAAATACGGGCCTTGCCGGGAAGTCTCGCGAGTGCCGCCATATTGATCCGATCCACATCCGCATTGTGCGTGAAGAGTCTTGGCAGATCCTCATCGGGAAAGTCATCGGGTCCGAGGAGCCGACCGCGGACGGATGAGAGGTGCGACGCCGACACCTCGTCGCGTCGGATCGCGGAGAGGATCTCGAGAAACACGGAGTCCTCCTGCCGGTGCTGTTCGGACAAGTAGCATACGACAGGTCGGAGCGCCTCCCATGCGGGAGACTCGAATGCGAATCGGGCCGCCTCGCCTTTCGATACCGGTGGCAGCTGGAAAAAATCGCCAACCAGTACGACCTGCAGTCCGCCGAACGGTATGGATGTGCCTCCGCGTACCTGTCGGCAGATTCGTTCCACGAGTGAGAGCGTCCGAGCATCAAGCATCGAGACCTCGTCGATGACGAGCACCTTCGCATCACGGATCCGACGGACCGCCACCCTGTTTTTTATCAGGTGCTTGAATCCCTCGTCGTCGATCTCGGTATGGACGCCGACACCGCTCCAGGAATGGATGGTCATACCGCGAAGATGCGTCGCGGCGATGCCGGTCGAGGCGGTCATGGCGTACGATATCCCGCGTGAACGCAAATATTCCGCATATCGGTTCACGACGTGCGTCTTGCCAGAGCCTGCCTCCCCGGTAAGGAAGACCGACGCACCGGTCCGAAGTATCGACAGTGCTTCTTCCTGAGTCATAGCCCAATGGTAGCATCCGAAGCGCCTATTGGGAATAATCCGATAGTACATGTTTTAGGAACACACATTTGGCGGATTGATTAATTCGAATTCTTTCAAATATTCGTTCGGACTTTTCCCGTCCAATCCGCAGTGTTCAAGATCATTGTAGTACATATTCCACCGTCTCATCTTTCTTTGCAAGTCCCG
>CAIOMK010000016.1 GCA_903859375.1 Candidatus Moraniibacteriota bacterium
ATTATCCACTAGCTGCTAACGACACTCAGACCGGCGCGCGCCTTTCCGCTACATCTCCGCAAAGCGGAGTGAGCGGACCCGCTCGCTACGACGAGCGGGCAACCTTCTCGGCCACCTCTCCGTATTTTGACTGACAGCAAAAACTGGGACAACCCCATTTCTCCATTATCATCCCTTTCTGAACCGTTTTTCCCTTCTTTCCAGGAAGCTATCGACGCTTTTACAGCTTTTGCAGCTCCCGAAGCTCGAGAAGCTTTCCCTCTAAGAATCAAGCCTACCGTATTTCCCTGATTCCGACAAGCCTCATATTATCATATTCCCCCGGAACCCGCCCGAGAAAAACGACCGTCTGATCACCGACTGACAAACTCCCGTCTTGTTTCGCTTTTTCGACCATTTTGTCGACAAATGTCGCATGATTATTATCACCTTCGAAAAGATACGGCTTGGCACCCCACACGAGCGCGAGCTGATTATACGTCCGGCGATTGTTCGTTGCGACGAGAATGCCGGTATCCGGCCGGAAATGAGAAGCGATTTTCGCAGTGTGGCCGCTCAGAGAGAAAAGCAGTATCGACTTCGCCTTGAAACTTTTGGCGAGTTCATATACGCTCCGGATAATTACCGCCGATTCGGACCGGATATTGAAATCAAGTGCGCAGTACACGTCGTCGAACGGAGATTCTTCCGTCTTTGTGATTATTTCACGCATCATCGAGACGGTTTCCACCGGATATTTCCCCATTGCCGACTCTTCCGAAAGCATAACCGCATCTGCATGATCGACGACTGCATTCGTCACGTCGCTCACTTCCGCACGCGTCGGGATAGGAGACTCTGTCATACTCTTCATCATCTGCGTCGCCACGATGACGGGCTTTACCGCCATAAGACTCCTGCGAATGATATCCTTCTGCAAAAGGGTCACTTCGGATTCCGGCATCTCGATTCCAAGATCTCCCCGCGCGACCATGACGGCGTCCGTCGCTTTGATGATTTCATCGATGTTTCTGATAGCCTCCTTACGTTCGATCTTTGAAACGATATCGGGAAGTCGGACATCGGCGCCGAGCTCTGCCCGCATCGTCTCCCGTGCGCTCTCGATATCCGCCGCCGAACCGACGAAGGAAAGTCCGACAAAATCAACACCCTCTTTGAGAACAAAAGAGAGGTCTTTATGATCCTTTTCCGACAGTATCGGGAGATTCAACTTCGAATCGGGAAGATTCACACCTTTTCTCGGTTTGATCAGGCCCGCGATTTCCACGACAGCGCTAATCGATCCGTCTACACGATCGGTTACGGAAAGCCTGATTGTTCCATCTTCTATCAATATTTGATGACCCGCTTCGAGTGAATCGGAGATTCCCGCAACGTCCAGAAACACTGTCGGCATGTCCGATGAGGAAAATTCTTCCTTGTGCGAGATGTCACTTACACGGATTTTCTGTCCTTCTGAGACGGAAATCTCATCCTCGTTTCCGATACGGATTCGAGGTCCCTGCAAATCGGCCAGTATACCGATCGGCTGACCAAGCTCCTCACTCACCTCACGGACACGATTGATGACATCACGATGCCACGAATGCTCACCATGTGAAAAATTCAACCGAACGACATTCATTCCAGCCACGGCAAGAGAACGAAGCGCTTCCTTGGATTCCGATGCCGGACCGATAGTCGTGACAATCTTGGTGTGCTTCATAAGGATGTATTTCTGCTTTTGATATTGATTCCAGTGTATATGCCCGATGCATCCATTATAGCCCCCACAAGGCAAAAAGAAAACCGTCCGAACACGTGTCGGGACGGTCTTCTCGTGGAAAACGCTATTTGAGGATAGAAATCCCTCCGATGAACGGCAAAGGCTTCACTTCGCCCTTTGCGGCACCGAGAAGTCCCAACACCGCGATCACAAAGACGGCCAGAGATCCAAATGGAAGAATGATGAACCAACCGATGATCGGGATGAGAGTCCCTGTCAGATTGACAATAAGTGCGGACAAAAGCAATACGAGTTGCTGGTTCGCATGAAACATGCCGAACGGACTTTTATGTTCCGAGAGCAACGGAACAAAAAAGAGGATGGGCAATATATACCCGACGATTGCCATCGTCTTGTTCTGTTCGACGTCCGTATTCGCCGACCCGGCATCACCAGATACCGCATCCGAACCGATTACCGTCTCCGAAACCGTCTTTTCTGTACTCTCTTCCGACATACTCGTAAATTTATCAGATTATCATAATTTCATTCATTATACTCTCATTTTCGAGTTCCCGCAAAATCTTTTCCGGTATCGGGTTTCCCTGAGGACTCACTCCCGGATACCTCCACGCGCTTATCACTCTTACACCGCAACCTCCGTTCGCCATTTTTTGACTTTCGACTGTATAGCCCTTCGGCTTTCGACTTTTCACCTGTACATACATCACCCAGATTTCCTGGCTCCAGGTTTCCTTGCCATCTTTATGCTTTATAGAAACAGGTTGCATCACGGCAATCGTATCTTTGGCGATCCCCTCCTCCCGTCGTTTCGGATTACGCATCACTGTCTTTATCCGCTGAGCTGAAAGGCTGTATTGCTTCATCTTATATTCGGCATGATTGGTAAAGAGAACGCCTCCGGTCGAAGACTTCTTTTTTTCCTGCCGTTCCCGAGCCAATTTTAAAAAATCCTGATAAGAAGGCATATGGATGGATGATGCGTAGGGAATGTCGTATAGGAAAAGGAATTTTTCTTTCCCGACGGATCCTTCATCTTATATTATTCCACTGACCGTTCACCGAGCAGTGCCGCGATACGTTCCTCAGTCGGAGGATGGGTCATGAAAAACTTGGCGACCTTCCGCCCCTTGAACGGATTCGCTATATACAGGTGTGCAGTCGCCCGATTCGCCGCTTCAAGCGGTTCCGCGTCGACCGAAATCTTGCGGAGTGCCGAGGCAAGACCCTCCGGATAGCGGGTCAGCAACGCACCCGAAGCGTCCGCGACGAACTCCCGCTTGCGAGAGATGGCAAGTTGCATAAGCGTCGCCGCTATCGGTGCAAGAATCGAAAGAACTATCGCGGCGATAAAAAATATCAATTGAAGCTGGCCACCGCCATTGTCATTGTCATTGCTCCGCCGACTGAACAATAATGAATTACGGAACCAGTCCGCCAAAAGAGCGACAAATCCGACTAGTACGACGACTATCGTCGAAATAAGGGTGTCACGATTCCCTATATGAGAAAGCTCATGTGCGGCGACGCCTTCGATTTCGGACCGCTCGAGACGCGATAGTATTCCTGTCGTGAAACATATCACTCCGTGCTCCGGGTCCCGCCCCGTAGCGAACGCGTTCATCGCCGTATCATCGATGACGTATATTCTCGGCATCGGGAGTCCGGCCGTGATAGACAGATTTTCCACGATATGAAAAAGCTCCTGATTGTCTTCAGACCCTATTTGTCGCGCTCCGCTCATCGAGAGTACGATCTTGTCGCTCCACCAGTATGAGCCGAAACTCATGCCAATCGCGAAGGCCACCGCGAACGGCAGTATTACGGGCGAGCCAAGTGCCTGAGAAAACACATACCCGGTCCCGATCACGACCACGAGAAACACCGTCATATAAATCCAGGTGAGCCTGATATTCCGATCGTAGCTTGTGTATATGGATGCCATAAGGTTGAAGTAAAGGAAAAGAGGCGAACATCGCCTCTTCTTTATACCGTATTTCAGTACTTTTTTCCAGGTTATTTCGCCTGAAGAGGTCCCGATGACGATAATAGGTCAGAAGGATACTTCTACCGGCTGCTTCGCTGCCTCTTCTTCAAGCTCGAAAAAGGCATACTTCGTGAAACCGATTGACGGGGCGACCGCATTCACCGGAAACGATTCGATCTGCGTATTGAAGTCACGGACATTCGCATTATAAAAGCGACGGGCCGACTGGATCTTGTTCTCCGTGTCAGACAGTTCCTTCTGGAGTTCAAGGAAATTTTCGTTCGCCTTGAGATCCGGATAATTCTCCGCGACTGCAAACAGGCTTTTTAGCGTTCCCGAAAGGGCATTCTCCGCTTCAGCCTTGTCCTCCGACGTTCCGGCTGACATAGCACGGGTCCGTGCCTCGGTCACCTTCTCGAACACACCGCTTTCATGTGCCGCATAGCCCTTTACCGTACTCACCAGGTTCGGAATGAGATCATACCGACGCTTCAATTGGACATCGATATCACTCCATGACTCATCGGTTCTATTCCTGAGCGTAATAAGCCGGTTGTATACCATCGCCCCCCAAAGGGCGACCACCACGAGAACCAGAACGATTATCAGTATCATATGTTTAAAATTAGACATTTACCTGTCGGTTACAGTATACCAAAAAAGTGACTAGAGGTAAAACGTCGGTAGAGGCAGGACTGCCCTGTCAGAAGAGTCGCGATCCGACGGAGAACAGGACAAACGAAATAATTGCCGCTGCCGGAATGGTAAAAAACCATGCCCATATTATTCGGAGAGCCACGCCCCACTTGACCGAGGAGAACCGCTGTGCCGCCCCGACTCCGGAAATAGCACCAGTGATCACGTGAGTGGTGCTGACCGGAATTCCCAATGTTGTAGCGAAAAAAATGCTGATTGCGCTTGCGAATTCTGCACAGACACCGTCGAGTGGTCGGAGCTTGAAAATCTTCTGTCCCATCGTCTTTATGATTCTCTTCCCTCCATACAGAGTACCGAGTGCCATTGCCGTATGTGCGGCCATGACGACCCAGAACGGTATGGAAAAAGATGTGAGATACCCGGCGGAGAAGAGCAATCCCGTTATGATGCCGATAGTTTTCTGAGCGTCATTACTGCCATGGCCCAAGCTGTACAATCCGGCTGAGAACAATTGTAGATGTTTCGACCAATACGTGACCGCCACAGGCCTGGATTTCATGACGTAAATAAGCCATGAGAATAGTATCAGGAACATATAACTCAACACGAAACCGAGCAAGGGGGCGATAAAGATGAACGCTATCGTCTTTATCCAACCGGCGGTGATGATAACACTGAAACCGGCGTGAGCGATGGCCGCTCCGGCGTATCCACCTATGAGGGCATGGGAGGAACTGGTCGGAAGAGCGAGATAGAGAGTGATGAGATTCCACAGTATAGCACCCAAAAGACCGGCAAATATCACTTCCGGGGTAACACGATTCACGTCGACCAATCCGCTTCCGACCATTTTTGCAACTTCCGTTCCGAACACCATGAATGCCACGAAATTAAAAACGGCCGCAAACAAGAGCGCCTGTTTCAATGTGAGCACCTTGGTGGATACGATAGTGGCGACCGAATTCGCGGCATCGTGTGCTCCGTTGGTGAAATCAAACAGGAGTGCCGTGACGATGATCAGTATGACGAAAATCAATTGGGCATCCATATCCCTAGCTCATTTTGATGACGATACTTTCTATCAGATTCGCTACTTCCTGATACTTATCGACGACATTTTCCATCTCCTCAAGGATATCTTTCGTCTTTACGACCAAAATCGGATCATTTCCCTCTCGAAACAGCCGATCGATCGCATCTTCAAACAGCAGGTCCGCACGATCCTCGATTTCGTGTATAGCTATCTTTTCTTTCCGGAATGTAGGAGAATGCCTCATCTGTTTCAGATGTTGCGTCATTTTTCCAAGATGCCCCGTAGCCAAAGCGATGCAATCGGCAAATTCATCCATGGATTCCACTTTTTCGGTAAAATGGTACATCCTGACATTTCGTATGATATCTTCGATACGATCGACTATCTCATCCATCTCATAGGCCAGGTGATGGATATCTTCCCTGTCAAACGGCGTGATAAAGGACAGGTTCAATTCTTCGACAATCCGGTGTGCGGTCTTATCGGCACTCGCTTCTATCTCATGAGCCTTCTCAACATATCCGTCAAAATCATCGAAGTGCTTTACGAAGTCTGAAAACAAGGCACTCATCTTTTCGACGTCCCGTTGCAACTGCTCAAATAAATCGAAGAAGCCCGATCCTTTCGGAAGAAGAAACGACATATTTTCAAAACCATTACGAATGATTCCAACGCATTCAGTATATATCCGTTTCTTTGTTTTTTCCAATCAACCGAGTCATTGTTTGTGTCAAGAGGGCATCAACGTCCGACAACCAACGATATCTCCAAATACGCGGAAAAGAGCTATACTGTCAGAAGTCATCAATAGACAATCATTATGAATATACGACGTCAGATACGATCGGCGGCACGAAATATCATGAAGCTGGCATCTTCGATGCTCGAAACGGTAGAATCGGCACCATTGTCACTTGGAAACTTTTCGATAACTTTTACGATGATTATCATTGTCAGGATTCTGGTTGATTTCGGAACACAATCCTTCCGTTCGGAACCGCTTTCCTATATCCTGTACGAGTTTTCGCACACCTATCTTTTCTTTCTGTTTTCGTTTCTCATGTTTCTTCCGATCATCCGGCTTGCGGGCGCGTCTTCATGGCGACGCGGAGCGAACCTGCTCCTTGTCGGTTTCCTGATCATCTGGACGCCTCCGGTCATCGACAAGCTCATTTTCGGAAACGGGCTCTATTGGAGCTTCTATGAGCTTGATGGCATAAAAGGCCTTATCGTAAATTTCTTCCGATTTTTCAATGACAACCCGTCCATCGGCATCACCTATGGGGTCCGGGCCGAAGTCGCCATTATGAGCATCGGCCTTGGGTTGTACGCTTTCAAAAAATCAAAGGAAATTTCGAGAGCTTGTGGAATAGCGGTTCTTTCTTATTTGGCTTTTTATATTCTCGGAACATTTCCCTCGTATATCGCCATTCCAGCCCTTGCAGCCCACAAAGGTCTCTTCGCCGTTACCAACATCGACATAGCGGGGCTCATGCTTTCCCCAAAAAGTTTTTTCGGGAACGTTTTCGCCGACCCGAGGATGACACTCGGATACAGGATGAGTCTGGTATATTCCCTTCTCATCACTTTTTCTCTAGGAGTCTTCCTTTTCAAATCTTCAAAAAAAACATTCTTCGCACTTTTACGAAATGTCCGGTGGCCACAAGTTATCTGGCACGGAGGGCTTCTCTTCCTCGGTGGCGGAATCGCCGTCTTATATGCGGGGGCGGAGCCGGATTTCAGCTTATTTGAGATTCTTTCAATAATAGTCATGGCCGTGGCGGTCGAATGCGCATGGCTTGCCTCGGTCATAGGCAATGATCTTGCCGACCGCAGAATCGACGCCATATCGAATCCCAACCGCCCGGTTCCGATGCATTCCATAACGGAAACCCTTTATCGACACATAGGTATCATTTTTTTCGCCACATCACTGCTTTTCTCAGCAATTGTAAATATAAAAGCCGCGCTCTTCCTCCTCGCGTATCAGGCTATCGCATGGATGTATTCGATGCCCCCGCTCCGACTGAAGCGCGTCCCTGTGCTTGCGACAGCCCTTTCCGCACTTGACGGCATAATGGTGCTCCTTGCCGGATATACCGTTCTTTCCCCCGTCCAGAACATCACGCCGATACCCTTTTCCCTTCTCGTCTACCTCTTTGTCTGTTATGCGGTCACGCTTCCACTTAAAGACTTCAAAGACATCGCAGGCGACCGCTCAGACGGTGTGTTCACGATTCCTGTCATTTTTGGCGAGGAACGGGCCCGGTTCCTGATAGGATCTGCGCTGTTTGCCTGCTATGTGGCGAGTCCCCTCGTATTGCATGAAGTCGGATTATTTCTGCCATCCCTTCTTTTTGGGAGCCTGGCGTTCATAAGTGTCAGGCGTGCCGGACAAAACAACAACAAATGGAACTCCTTCCGGTCACTTCCTGCCTGGAATATTGCTTTCGTCACTCTATATGGGCTTATAACGGTGACTATTCTTTTATTTTGAAAGTCACCCTACAACATAAAAACCGGCCTTACGAACCGGTTTTTTTGTCTTTAACAATAACGCATGCGATTCAGTCCAAATTATCACATACTGAAATGTGTCTTTTTTTAGAACATTCTCTCGTTACAACAGGCTTACAATACAATCTTATGAGTGCAAAGAATTCTATTGAAAAATAGGATTCACATACATCTACTACAGTAGAAATCTAATAGGCATATTCTAGACAAATAACTTATCCAAGCCAAGAACATACGATAGTCTTTTTGAGAGACTACGAGCTCTTGACCCGGACAAGCTGTTCTTCACTCTCTCCCTCGAAAGATCAAAACAAATATTCCCATAAAGATCGACACTGTCGTGAAATTTTCAAGATACTTCAACCTCCGCTGCGACCTTATTGTCGAGTTCTCCGCGAAAGCCTTTTGTTCCTGGTATTTTCGGCAATCCTACCGGTTTGTTTCCAGTATCATAGTTTACCACTTCGAGAGCATTCGCGCAAGCTTTTTTCTTTTTTTGCGCCGTTGTCTTCATTTCTCTTGTCAGAAAGCCATCCCATTCGTCGTTGGATATATACAGATCGCCCCAGTTCAATTTCTCGCAGGTTCCGTTCTTATCCCTGAATTCTTTCAGTTTTAAAAGGATAAGGACACCCTTACGCGCCATAGAATATGACCCGGCGCTGTCGCTGTTGCTCGGAAAGTTTTTTCCGAAAAGATCCGGTGTCCTACTGTCGAAAAATGGCTCGACTGGAGAAAGGAGAAAATCCACTCCGGAAGCCGTATCATTTTTGATCTGACAAAGCAGGTTCCACAAAAACATGAAATCCTTGAAGAATTTCTCATTCCCTTTTGCCGGAAGAGGCATGATTTGGGGCATGATTTCCTTTTCGATATCTATCCTCGCATATTCGAACAATGTTCGAAAAGGGCTCGTGAGATCCGGGTAATGCGTACAGTCACCCTTACCCGGCGCCCCGTCCCACTTCAAGCGTTCCACAGAGGTACACACTGTCCAGACAGTATGTACGGGCCAATTTTTTCGTTCTTGAAACCTTCTCAGATCATATGTCATCTCGAAGCGTTTCCTCTTTTTATCAAAAACGATGTTCGAAAATTTCAGGATTTCCATTTTTGCCTTTTCAGCACTTCCGTATCTGAGTTGCAGGTTCGGACGCCATCCAGTGATCGGATCGACTCGTGAGGCGTTTCCGGACTGAACATAGAAGATTATTCCCGTCTGCTTCCCCATTTTCTGAAACGACTCGACGGGTGATGCCAACTGGAATGCGTTCAGGAGGTGTCCGGCCCGATTCGGGTCCTTTTCATCCTTCGTTACCAGATATCCCAGTTTTACTATCAGAGCTTTTTCCATTTGCTGGTAGATACCCTTCTCGATCCCTCCTTGGACCTGCTTGAACCGCATGTTGAAATCCTCCAAGACAATGACCGCATCATGCTGTATCGCGAGATCGGAAAGCTTTCGCACGATCTGGGTGACATAACCGAGCTTCAATTCCCTCATTGCCCTGCTCGACGACCAGTTATCGCGGATTTCCTTCTTCTCCCGAATTTTTTCCGCGTAATCGACACCGTCGATTTCATTCAGCGAGCCGCTCTCGATGATTTCCTGTTTCTGATTGACAACCGTATAATGTGCGATGTTCATCTCTCCGCGGTCCACTCCGATGACATTGACATTTTTGTTTCCGGCGAGAAACGCGTTCACCTCCCTATTGATTCCGGATGTGCCCCGACCGCGATTGAGCGTCATGGGACAATGAAAAAGGATTTTGTTTTCGGCATATCGTTTCTGCGCGACAACTTCCTTTCCTTTTGCGTCCTTCCTGGTACCGAGTCTCTCCACCGCTACCGCTGGACGGAAGAACACTTCAGACTGTCCATTGAGTTTCAGTAAGAAATCATGCGTATTATTCGGAGGAAACAACCCTTCGAAATACATGGTGTGCAGGTTCCGTTTTCCGGTCGTGCCGGCGGCGTAATCCTGGTTGTAAATCTCAAAGAGATACAATTCCCCTTCCATGTTCTTCTCTTTGATATAGGATGCGGAGACATCGGAAAAACCGATCTTATAACCGGCTCTGGCGACATCGGCATAGAACTCCCCTATACCGTTCCCGTATTCCTCCGAGGCTTTCACTTGAGAAAAATCATATTCCTGCCAACCGGGATATGATACGAGGCATTTCTTATAGAAGTCGACAAGTTTTTTGAGGTCGCCGGAGTTGAAAGAGTCACCCTTCTTGAACGTCCCATTCTTGTAGATATCCACGATACCCGGCGTCGGATGAAAGAATGCGATCCCTTTTTTTGAAAAACAGACTTTCGGCATCATTTTCGCCGGGTCCGGGAGCAGCTTGTACTCCATCTTTTCATATCGCCCACCTTTCGCATCCGAAATCATCTGTTCGGCATTTCTGGCTTCAAAGAGACGGGTATTTCCTTTCCTCATGACCCCGAGAAAATATCGTCCTTTCTGACGAAGGATGATAGTGGCGCTCGCCGGCTCCTTGTTTTTGTCCCATCCGTCGGCAAAAGTTGGAATTCCGAAGTTTAATTTCCATTTATCCACGTTTTCCCACGGCTTTCTTGTCAGATATTCCCGTATCCGTTCATACGGAAGAACCAGCCCTTCATAAGCGCCTTCATAATACCCCATGTACCCGGTTTCCGGATCGGAATAGAACAGAGGATCCATTTCATACCCCATGACCCAAGATCTGTTTTTTTCAAGTGCGAAATATCGTCCCATCTGATAAAACAGGAGCACGTCATCGGAGAAATCCTTCACGACTGTCATGAAATCGGCGTTTATTTCCGGATTCGGCGAAGCAAGAAGCTCACCCATGCGCCGACTTGAAACCGCAAACCCTCGGCTCTCCGTTTTACCGTTCGACATGACGACCGTTCTCTGGAATGCCCTTCTGAATTGGTATCCGGCCAAGCGAATATTTTGTTCCCAAATACTTTCATCCTTAAAAAGTAGCTTCTCTCCGGTTTCGGCCATGGTTTCCACATAAAAATATGGTTTCCATGCCGTTTCCACATCTTTGATCAGAGATAAGGCGCCATCGACACGGGAAAATGAGATGAAATCAGGAAACGAATAGCTGTCGCCCTCTTTCCTATAACTGGCAGATGTGTCACCGGCAGCTTTGAACGCGGAATACAGAAAAAATGGAAAAGCTTCCGGATCCTTCAAGAGTTTATGTGCTATCGTGTGTACCGCCTCTTTTGACAGATATACCTTATCGAGATCAAGTTCGCCTGTCCTGGTACCGACGACCTCGACGAATCGCAGAAGATTCGGTATTTTTTCCATTGCGACGTCATGGAATGTGCGAAGTGTTTCAAGAAGTCTCGCGTCGGTGTAAATACCGTGAGAACTCATTTCTTTCACTCCCAAAATCTGACGACTAAGCGTTTTCAACAGAAGAAGACGCTCACCTTTGTTGTTCTGCAGGAATTCACGCACTATGCCGTTTATTCCCGATGATTTTTCATCACCTTTCGCGACTATGCCGTTGATTGCGACATTGTATGTATCGATTCCTTCCTGAAGCAGATACTCGCCATAGTGCTTCACTGAAAATATTCGGCTTATCGGAATGCCGGAAGATTTTTCGATTGACTTGAAGTTGATTTTCTTTTGAAGATTTTCAAATATCAGGATGTTTTCCGCAAACCATCGAAGGTTTTGATCGATCATCCGAGTCGCTATCGCGGTCACTTTCCCGTCATCCTTATAAAAATTTTTACGAGTCTCATGAAATTTTTTGAAATATCCCGTGAAACCTTTCCAATTATCAAAAACAGTGCCGATTATTTCTCCGGATTCGGGATCTATCAGCAAGGCGTCTTTCTCCGAGCCATACCTTTCTTTCAGGATTCTGAATACGCCTTCTCCGAAAAGAAAGTCAATTCCCGATTCTTTCAACCCCAGATGTCCGTATTTGACCGTTATCCATTGCTTCGCGAGAGTATCAAAAGCCTGACTGATGTTTTTTCGTAATTCATTTTCTTTTGTCCGCAAAGCTTCGGCTGATTTTTCATCTGTGCTTTCCCGACGCCATGCCCGATAGGTCTCGAGATATGTATCCATATCGTCGAAAACAACACCCAAAAGAGCCTCTTGCACGAATTCCCGGTGCAAACGATCAAAAAACTGCTTCGATTTCTCGTATTTGTTCTTCCAATCCCTCCCTTCATTGAAAATTCCGTCTTGTTCCAGCAAATCTTTCGTCACCCCCACCGGTTTCAGTTCGAATTTGAGTGTTTTGGAAATTTCGAACCGATGGGTAAAATTCTTGAATATCGGGTCCTTTTTCATTCATGGAAATCAAGAATTACTCTAATATCATACCATTTACGCCAAAACAGTCAAAATTTGTCAAATATTTCCAAAAACAAGATAGCCGATATGGACAGCATCCATTAAACGCTCGTAAAAGTGGCAGATGGTATGAAGAGGATTATCCCTCATTTTCAGCCTTAGCCTTTTCTTCAGCTTTAGCCTTTTCCCAGGAATTGACCTTTTGTGTCAGTGAAATCCACTGTTCAATGGACAGTTCCTGCGCCCGTACCAGCGGGTCGAGGAGGAGTTCTCCAAGCATGGTCTCGACTTCCTTTCGGGGGATACGGAAACTGGAAGAAAGGTTGTTTGCAAGCGTTTTTCGTCTCGCTATGAAACCCGCGCGCGCGATTCGGAACAGACTCCGGTCATCATCCATTGAAAAAACACGCTTGGGTACGAGTCGGACGACGACACTGTCCACTTTCGGCTCAGGAACGAATGAGGTTTTTGGAACGAACAGTTCCTTTGAAATATCGGCGTAGTACTGCGCCATAAGGGAAAGAAGACTCATACCGCCCGGCCCCGCCGCCAGCCTGTCGGCGACTGCTTCCTGGACCATAAGCACTATTCTTTCCGGTCGGACGGGAAGGGAAAGAAGCAACCGTATGATCGGCGCTGTTATATAGTAAGGAATATTGGCGACAACCTTGAATTTTCCATCCTCAAATCCGGATTCCAGGAGATATCCGCTCAAGTCCATCTCGAGGACACTGCCTTCAAGCAGGGAAAGCCCCTTTGAATCCTTAAAAATCTCACCGAGTCTCAAAACGAGATCGTGATCAAGTTCGACTGCGGTAACGGACGCAGCTTTCTCCAAAAGGTGTGTCGTCAGTGCTCCTGTTCCAGGACCTATCTCAAATATACGGTCAGACAGATTGACGTCGGCGATCGCAATAATACTCTCGATGATAGCTTCGTCCTGCAAAAAATTCTGTCCTAGAGACTTTTTGGCTTTTACCGGATATGGTCGTGATTGTGATTTGAACTTTCCAGGTTTCATTTTTTTTTCCTTCATCTCATTGTTTTCATTATCTGTTGCCTTTTTACGATAAAACAGAGTTATTTCGCAGTATTCTGCAAATAATTTCCGTCAAAGGCTCAATTTAGTACCGGTTCCACCTTCACGGCTATGATTCCGGCACCTGCGGAAGATATCCGTTCAAATGCGACCCGATCAAGGTCTATTATTCGACCTTTTCCGTATGGCCCCCGATCATTGATCACGACGATGACCGACTTGTCGTTTTCCACGTTTGTTACGCGGGCATAGCTTCCTAGTGGCAAAGAAAGGCTTGCTGCTGCGAGTTTACCGGTAAATGAATACCATGTCCCGGCACCAGACGCCGCCTTACCGACCTTCACGAATGATCCCTGAACGACTACTTCTGAAACGGGGTCCTTCGTAACACCACTTCCAAGAAGCTTGCGGGAAACTTCTTTGCCGTCATGATAGCTTACGCGGTACTGATACGTCCGGATTCCGGTCACTCCCTTCGTATTCGTAATCTTCTTTCTCCAACTCAGAGTATCATCATTTTTCGTGATTGTCTCGTACGCGATCTTTTTTTCCACCGACTCTTCTTTGATCTCGACCCGCGTTATGACAACTTTCATAAAGCGGGTAAGGAGGACATCACGATCGGGCGCGACGATATCCTCGTCACGAAGAGACACGTTGCCGTCGCGGAGGGCGTCCTTGATCGTTTTTGCGTTCGTGTCGATCATTCGATTCTGACCATCGATCTTCACTGAAACAGCTTTTGACCGAGAAACGATAATTCTCATTCCAGGAGAAAGTGGCGTTTCCCGCGATGGAAAAAATCCGTCACCCGGAGCCACATCGATTCCGGAACCGTCCAGCAGCGCTCCGACCGAAAGCTCCTTCGAAGCCGAATATTCAAAAGGAAATCCATCAACGACGATTTGGACGGATTTCGGTCGTGAAGTATCGTACAAAACGGTGTCGTTTCGCCGAAACATAAAAATGAAAGCGGACATCACGACCACGAAAATGAGGGATGCCTGTATACCGAATCTTTTCTTACCCATGTAATTGATAATACAAGATAGTGCCCTTTATGCAATATCCTGTATTCTCAACCACCGAAAGCTCCTTATTGTTCAGTTCTGAAACGGTATTGCAATGCCTCGGTGATATTGTCGAGACTTATATGCTCGGCTCCGGAGAGGTCGGCTATGGTTCGGGCCACTTTAAGGATGCGATGGTAGCTCCGTGCGGAAAGTTTCAATTCAGAAACGGCACCACGAAGGACCATTTTGGAATTATCATCCAACGGGCAGAATTCGCGGATCATTTCAGGGCCCATCTCACTGTTGGTATGGATGCCGCGGCCTTCAAATCGTATCGTCTGTATCGATCGGGCCGCCTCGACCCTTTCCCTTATGGATTCGCTCGACTCGCCGTTCGCATCCTCCTCAAGCTTCTCAATTTTCGGTCTCGGACAAGATACCTGCAAATCTATGCGATCGAGGATCGGGCCGGATATCTTCTCCCGATATCTGGTCACATGAAACGGTGCACACGAGCACATCCGTTCCGGATCACCCGCATACCCGCATGGGCACGGGTTCATAGCGGCTACCAGAGTAAAACGGGCGGGAAAGATACTCGTCCCTTTTATACGCGAAACGGACACGAACCCATCCTCGAGAGGCTGACGCAGGTTCTCAAGAACCGACTTCGGAAATTCTGCGAACTCATCCAGGAACAGAACACCTCTATGGGCAAGACTCACTTCTCCGGGCTTCGGAATGGTTCCGCCACCGACGAGAGATATGGCCGATGCACTGTGGTGCGGTGAGCGAAACGGGCGCAAACGGATCAAAGCTTTGCCAGAGGACAGTTTTCCGGCAACAGAAAATATTTTTGTCACTTCGAGACTTTCCGACAGGGAAAGAGCCGGAAGAATCGTCGGCAAAGCTCTCGCAAGTAGCGTTTTCCCCGATCCAGGAGGGCCAACAAGGATTGTGTTATGGCCTCCGGATGCGGCGATCTCAAGTGCCCGCTTCGCGTGCTCCTGTCCACGGACTTCAGACATGTTCATTCCATGCGGATCGGGACCGATCGCGATCGGATCGTGAGGAATGAATTTTTCAATCAGCTCCCGACCAAGCAGGTGCGCGACGAGTGAAAACAAAGTACGTACCGGATATACCGTTATCCCGGGAATAAGGGAGGTTTCTTCGGCATTTTCCAGAGGAACATATATTTCCTTGAATTTCATATCACGGGCAAGCACTGCCGCCGATATGACACCGTTCACCCGTCGAACCGCTCCGTCGAGTGCTAATTCTCCAAGGAACAGTTTTGATTCCGGATCGAATTCGAGCTGTCCCGTCGCCCGAAGATACCCGAGTGCGATCGGCAAATCGTACACCGGGCCCTGTTTCGGCAAATCTGCCGGAGCAAGATTGACAGTTATGCGGCCATTTTGATGAGGAGGTTTGAAGCCGCTGTTTTTTATCGCCGAACTGACGCGTTCCCGTGATTCCTTTACTGAAGTATCAGGGAGTCCGACCAAGGTAAACGCATGCAGTCCCTGAGAAAGGACGTCCACCTCCGCCTCTACCAAAACTCCGTCGAGGCCTACTGTCGCCACTGAAAAAATTCTTGCGGGCATACTTGTTTATATTATTTTCACAACATCGGGCCTATCGGTTTTTGGTTTCTCCCAGATGGAAAACACGGCAAGAATACCTCCGACCGTAAGCGCCACATCTGCGACATTGAACGCCGGAAGTCCTTTTATCAATAAAAAATCCCTGACACAGCCGAACAAGGCACGATCAATCAGATTGCTGAGACCTCCTCCAACGACAAGAAAAATCCCGAGTGTGGCTACGGAAGATTGGACACGACTTCGGAAGGCGTACAAAACAACAACAATGACTGTTCCAAACATGAGTATGCTTCCGTTGCGGATATCGACACCCAACGGACCACCCTGATTGCAATATACTTCCAATTGCGACGACAAGACGTCGCTTGAGCGGAAACAGAATATAATAAAAGCCGCGAACAAAATAATGTCGCGGCCCACGAACCAAACAATCCTTCTGCGGACTGTGTTCATTTTACTTTTTTAGACATGACATGCACTCCTTCGCTGCAGGAAAGGCTCTCAAGCGTCCTTCTTCCATGTCGGCTCCACACGTGATACACACGCCATAGGTGTCATTTTCAATACGGACGAGAGCCTCCGTAACGTCTCCAAGCTGACCCTCAAGATTCTCCTCCAAAGCTATATTGTCCGCGTATTGTTCTACCTCGGTCGCGTTGTCGTCACGATCGGTTCCGATCTCCTCAAATCGGGTCTCATATTCACCGGGAACAGCCGTCTTGTCGGCAAACCGTCCCAATTCACTTTCCAATCGGGCTTTTTCAGCAATCATGGATGCCTTCATCTCATCGCGGAATTCTTTGCTTAGCGTCATATGATTGAAACACTCTTATAAGGATTCACTTTGTAATTCGCCGTCAAATGATTTCCAGGCATGCCCACCGGTATACGGATGTTCAAAACCCGAAAGAAAACTATTCTAAACCTATTGTACGACGAAGGGTGCGGGAAGTAAAGAAACGGCCGTATTCAGAAGAGGCGATCCACTCAAAGATATATGCTTTTAAAATGACGGATATCCTGTCGTAAGGATATTTTTTCGATAGTTATCAGAACGGCATCGAATCGATAAGAAACAAGCTCCTTCCCATGTTCACGGATATAACCTTCCGCAATCCGGGAGAGTCGGCGCAATTTTTCACGCGTGATACTTTCCTCCGGGAGAGGCTCTCCTTGACCGTCGGAATAGGTACGGGCCTTTACCTCTACAAATACGAGCTCCTGCCCGTCTTGCGCCACGATATCAAGTTCCCCAAGTGCTTTTCCTTTTAAATTTCTATAGTTTCGATCTAAAATTCGATATCCTAATGATCGAAGGTATGTTACGGCCTCGTCCTCTCCGAAATTCCCGACAACATTGTTCAGATGGAATCTCCTGAGCAAACCCATACGCTGATAATGGCTTAATTACGGTTTTTTATATAAAAAAAATGCCTTTACGTGGCACCAAATCATCCAACATAACCTCGCCCGACAT
The DNA here is from genome assembly GCA_903859375.1 of Candidatus Moraniibacteriota bacterium. Lineage (GTDB taxonomy): Bacteria > Patescibacteriota > Minisyncoccia > Moranbacterales > UBA1568 > JAAXTX01. Next base: position 17,393 of record CAIOMK010000016.1, read on the forward strand.
CCAATCAATATAAAATTGTTGGTGTCGGGCGCTTCTTGCGCCCCTATAAATAAATATGTGGCTGAAGCGCCCGACTGCATGTCCCAACATGTGACGAGGTTACCGCGTCCCGGGTGAAGTAGACACTAAGTAATCCATTCTGTCGCATGTAGTTTGTGAACATGCTACCTTTTTTTTGTTGTCTGTCTGACTGCTACGACAACTTCTTTTCACCGTTCTCTGGCTTTTAGCCTTTGGAATTCAAAGAACAATTTCTCTATTTTTATTTTTGTATAAACGCGCCGATTATATTATTTTTCGGCGGAGTGTTTATGTTTGTTTTGGTCCTCGGGTCAGATCCGAGGCGGCAAAAGGTCGAGTTTACCTTTTACACTTGAACAGTGAAAGAGGTTTCAGTCACGATCAGGGGGATTCGTGGCTGAAGCTTCTTTCTCCGTTCCCCTTTGTTAGTAACGAACCTTACTACGTCATTATAGCAATAAATATGCCTCGGGTCAATCGTCAAAGCCTTTTTTCCTTTACCTTGGGCCGTTATCAGTCATAGTTTTTTATGAGCCGACAAGAAGAGAAAAGGTGTCTGATAAATAAGTCTTATCACTTTATTTTAAGCCTTATCAAAGGGCTAATTCTGCGACTGTTTCTGTATCAAATTTCCGAGTACCAATCGGAATGAATTTTTACTCGTTCCGATGATCCACGTATTGCCAAGAACAATATTGTCGAATGAGCTGTCCGTTGTCGGATCCACAATTGCATAACGCGTCTTCAGGGCTCCAAACGTCCCGTCATTGAAAGTCATTGCTGTCGGAATGACAAAATCTTTTCCGTAGAGAAGTGACCCGAACAGGGAAGGGAGTGACGGTTCATTCTTCTGTATCGATGATGGTAACAAAGAAGAATCTTTCACGTTGACAGTGAGCACCCTTCTTACGGTCGAACCTTCGGAAACGAAAGCTATTGAAAAGGATTCATTTACGCTCGACAACATCTCGGAAGGCAGCTTCAGACCGAGAAGGTAGGCGAACCGGGAAAACGCGATCGGATTGTTGTTATTGTCACGAACTATGAATTCGATCGGGGCCGACTGAGCCATCGATCCGACCTTGGCAGCAGTCTCATCAAGGACCGACATGACGCCTTCTTTCGTCTGACCGACTGATTCCGTATCGATTACAAGGTAATTCGGATTAACCGAAGAAAACACTTGAAGCGGTTCCACCGGGAAAGGCGTCGGATTATCCGTCGGAGCGGACGTATCGGCAGGTTGTGTCACGGGCTGATCGACAACTCCGGAGGCAGTCTTGCTTCCGTCGTTACTGAAGAAAAAAAAGAAAACAAAAACACCAATCCCTATGACAAGTATTGAAGCACCTCCTATTATGATCCATTTCAGAGTATCCTTCGACGAACCGCCGGAGGAAGGCATCGGCACTTCCGCCTTTTGATCGAGTTTCACGGATGTGTCTGAAACCGTGACCGGAATGTTTTCAACAAGCTCGCTTTTAGCGGTCTCAGTCGGCTGAGTCACAGAAGCGGTTACACTCTGATTTTCCAAAAAAGGATTTCCTACCTGAGCTTGGGCAGAGATGTTTGGATCGGATACAGGATTCGCCTTATGGGTCTTTCCTGAAAGCTCTTCAAGATCGTCTCGCATCACACGGATATTACGATAATCATCCTGTGTGATTTCGGCCGACGGGGCCTTTGTTTCTTTTTTTCGGAAGAGCTTTTTAAAATCGCTCATATACTGTTGATATATCCTTTGTTTCTTTTTTAAAGTGTATCACTATTTTCGAATAATAAAAAGGGCCGGGCGAAAGCCACGACCCCTTCTATTTCGAAACGACTGTCCCTATACCGCAGAGACAGAATCTCCGTCCGTCTTCGCCTGATGAAGAGCGGCCTTATGCGAAAGATTGATGCGACCCTGACTGTCGATCTCCTTTACGATGACCGGTATGATATCGCCGACTTTCACGACATCCTCGACTTTTTCCACACGATAATCGGCAAGTTCTGATATATGGATCAAACCTTCCTGGTTAGGCAGTACCTCGGCAAACGCCCCAAAGGTCATCAGCCGGGTGATACGTCCCTGAAAGAGTTCTCCGGCTTTTACCTCGCGTGTGAGATTATTGATCCAATCAACCGCTTGCTTGGCACTCGTTTCATCGGTAGAGGTGATGAATACCGAACCGTCATCCTCGATATCGATTGAAACACCGGTCTCATCGATGATACGGTTGATCATTTTTCCTCCGGGGCCGATGACGTCGCGGATCTTTTCCGGATTGATATGAATCGTGATGATACGGGGAGCGTAAGGAGACATGACTTTTCTCGGCTCGGCAATCGTCTCGAGCATCTTTCCGAGGATGAAAAGCCGACTTTCTCTGGCCTGTTTCAAGGCTTCCGCGAGGGTATCCGGAGACAGACCGTCATTCTTTACGTCCATCTGCATGGCGGTAATGCCGTCAGCCGTACCGGCGACTTTGAAGTCCATATCTCCGAAGTGGTCTTCGAGTCCCTGAATGTCGGACAATACCCGGTATTCGCCATCACCCTCAATGATCCCCATCGCTATGCCTGCGACCGGCTTCCTTATCGGAACACCGGCATCCATGAGAGAGAGCGTAGATCCGCATGTCGATGCCATGGAAGACGACCCATTCGATGAGAGCACTTCTGAGACAAGCAACATGGTATACGGGAAATCTTCATACGAAGGAAGAACCGGCAACAAGGCCTTTTCAGCGAGTGCGCCGTGACCGATCTCACGACGGCCCGGGCCGCGCATCGGACGGACTTCCCCGACCGAGTACGGAGGAAAATTATAAAAGTGCATATAGCGCTTCTTCATATCCACCTCCATCGTGTCGACGATCATCTGGTCACCGGGGGCGCCCAAGGTCGTAACCGTAAGGGCTTGTGTTTCCCCTCGTGTAAACAGACCGGTTCCATGCGTTCTTGGCAAAACACCGACGTGCGAAGTGATCGGGCGTACCTCGTCCAATTTCCGACCGTCCGGACGCAGATTTTCCTTCAGTATTTTCTCATGAAGAATCTCATCGGAAAGCTCATCCATCACCAAAGCTGAAATCTCACCCAAACCAGCCGCTTCTACCGGATATTTTTCGGCGATAAACGACTTCATCTTCTTGCTGATTTCCGCGAACGCCGCGTCTTTCTCTTCTTTCTTTACCTGCAGAAACAAAGTTTCGGCAAGACCGGTCTCACGAAGGAACGTCTTGAGATTCTCATCGAATCCCTCGGGGCCCGAGAGCATGATCGCTTCCGACTTCGGCTTGCCGATCTCCTGACGTATCGTGTCGATGAACGATGCTATTTTTTGGACGCTTTCAAAAGCGAATCGTATCGCATCTGCCATTTCAGCCTCCGGAATTTCATTCGCACCGGCTTCAATCATATTCACCTTATCCCTGGTTCCGGAAACCATGAGATCAAGGGCGTTATCCGCACTCTCCCTCTCTTCGGTACTCGGGTTGAGGATAAATCCGTTCCCATTGATTCGGCCGACACGGACAGCTCCGACCGGACCGTTCCACGGAATATCCGAGATGGCAAGTGCCGCCGATGCGGCAATGATGGCCACAAGATCCGTGTCGTTTTCTCCGTCGAAAGAAAGCGTGGTCGCGATGACTTGCACCTCACTTCTCATCCGTCCGTTAAAAAGAGGGCGGACAGTACGGTCTACTGCGCGACCTGAAAGGACGGCGGCATCGGACGGACGACCTTCTCTCTTTATGAAACGCGAGCCTTTGATCTTTCCGGCTGCATAATACCGCTCTTCGTAATCAACCATCAGCGGAAAATATCCGCGTGATTGCCCGGCGCCTTTGGACATGACCGCTGTCGCCAATACGACCGTTTCCCCATAGCTTACCGTCACCGCCCCGTTCGCCTGCTCCGCAAGGAGTCCGGTCGAAATACGGAGTTCGCGGCCGCCCAATTGGAGCGACCAACTTTTCGCTTCCCTCATAGATTTGACGTCCTCGTTTGACGAGCGAAGACTCAAAGCGCAAAAATGAAACAAGAATCCCTTTCTTTCCTCATTTTTGAGATTTGAGTGATAACGCGCGTCCGAAGACGATATCAATATTTACCCTCATCCCCACTCTACGGAGTAACAGAGGAAAAGTCAATTTGAGACAGTGCTACAAAGGCTTATTAAAAACAGGAACCGCCCGTGGGCAGCTCCTGTTTTTTGGTCTCTACAACCCTATCGTCCGCCCAAAAGGTACTTCTTCCGATCGGAAGAAAGATTAAGAAACTCATCGGCGGTCTCTACGAGCTTGGAGCTTGCCGACTCGGCGAAACCAACCACCTCGACCCGACAACCGAACGTCCCCTGGAGATATTCCACAAGCGGTATATAATCCCCATCTCCCGACGCGAGCACGACCACGTCGAGTTTAGCCGCCATTTTAATGGCATCGACAGTTATACCTACGTCCCAATCCCCTTTTTTTGCTCCATCAGGAAATATCTGCAATTCTTTCGTCTTGACGTCATAACCGTAGGTTCCTATCGTTTCAAAGAATTTTTCCTCCGTAGCCTCCGCCGTAGTGATTCCGTACGCGATGGCACGGATAAGTTTCCTCCCGGCAACCGCTTCGACAAGAACGCTGTTGAAATTCACTTTTTTCTTGTACACGACCCGCGCACTATGATACAGATTGGACACGTCGACGAACACCCCGACGCGCTGTTCCATGAGCTTTGCCATACGTTTTCGATCATTTATGATATATTCCCGTCGACCGACCATATAAAACATCTTTTTTTCACATCGGTCTTCCTGCCTTGTTTTCGTCGCGACAATGAGACAAATCGATTGCTACTCCGATTATTCCTAAAAACAAGAACTGCTCCCGAAGGAGCAGTTAAAAAAACTATAGGCCGAGTGTTTTCTTCAATCCCTTTACCGCCTTCTCGTCAGTCTTCTCGAGATAAGCGAAAAGTTTCTTTCTCTTCGCGACCATTTTCAAAAGACCGCGTCGGGAATGAAAATCCTGCTTGTTCTTCTTGAGATGAGCGGTAAGCCGCTTGATCTTCTCGGTGAACATCGCGATCTGATATTCCGGGGAACCGGTATCCGTATCATGACGTTTGACCTCCTTGGTCACCTTCTCCTTCTGCGCATGTGTAAGCGCCATACTCGTTCGTAAGCCATACCGTCGTGCCGTGGCAAATTGCCACGAGGCGCTTTCGCGTCTCCACCCGCACCACTGTACGCTTCACCTAAATCAAATTAACTTCTACACGATAACACGACATGGAAATATTGGCAAGCCTATCGAAAAACTGCCTTTCGGCAGTCTTTCGATTCGCAACTTTCAACATTTTACGGTCAAAGAATCGTGAACGCCCCGACCTTGTCGCCGGATTGAGGCTTCATCACACGGACTCCCTGCGTTACGCGGGAAAGAAGCGGGACTGACTTGAACGGGATGCGGATAATGGTCCCCTTCTCCGAGGTAAGGATCAGATCATCCTCGATATTTGCCATCGAAGTGATAGCCGCACCGACAAGCTTACCGGTCTTGTCGGTTATCCGCATCGTCTTGATGCCGGAGCCACCGCGTTTCTGGACCTTGTAATGTTTCAGATCGGATCGTTTTCCTTGCCCGTTCTGGGAAAGAATCAACAATTCGAGGCCTTTCTCCCCCTTATCTATAACATCCATGGCAACCACCCGATCGCCTTCCCCCAGCCGGATACCACGGACTCCCGCAGCGGATCGTCCCATCGCCCGGACATCGGTCTCCTTGAATCGGATAGCCTGTCCGTCTTGGCTGGTCATGATGATATCATCCCCACCGTCGGTCGGACGGACCCAACTCAACAAATCACCCTTTTCAAGATTGATTGCGATCAGTCCGGAACGCCTTACGTTCTCGAATTCCTCAATCTTCGTCTTTTTTACCGTTCCATCGTGCGTCGCCATGAACAGATATTTCGTGTCATCGTCTTTCTTTCGGGCAACCAATTCCGTAATCTTCTCTTCAGGGCTGATCTGAATGAAGTTGACTATCGCGGCACCCTTCGCGGTCCGGGATGATTCCGGAATCTCATATGCCTTAAGCTGGAAGACTTTGCCGGTATTCGTGAAAAACAGCAGGTCCGCGTGCGTTTCGAGGGAAAGCACTATTGCGATCCGATCTTCCTCCTTGGTCACGGCACCTATGACACCTTTTCCGCCCCTCTTTTGGACACGATATGCATCGGGGTTCATTCTCTTTATGTAGCCGTCCTCGGAAAGTGTGATTATCGCATCCTCGTTCGGAATGAGATCCTCTTGTTTGAACTCACCGATTCCATTCGGTACGATTTTCGTTTTTCGGGCATCACCGTACTTGTCACGAAGCTCCAAAAGCTCGGTCTTAACGGTGGAAAGAATCTGTTCACGACTCGCGAGCAACGCCTCAAGTGTCGCGATAAGCTGACGCTTTTCCGCAAGCTCATCGTCGATTTTCTGACGTTCGAGTCCGGAAAGGGTCTGCAAACGCATCTCAAGAATCGCAGTCGTCTGGCGATCCGAGAGACGGAAGTTTTTCATGAGGTTTTGGTACGCCTCCTCCTTGTTTTTTGATTTCTTGATGGTCGCGATTATCTCGTCAATGTGATCGAGTGCCTTCTTGAGACCCTCAAGGATATGTTCCCTGTCTTTTGCCTTCGCCAGTTCATATTCGGCGCGTCTGACGACCACTTTCTGTCGATGCGCGATGTAATATTCGAGAATCGATTTCAAACTGAGTATCTGCGGGTCGATACCGTCGACAAGCGCCAACATGTTCACGTTGAAATTCTTCTGAAGATCCGTATGGGTATACAGCTGATTCAGAACTTTTTGCGGGTAGGCATCTTTTTTGAGCTCCACGACAACCCGAACACCGTCCTTATCGGATTCGTCACGAAGATCACGAATGCCCAATATTTTTCCATCCTTGACGAGATCGGCAAGCTTTTCTATCATAGTCGCCTTGTTCGTCTGATAGGTCATCTCAGTGACGATGATCTGAAACATGCCCGCTTTCGTCTCGACGATTTCAGCTTTCGCCCGGGTCGCTATCTTTCCACGGCCCGTAGCGTACGCTTCTCGGATATCGGCGGAGTTATAGGCTATGCCCCCGGTAGGGAAATCAGGGCCCTTTATAAATTTCATCAGGTCGTCGATGGTCGCGTCCGGATGATCGATAAGGTGGCAAATCCCGTCCGTAAGCTCATCAAGATTATGTGGCGGTATGTTCGTTGCCATTCCGACCGCTATACCGACCGTTCCGTTCAAAAGGAGTTGAGGTAACTTCGCAGGAAGCACGGTCGGCTCCATGTGGACCCCGTCAAAGTTCGGCACAAAATCAACCGTATCCTTCTCGATGTCAAGAAGCATTTCCTCGGCAATCGAAGCGAGTTTCGCTTCGGTATAACGATACGCCGCCGCGCTGTCACCGTCCATCGATCCGAAGTTACCCTGCCCCCAGACAAGCGGGTATCGGAGAGAAAAGTCCTGAGCCATTCGGACCATCGTGTCATATACCGCGGTATCGCCGTGAGGATGCCATTTTCCGAGCACTTCTCCGACTACCGTTGCCGACTTGCGGAACTTCGATGTCGAACGAAGACCGGTGGACCACATCGAATACAAGATTCGACGATGAACCGGCTTCATACCGTCACGGACGTCCGGCAAGGCGCGGGCCACGATGACGCTCATCGCGTAGTCAAGATATGACTGTCTCACTTCATCGGTGATCTGTCTCTCCTCTATCCGTCCATGGATATCGATTTCATGTTGCTCCTGAGCCATACGGTGTATTCGCTAAATGATCTCTCCTTATTTCTTTCCCGCAGCCGTCACGCCTTCATTCGAAAGTGATTGCGCCTCGTCGATTATCTGTTTGACGGATTGACTGTCCGACTGCAGATCCTTCGCTGACGACGGAAGGGAATCCTTCAGTGTCTGGATATCGGCATCGGTGTCCGAAGAACGCAGATTGTCGCGAAGCGTCATTACCCAAAAAGAAAACACCAGCACCATGACGACCGCAACCAATCCCCAGACATATCGAAGTCGCACATGTTCCGGCTCTCCCCGTATCTCCTCTAACTTCCTCTCAATGAGCGCTTTCATATCTTTACGTTTTCTGTAGAAAAACGACTTCCATGCTTTTTCCTTCAAGATCTTTATTTTTGAAATTCAATCTCGCGACTTCCTCTCCGACTGTACGACCCGTCTCTTTACAGAAATCATCGATGGTTGCGGCATCTATCGAAACGCCTTCGGTCCGATAGTGCATCGGTATGACGATCTTCGGACCGATGGCACGGATCAGTTCATCCGCGATTTTTATCGTGATCGTGTCGACTCCGCCGATCGGTACGAACAGGATGTCCACTTCTCCGATCTTTCCGACCGTCGCGCTGTCAAGCTCATGACCGAGCGATCCGAGATATGCTATCCGGACATCTTCCGAGTCAAAAACATAAATGGTGTTTTGACCACGGGTGATTCCTCCGTCGGCGTCGCGTCGCGTCGGAAAACCGAGGACACTCACGCCTTTCGCCGCATACTCACCCGGCGTGTAAATGATGACCGGTTCGTCCTTCAGTCCTGCAAGCGCTTCGTCGGATGGACCATAATGAGACAACAGCACGATATCCGCATGCCCGAATGGCGACCGGATACCGGTCTGTTTATCAGGAAGGTCCGTCCAGACCACTATATCCTCCGTAGCCCTTCCTCCGGGCTTCGTCGTCAGCTTAAAACAATAATCACCGTAATATTGTATATTCATGGCAGTCGTTCAAAAAAAGAAAAGATCTTCCGATCTCGAGCAAGTTTAACACGAAGGAACCTCTCCTGCCAAGAGTCTCACGGGGCCACAGGCTTGCCAAAGAAAAGAAAATGATGTACTCTTTTTGGTACGTTTCGTGGCCATGCCCACAGAGGTTTTCGAACGGCGTTTTAATTGATAACAAAGGCTCGGCGCCGGGCCTGGCAGTAGTAGCAATATGACAAAAATAACTGAAGAAAAGGATATTTCAAGCCTTTTGTTGGAAGATACGCTGTTAATCCCTGCGATTAACGATGTCGTCACAGGAACAGTAATCCATGTGGCTTCCAATCATGCCCTTATCGACCTTGGCCCGCTTGGAACAGGTGTCGTACTTGGGAAAGAGATGAAGAGTGGCCTCGGAGGCAATGCAAAGCTGTTTGTCGGCGAAGAGGTAAGTGCGACGCTTGTCAGTCTTGAGAATGAGGATGGCGATATAGAGGTATCTATTCGGGAGGCCTCGTATGAGAAATCATGGGAAGATCTCCAAGACAAGCTTGAGAACAAGATTGTCGTCGATACCAAGGTCCTTGATGCGAACAAAGGCGGTCTTATGGTCGAGCTGAATGGAATTATCGGCTTTCTTCCGGTATCCCAGCTTGCGAATGAACATTATCCGAGAGTGGAAGACGGTGACAAAAACAAGATACTCGAACTTCTCAAAGCGCTTATCGGTGTCACGATCAATGTCCGGATCCTTGATACGGACCGTGAGAACGAGAAGCTTATCGTAAGCGAAAAAGCCGCACAGAGTGAGCGGGACAAGGAACTCATCAACCGCCTCCGCGCCGGGGACGAGATCGAGGGCGAAGTGTCCGGAGTTGTTGATTTCGGTGCATTCGTCAAATTTGATGCCCCGATCGACAAGGACGGCAAGAAATCGAGCCAGAAGCTCGAAGGACTCGTACACATCTCTGAACTCGCGTGGCAGCTTATCGATGATCCGAGAGAAATCGTCAAGACCGGCGATCATGTCCGGGCAAAGATCATCGGGATCGAGGATACAAGAATTTCTCTTTCGATGAAGTCACTCAAGGAAGATCCGTGGACAAAGGTCGCGGAGCGCTATACGGTCAATCAGACCGTTTCCGGAAAGATCGACAAGATCAATCATTTCGGCGCATTCGTCTATCTCGACAAGGATATACACGGACTCGCGCATGTTTCCGAATTCCACGACATCTATCCCGGCAAAAAAATGGAGGATGTCTTCCGTGTCGGCGAAACCTACGATTGGAAGATCCTTTCCATCGAGCCGAAGTCTCATCGCATGGGGCTTTTGCCGATAAAGGAAACCGGAGGAAAAAAGAAGGATGCCGAAGACCAGGCAGAAATGAAAAAATCGGAATAGTCTCCCGAAAGTCCCGCTGCGCGCGGGACTTTGACTACCCATAAAATAAACCCATGACCACGAATAAGCTATTTGTCATTTACGGGCCATCCGGATCCGGTCAGGATTCCATCATAGAAGGCGTCGCCAAAGATATACCGGTCGAACGCGTCATCACGACCACGACACGGCCCATGCGCCCCGATGAGACACAAAAGAATCCTTATTGGTTCGTATCGAAAGATCACTTCGAAAAGGCTGTTTCGAATCATTCGTTCATCGAGTGGGCCAAAACGTATAACGGCGAATGGTACGGCGTATCTCATGATGAGATCGAACGCATCGCGTCATCAGGTAAGATCGGGATCTGGAAAGTCGACTGGCAGGGAGCGAAAAGTATCCGGGCTCTTTTTCCGGCCGTTCCCATCATCTACATAACTGCTCCGATTGAGAATATAAGCAAACGCCTTAGAAAGCGCGATACCGCTACCGAAGCCTATTTTCAGGAACGGATGGAATACATAGAAGACCTTCTGAATCGCTCGGATCTTGTTTATGACTACAAAATCGAGAACAACGACGGCGGACTCGAACAAGCTATCGGGAACGTCGAAGAAATCATCAGAAAACACGACTCCGAATCGAAGGCCGGCTGATTTTTGCGTTTTATCCACGCATTTCGGGCGAGCTCTCGTGAAGCGTATCCAGAATCACGACGTGCCGCATGGCCTTCTTAGGCGTGACAGTGCGATTCTTATCGCCTGCTCCGGCGGACCGGATAGTATAGCATTACTTCATATCCTGCTTTTTCTTCGAAACAAACTCCGCTTACGTCTCGGAGTTGCACATGTAAACTACGGAATCAGAGAACTGGATGCGGACTCCGACGAAGCACTCGTCAAAAGTATCTGTACCAAGCATGAGTTACCCTTCCATGTCCTTCGTCCTCGTGGTGCCCGCGGGAAGAACGAGGAGATGCTCCGCGATATCAGATATAGATTTTTTGATCGCATTCGAAAGTCGGAGTCCTTCGACACCGTCGCCGTCGCACACACCGAAGACGATCAGGCTGAAACGGTACTTATCCGACTTATCAGAGGTTCCGGCCCAGAAGGATTGTCTGCAATGAAAGAGCGCAACGGGTCTGTCATCCGCCCCTTACTCGATATTTCAAAACAGGAACTGCTTACGTTTCTGCACGATGAGCACATTCCTTTTCACGAGGACACGACGAATCAGGATACGACCATTCTCCGAAATCGGATCCGTTTCAACCTCATTCCCCTCCTCGAGCGGGAATACAGGGCCGGAATCCGCACTGTCCTTGCAAGGGCGGCACGCCTTCTCGAAACAGGCACGCCTTCCTCAGATCTTCCACAGATAGGTCTGCAGATGATTGAAATGCCTGGGGGGTATATGTTCTCCCGTTCCGCATTTTTATCCTTTCCGAAGACACAACGAGCTCTTGAACTTCGAAGACTGTATCGGATTATCACGCGAACAGTTAAAAACCCCTCCGAATCCTATATTCTTGAAATCATCAAGCTCATCGACAGTACGAAAGGCAAGGTGCGGACATATCGGTCAAAACTGTTGAAAATCGAGGCAAAAGGTGATAGAATCACTATTATACGGGCATAGAACCGGTTTAAGGTATCATATAAACAATCATGAAATCTTCTCCTATGGACAAACTTATGAAGAATCTCGCAACGATAGTCATCGTGTTTATCGTTATTTCAGGAATTCTTATACTTTCGCAGGAAAGCGCGCCAAAACCGGAGGACATATCGCTTTCAACGCTTGTCACCCAAATCAATGCGGGGCAGGTTAAAAATATCGACGTCTCCCTTAACGATCTCAGTATCGAACTGCTTGATGGGAAGAAAGAAAATACCCAAAAAGAGGCCGAGTCCTCCCTGACCGAAACACTCAAGAATTATGGGGTTGATTCCGCAAAGCTCAGCTCTGTTTCAGTAGATATAAAGAAAGAGTCAAACGCATCGTTTTGGACGACGACCATACTGCCCTTCCTGTTGCCCTTCCTGCTCGTCGGAGGTCTCGTGTGGTTCATGCTGAGACAGGCACAGCGTGGCAATTCACAGGCAATGAACTTCGGTTTGTCACGAGCCCGTCTTCTTGATCCGAAAAATAAGAATAAACGGGTAAAGTTCGACGATGTTGCCGGATCGAAAGAAGCGAAAGAAGAATTGAGTGAAATTGTGGAATTTCTTAAGCATCCGAAGAAGTTTCTCGCTATGGGAGCAAAGATCCCGAAAGGTGTCCTTCTCCTTGGATCACCTGGGACCGGAAAGACCTTGATTGCGAAAGCGGTGGCCGGCGAAGCAGGAGTACCATTTTTTAATATTTCCGGTTCGGAATTTGTCGAAATGTTCGTCGGAGTAGGGGCAAGCCGCGTCCGAGACCTCTTTAAACAGGCAAAAAAGAGTGCCCCCGCTATCGTATTCATCGATGAGATAGATGCCGTAGGCCGTCATCGTGGTGCGGGGCTTGGAGGTGGTCACGACGAAAGAGAACAGACATTGAACCAGATATTGGTTGAAATGGATGGATTTGAAACGGAAACGAACGTAATCGTGATTGCGGCGACCAACAGGCCTGATGTTCTCGACCCGGCGCTACTTCGACCCGGACGGTTCGATCGTCGCGTAACAATGGATCTTCCCGATATAAACGATCGCGAGGCCATACTTAAAATACATCTCAAGGGTAAACCACTCGATGAACAAGTGAACGTGCGCCGTCTTTCCGAACGCACTCCCGGATTTTCAGGCGCAGATCTTGCCAACCTGGTGAATGAAGCCGCTATTCTTGCGACTCGACGATCGTTAAAGACTATCGGCATGAGCGAACTCGCCGAATCTATCGAAAAGGTTATCCTCGGGCCCGAGCGCAAAAGCCGGGTGATCAATGAGAAGGAAAAATCCATAATTGCGTATCACGAAGCCGGACACGCGCTCATAGCTGCAAGTCTTCCGAATGCCGATCCGGTTCAAAAAATCTCCATTATATCCCGTGGAAACGCTGGTGGGTACACACTCGCCGTTCCGACTGAGGACAAAAGCCTCCATTCGTCTGAATATTTCCAGGACGAGCTCGCTGTCCTGTTAGGAGGATTCTCCGCGGAAAGACTTACGTTCAATGACACTACGACCGGACCGTCGAACGATCTCGAGCGGGCGACAGCGCTTGCCAGAGGAATGGTTACCCGCTACGGCATGAGCCGTCTGGGCGCACGCACGTTCGGACACAAGGAAGAACTCGTATTCCTTGGGAAAGAACTCCGTGAAGAGCGAAATTATTCCGATGAAACAGCAAAGATGATTGACGCTGAAGTGGCCAAGTTCCTTGAGGACGCCCTTCTTCGAGCGACAACGATCCTTACGGAAAAGAAGGTTCTCCTAAAAGTCATAGCTGACACGCTTCTCCAGCAGGAAACGATAGAAAAAGATGAATTTGACGCTATAATTTCCGGAAAACCTTTTGTAAAGGTCGAAAAAGTATCTCAAAAAGATGCAGACGAAGCAGCTTCTGAAATCGATGTCGACAGCACAAAGGCGTAGTTATCCACATAGATCGAAAGTGACTATGAAAAAGATCACTGACTTTGATTCATTCAAGGAACAACTGGGCTCATTCGTCACCCTGTACGTAGATTCTATCAAAACCGCGCCTTTAAACAGGTCCGCGTTACTGTTTGCGATCATCGCCACGCTGACCGGGACATCTGTTTTTGCCTTATTTCAAAAAGGTGCCCCACTTGCCGAGTACGGCGGATACGTCAACAGCACACTTTCTACATCCCCTCTATTTTCATTGGCGATACTTCTATCCATGTGCTTTTCTGTCTTTTCAACGGGAGCTATGACGCTCTCGTTGGCAGACAGAAAGATTACAGCAGCTTCAAAGGAATCATATTCCGTTCTTCTTCGACAGCTCGGTATTGAAATACTCTTCCTTCTTTCCGCTCTTCTCGGATTGTATGTGCTCCTCTCACCCAGTCTGTTGATCGCGAAAGGATCAGGAAATCTTTCTCAAGGACTTTTCTACGCCGGATGCGTCCTGTATATTCCGATATTCGTCGTCCTCTCTCTTACACGGGAGTTCACGACATTTCAAATCCTCTTATCCAAACTTACCGTAAAGGCTTCGGTTAGACTGGGTTACAGGCTCGTGACGAAGAAACTCACGGAAAGTATCATTTTTGGATTGCTTTTTCTTCTCTTTGCGACGGTTTCAGCTCTTATCATGGAGCCGATTTCCTACGCCCTCAAAGCTTTACCTTTTGATTCAGTCATACAAACCACGGCAATCGTCGTTATCTCGCTATTGATTCAGGCACTTTTTCTTCTTATCGGGAAAGCCGCATGGTTATCCTTCTTTTTGAAGCTGAACACCGACGATTCCAAAGAATCTGCGGGTATGACTTCACAAGATGATGAAAAGGTGATACAAAAGGAAGTACTGGAAGTCGGGTAATAATTGCACCGTCATTCAGAGAGAACTATCAACGAATTCAATGCTTCGTGGGCGACTAGCTCAGTTGGTTAGAGCGCCACATTGACATTGTGGAGGTCACAAGTTCGAATCTTGTGTCGCCCACAAAGCATTCAAGTACTGTATCAATCGGATACTTTTGTCACATTACCGATATCGGACAGCTAAAAGACGACCAAAGGTCGTCTTTTAGCTTCAAAAAGTTCGTATTCCCCGCTATTCTAGAATCGGGATAGCAGCACCAGAGCTTGCCGCATTCAGATTCATATCCGTCTGTTGTCTCACTTCAGATGTATATTTTGCGCCGGTACCTAGTGCGCTGTTCACGGTGGTCACCTGTCCCATAATCTGCTTGTCTACGTTCGTAATTTCCTTCTGGATTGATGCTTGGACACTACCAACCCCCTTCTGAACAAGATTTGTAATCATTTTGTTGGCAAGAGAGGAGATCACGCCTCCTACAAGCTCGCCGGGGTTACTCGCAGCCGCGATAACCTTGTTCCCGATATCCTGAGTGTCGGCCACCATCTGATTGACCGTAGCGCCAGGAAGAATCACGTTTCCGTTGTCATCCCTGACCCCTTTGTACCCAGACGACATTGCAGATATCTCAACCGCTCTCCGTTCTTGCTCGCGTACGGCCGATTGGTAACTCTGAGCTCGAAGGGAGTATGCGTATGGATCACTACCCGAGTCAAACATTACTGTAAATGTCCTCATGTCGCCTTCGCTGATCGAAGTGTATGGGTCGGTGCTTACTTCGCTCAAAGCGGATATTCCGGTAGAAGACATGTTCGAACTCGTATTTGAAAGTTGATTGACGGTACGGTTTTTTAAAAATGATTCATAGCTTGGCTGCCCTGACGCCGACACGTATCCGGATGTGGTAGCCCTGCCTCTGAGCGTGGTGGAATAATAATTATCCATAGCTGTCGATACTTTTGATTCAGGCTCGGAATAGAGGTAATCCTTCCAATCCGTGATGACCTGCGACGACCCTACGGAAGATCCTCCGACAAGGCTCGCCACTCTCGTATTAAGAAGTGAAATTGCGGCAGATTTTAATGTTGCAAGCAGGACACCTTCTATCTGCGTCTGTATCGTCTCGAGAGACTGCTTGAGGATAGAAGCTGCGATTGAGCCCCCCCACACATCGGCACGTGCGCAGGAAGATGAGGAAATCGCTGCCGTTAAGGCTATAAGCAACGATATCGTTTGGACGTTTTTTTTCTTCATAGTGGAGTGTATGGCAGTTGGTCAATATGCCCTTTTTTAAAGGTCCAAAGGAATCGTGTCGATTTTATATTCGGCAATTTTTGATTCCATATCAGTCACAAAGGAGATGGCAACATTCAAAAGTCCTTGGGTTTTGGACAAGGATTTAATGGATTTCAGCGGATCATCCTGTGACAAGGCAGACAGTTCGTTCTTCATCTGAGAGCCGTACATAGCAAGCTTCAATGCCTTGACGTGCAAGTCAATCATTTGCTCCGGAACCTCCACCAATTCTATCTCTTTCAACATCTTGTCGCCGCTTTCCGCCAAAGATCGGATTTTCGAATAATTTCCGAATGACATAGCTGAAATAGTCTCACTTACGAACCCCTGCGAGATGCTTGTCAGCTCATCGGTCGTTTTAAACTGTTTTGGCGAATTGTTCGCGAAAATATATGAGATGGTCGTCAAATACTCTACGATGTCTTCCTTGATACGAGCTTGCTTCTTGTCTTTTGAAAGATTCCCGTACGACTGTTTCTTAATTTTAATAGTGCTCATATCGACTTCAGGAAGCACGACTTCCTCGGAGTCGCCACCGGCAATCTGCTCTGAAATAGTGTTTAGGTCATCAAGAGAGACTTCCGACGTACCATCCGATCCGGCCTTCGCGTTCTTTACCACTTCAGCTATCTTTTGCGATGCATCTTCTGTCATATTGTCAGTACTTTTTCCACTGACAACCGCATCCAAGACAGTCTGATCAGCGGCTGACACGATCTTGTCGCCAGGAGCCTTTTTCAAGGGGTTGTATCCGCCACGAACTTCGACTCCGTCGGAATATCCGTCGCCATCAGTGTCAGACTTATTCGGTTCAGTCCCATAGATCTTTTCCTCGGCATTCGTCAACCCGTCGTGATCGGAATCCTCAGCAATATTGTACCCATTCATCTGGTCGGCAGCAGACACGACCACGGCTCCTCCGATAAATAATAGTCCAAACAGTACTGTAATATCTTTTCCGAAGCCATTTTTCTTTTTTTTCTCAACGTGTGTATGCATAATCTTTTTTTTCTTTTTTTTATTATATCATTTTTTTGGTCGACAATCAATATTTCAGCGTAATACTATTTATATATATCACTCATTAACATTCTATTACTTTCCATCCGCATCACAATATATATTATGAAATATTTATATATATTTGTCAACATTTATTGATTCAATTATTCACAATGTTCCACGTGGAACAATTAATACGACATTTTCTACAATGTATTACGAATTCAAGCGAATCGTATATTGTTCCACGTGGAACAATGATACTTCTGATCATTTCGAATCACCCTCTTTACACAGTACATACTTCTATTGTTCCACGTGGAACAATATATTTTCGCTAGTAAAGGTGCATATGATAGCAGTTTCTCTATTGATGTTCCACGTGGAACATATTTATGGATATATTTCTATGACTACTTGTATATAGCCACTATCCCGCCGTTGTTCCACGTGGTACATACAAGTGATAAACAATCGACAGAATATTCATATACACGAATAATGTTCCACGTGGAACAAATTGAATATATTATGACGGCTTCCAAATATTCAAAGTAGATCATATGTTCCACGTGGAACAAAATAGCAATTAAACAATCGACAGAATATTCATATACACGAATAATGTTCTACGTGGAACAAATTTAGAAATTATGGTAACTTCCAGATGCTCAAAGCAGATCATATGTTCCACGTGGAACAAACTAAAAGATATATCCGTACATAAACATTAACTCCTACAATTTAGTATTGACAAATATATAGTATTATTGTAAAATAATAAACATTCCACAAATGTTTGACTCATAAAGGTATTCACTATATGATTCTCATAGTTTCGGGCCTGTAGCTTAGTTGGTAGAGCGCCTCCATGGCATGGAGGAGGTCAGGAGTTCGAGTCTCCTCAGGTCCACAGATGCGATTGTATCAAAAAAAGACTGATAAGAGCCAATAACAAGTGTTTTTTGGTGTCTGATATTGCCTCGATAGCTCAATGGATAGAGCAAATCCGTCCTAAGGATGGGATCTAGGTTCGATTCCTAGTCGGGGCACATCAACAAGTATCGCTTGTGGCTTCGGCAGCTCAAGAAACAACCTTTGACAAATACTGAATATTCCTTCAAGATTGAAAGATTCATTAAAGTGGCATGTATGTCTCAAAGGATATTACAGATAAATGATCTCATCAGAGAGCACCTCGGCGTAATATTGCTGAGAGAGGTCAGTTTTAAGGTGGGCATACTCGTGACTATAACCAAAGTTAACACCACTCCGGACCTCAGACACTCAGTCATATCAATCAGCACTTTTCCAGAGCAAGAGACCGACTACGCCCTCAAAACGATAGGGCACGAAAAAAATCGCATACAAACATCCCTTCACAGGAAACTCCATATGAAGCCGCTCCCGCTTCTTTCCTTTCGTTCCGACCTTACAGAGCGAAATGCTGACGTTATCGAACGACTACTTATAGAGCTTAAATAAAGCGCTGTTCGTAGTTATACACCGGCTATGCGCGATTATTCATCCGAGTTCCGGAGTCTGAGTTATGTTATTAGGAATGCCGAAAGAATTCTCCTTTTTACGCACACACGACCGGATTCCGACACAGTCGGCTCAAACATAGCATTACAAGAATACATCGTTTCACTCGGAAAAACGGCAGACATCGCCTGCTTCGATTCTTTTCCGGAATTTGCACAAGCGCTCTTTCCCGGCACTCATTTTTACAATCCATCCGAAGTCGATCTCGACTCTTACGATGCAGTCATTGCGTCCGACAGTGTAAACAGAGGTTTTCATCTGATTCAGGATAAAATTAGCGATACCAAAATAGTCGTCCTTATCGATCATCATCCGATAGATAATCCAGAGGCTGACATTGTCATAATTAATACCGGATATTCGTCTGCGGCAGAGATTATCTTTCATTACTTTAAGAGTGCGAATGTTCACATCAGTCACAGGATGGCAACAGCGCTTTTGCTCGGTATACTGGGGGATACTGGAAATCTACAACATTCCTCAACGACGACCGAGACGTTCGCGTCTGCAGCTTCGCTCATACGGAGTGGGGCTCAACTTCCAAAAATTACTACGAGCGTTTTTTCAAACAATAAGATATCCACACTCAGGCTTTGGGGGAGAGCCCTGTCGCGTGCAAAAATTAACCCGTCGAACGGGATGATCTATTCCGCCATCACAGAAGGAGACATTCAGGAGCTTGGAAATCCTTCAACAGAAGAGCTCTATATAGCGTCCGCCTTGTTGAATAATGTTCCAGATGCGAAATTTTCGTTACTCTTTTATCAGATTACTCCAAATTCTGTCAGAGGAAGCCTCCGGACAGAGCCACACAAAGGTATAGACGTCTCAAATATTGCTAAATCTCTCGGCGGAGGAGGTCACAAGTACGCTAGCGGATTTGAAATTTCCGGAAAAATCGTAGAAACTCAAAACGGCTGGGAGGTACGATAATGAAGATATGCCACCATTTATGCGAATTTCTTTAAGAAATGATAAAGAAAATCTTCTTTTACGACTAAATCACAAAATGCACAAATCCTGTTATCCTGCATTGAAAGAAACTTCCACAAAAGCTGTCGTTGGAAAAGGGGACTTTCGGGCAAAAATTATGTTTATAGGTGAGGCTCCCGGGAAAAACGAGGACGAATTCGGGGAACCATTCGTTGGAGCATCAGGGAAAATTCTTGATTCATTACTTGAATCAATACAAATGAAAAGATCCGAGGTATATATAACAAATGTATTCAAATATCGTCCGAAAGGAAACAGAGACCCTGCAAAAAAAGAAATAGCCGTATGCGAAGAATGGCTCACTGAAGAAATCAGAATAGTTGATCCTGTTCTTATCGTCACACTCGGTCGACATGCAATGCACCGTTTTGCTCCCGATCTCAAAATATCAGACTCACACGGGTGCGTCTTTCAGACAGCGACGTCGAATAGGAACCGCAAAACAGTATTGACGCTTTACCATCCCGCTGCCACTCTTTATAATAAAAAGCTTCAAAAAGTCCTTTTTGATGACTTTCAAAAGATACCGGCGCTTTTAGAAAGATAAAACCGGGTAGCAGATAAACGTCTATAAGGCTTCATTAACAGCTTTTTTCGTTGACGTCACATCCGAAATCTGATATTCTGAAAATACTTTTATATGCAGTAAATGAGTCGGCACTGTGTAAGGTGGCTGATTGATACAGAGAAATAAGAGTCGATGGTCCGATGGCCGAGCGGTTAGGCACGGGTCTGCAAAACCCTTTACGGCGGTTCAATTCCGCCTCGGACCTCCAAGATTCACGATACGGTCTTTCTTGTCATATTTATTTGCCGCGGTGGTGGAATTGGTAGACACAGGAGACTTAAAATCTCCCGGCTGAAAAGTCATGCGGGTTCGATTCCCGCCTGCGGCACCATACAATCAATCTTTGGCTACAGGAGACGCGACAGGTTGAAATGTGATGGGTTGATTAGAATCATCCCACGGCACGCCTACATATCGACGCGTATCAGGTCACCTCAGGTCATCGATCTTTACAAACAAATGCACCGACACCAGTCGCTGCGGTAGAAAGGTAATCATTTACGACCGTTTTCTTCCTCAGACAAAAGGGAATTGTCGAATATATATGATTATTCATAATAATCGACACTGAAATGGGTAAAAACTGTACGTTTCTCTTATATATGTCGGCTGATTCCGAATCCGATTGAAATAATGAGAAATATATCAGTGAAAGGACATTTCCTCTCAAACGTCATATGTATAATATATATGAACAATCCGAGAGAATACACAAAAATGCGTCTCGATAATTCGAAACGCATAGATGTATTGTCCCATTTCAGTCAAATTCGACTTCAGCGAAAAGTTTTTTACGACCGAAAGCAAGGGCATCAGATTTGGTTGTCATGTATATATCGAATCGATTTCCTTTGATGGCCCCACCACGGTCCTCACATCTGAAAACTCCAAGGCCTTCAATCAAAATCTTCGCTCCGAATGGAAAACTATCAGGACAGGCGAGAGTACGATTATTTGTTACCTTGAGTCCGGAAGCCGTAATGCCGTCTGATTTGCCACACTCATCCGCTGCGGCGGTATATGCGGATGCGTTAATTTCGAATCTTCCTTGCGGAAGGATGTTCCACCGTTTACTTTGCTTTATTTTCCACCGTTCGAGAAGCTCTGTCTCAGGGCCAGTCACTTCTGTTGGCATCAGGACAACGCCAAATGTATTCAGGTCCCAACCGCCGAAAGGATTACTGTTTATCCTCAATATCACGTCGGATGATCTCATCTCCATGCCTACCGTATCCGCAGTGACTCCATTTGTTTCGTATTGCGCTTCGGCATGTACGGCGCTCGTCCATACCATGAATATCAGTATGACAAACTGCCAACATTTACCACTCATAATTTGCATATAGTGCTTATCCAAGCCCTTCTCTTGGATTACGTTTTCATAAACTAACAAACGCAACTTGAAACTATAGCATACAAGCAGACATCAGTCAATAATAGGAGGTAATGTGTACACACATATGGCGGTTTTTGCTAGGCTCTGGGGTCATCCCTCATCCCAGCCAAATATGTCAATCCATATGTCGGAAACGATACAAGAAGAACGGCTCAGGTGGGTC
>CAIOMK010000017.1 GCA_903859375.1 Candidatus Moraniibacteriota bacterium
TGTGACGCAGGATATGTCGTGGTCTACACCTGTCCGATTACAGGCTATCTGGAAAAATTATCGGATGATTTTATTCGTCACATCAAGGAAATCAACCCTGTCGCGACGGTCATCGTCACGGGATGTTCTGTGCCGGATACCGACTCGTCCTTGAAAACGGGAAGGGTCGTGTTCTTGCCGGATGCGGATGTCGCTGGGTACCTTGGAGAAAGAAATGGAAGTCGGGCCCGAAAGAATGTCCGACAGGATACATCGGGATCGATCGGAACACTGCTTATAAAGGCTGGTTGCGGTAACGGCTGCACGTACTGCATCTGCCCCCGTTCCAACAGGGTTGAGAACGTCCCTTTCGCCGATATACGAACAGAAATCAACCGTCTGATCGGACGAGGCTTCACAACGATAGAATTCGGTGGGCCGTGCGTGGGTGATTGGGTCGACCCCGAAACCAAGGCATTCACATTTTCCGATCTCCTCGGATACGTATTGTCCGAGACACATCTGAACATCGCTAATCTCGAGCTGTACCCGACGGATTTCACGGATGACCTGATCGCTTTATTGACGCACGAACGGATAGACAAGGACATCAGTATCCCGATACAATCCGGTTCCGATACGATGCTTGGACGTATGGGCAGGAAATACACGAAAGCCCGATTGGAAAAGATACTCGACATGCTGTTTTCGACGATTCCGAATGCTCATATCACGACCGATATAATCGTAGGGTCTCCAAATGAGACGAGGAACGATCTCAAGGAGACGTTGGATCTGCTGAAGCGATATGATTTCTCCCGCATCGACACGTATATGTATTCGGCAACCCGGAGTGCCGATACATCGGCACGCGGGAACAGCCGGGATAGCTTTCTGGAACTTTTGGGAACGGAAAAATATCACGATTTGGCGAAGAAAATAAACCTGACGAGCAGATAAACGGATGAACGGTCGCGACACGATCTTCGTTGGGTCGGAACCGGAACATCGTCCTGGTATATGAATATGAACAAAGAAATATCAGTCGGGAAAAAATTCAACAAGGAGGTATACGCCCTCCGTTTCGCCTTGACGACGAGCTGTAATCTGGACTGCAAATATTGTTTCGTGAAAAAAGACGACCAGGTGTTCCGTTCCGGGCAGGCGGAAAAAATACTCGACGTTTTCCTCTCGTCGCCCGGAGAAACGAAACTGCTGATGATCTACGGAGGAGAGCCTCTGTTGCATTACCCATTGCTGAAGCGGGTAATCGAGTTCTCCAGGAAAGCGGCGGCCATGAACGGGAAGAAGCTCATCATTTCGATCGGAACGAACGGTATCCTGCTGAATGAAGAGAGCCTCGTCTTTTTCAGGGATGCGGATGTGAAGGTATCCCTGACACTTGATGGTCAGAAGCCGTTTCATGACAAGGCGAGACGTACGAAGGGGAAGGAGGGGTCCTTTGATGCCGTCATTCGAAATGTTCCGATGCTCGTGACACGTATGGACGGTCGGAGCAGGTGCGTATTGTTCGGAGTATTGCCGACGTCGGTCGACGTGTTGTTCGAAAATTTTTTCTATATCATCAGCCTCGGTTTCGACAGCGTGAATATCGAGACGATACAGAGCCCTCTTTTTGAATGGAGTGACGCCCGGAAACAACGGTTCAAGAGTGAAATGACGAGGACGGTGGACTACATATATGACAATATCGGGAAGGGACGATTCATATTTTTAAATTCGATCAATCGCGAATTGAATGATGAGAGTCTCAGCAAGGCTTATTCAGAAGTGAGCTGTCCGTTTTATCGGAACCTGGAGGTGTATCCAGATGGGAAAATGACGTTTTCGCCGTTTCTGATGAATTCGCCGGAGAAA
>CAIOMK010000018.1 GCA_903859375.1 Candidatus Moraniibacteriota bacterium
CGGGACTTGCAAAGAAAGATGAGACGGTGGAATATGTACTACAATGATCTTGAACACTGCGGATTGGACGGGAAAAGTCCGAACGAATATTTGAAAGAATTCGAATTAATCAATCCGCCAAATGTGTGTTCCTAAAACAGATCATACCCGAATCCTGAAAAGGAATGAGGATCCGTTCATACAAGGCACGCTCATCGCACAGTCACGATTGCACAGTTCCGGGAGCTCCGTTTCGTGGACCACAAGACAATCGGTTCGGCCCTTGACCGAATGACTTGAAATTCCTATCCTTTGAAAGCAGCCACGCCCTTCCCTTAACAAATAGATCCACCCCGACATGAGAACAGACATCACTCCGAAACAAGCCGATGCCATTTGGGACAGATGGTACCGCCAACTGACGGCACTCAAAGCATTCGCCGCATGTGAAAAGGTCAACAAGGAGAACGCTCCCTTCACGCTTCCGAAAACAAGGAGAGAAGCACTGAAACTGAGGGCGATGCGGTATATCGAT
This sequence comes from Candidatus Moraniibacteriota bacterium, assembly GCA_903859375.1. Taxonomy (GTDB): domain Bacteria; phylum Patescibacteriota; class Minisyncoccia; order Moranbacterales; family UBA1568; genus JAAXTX01. The sequence goes on from CAIOMK010000018.1 coordinate 515, forward strand.
TCCGTGATACCCGCCGCTCCGTTTCTCCCGTGTTAGAAACCGGGACACACTAAAAGCCTCCTTACCGATAGGAGGCTTTTTTATATGGACGGATATCGGGGCAGGTCCCGTCACCTATTCATCGGGTCCTCCCCCTCCACGGATCGGTCATCCCCTTTTCCGGTTCAACGAAGTGATCGAGAACTGCAGTGTCGTCGCGAACATCACCCACAGGAGATACGGGATATTCACGAGGGCGATCCATTTCCCATACGGCAGGATCGCGATCAGCGCAAAGACGAGCGTCACGAGAATGAGCGTGCAGTCAAAGGCCGCGAGCATATTGTTCCGGAGACCGAACTGTATCGGTGAGAACGCGAAGTTGAAAACGAGATTGAGCAGGAACGGAAGCAGTACGACAAACGGAATCGTTCCCATAAGGGACATCCGTACGACGGCACCGAAAGATATCGCGATCAGCACGTAGAGCACCGTCCACGCCGGAGCGAACAGCCACGCCGGTGGCGCCCACGACGGCTTGAGAAGAGATGCATACCAAGAAGATGGGTCCATATGATCGGATATTTTTTCCAAAAATCAAATCCGGCCGCGAAGGATACGCACTATCGAAAAAGCGATCGTGGCACCGACAAGCGCGGTTGCGAGCTGGAGCCAACCGAACATCGTGAACACGGTACCGGCGAGTTGTGTCCCACGGAACAGCGTCAAAGAAAGCGTGCCACCGACAACGAAGAGAAGTGCCGCCTTCGCGAACGCGGCAGAAACGGCGATCACGACGGACGAGCTCCCCTTCCGGAATCCGCGATCAGCCAGGAAGACGAGGAGCAGATTGCCTGCCATGATGAACGGGACGAGCGGCGCGAATACCATCGGCAGCTGACCCGTCGAGATCGCCACCAGGCTCGGCACGATCGCGATCGCGAACGATTCCTTGCGGAATCCGAAAAACACCGCAGAGAGGAAGAGTGCCGCATTCACGAACGATCCAGTGATCGGCTGAGAGAAAACCAGAGGCGACGCGAGCACGAGCACGGAAAGGAACGCGAACCGGTACAGGTTCATCGTCCCAGACTCCTGAAACGCCAACGTCTTCGTCCCGATAGATTCATTGTTCATACTTGTTTTCGATTAGTGATTCCGATGTTCCGTTCCCTGCCGACCGTTTCCCTCCCTCCGTTTTCCGATGACCGCCCATTGCCTGAAACTTACGTCTGTTTCGAATCCGCAAGGATGGTCACGTCCGTCTTCCCGCGCTTCGCGTACTTCGTGTGCAGTATCTTCTTCCTTGTCACTTCGTCGGTGAAGAACTCGTGATAGATGCCGTGCACTGCCTTGTTCCGATGCGCCACGCGTAGCGATCCCGTCTTGTCGATCTCATACAGTCCGGCGGAACGCTTCTTCACGATTTCGACCGACGTCGGAATCGGTTGTCCCCCGCCACCGACACATCCGCCGGGACAGGTCATCACCTCGAGTGCGTCGTATTTGTGTGGATCGAGCTTCAGCTCCTCAAGCACCTTCCGTGCATTGTCGAGTCCGCTCACCACACAAATCCGGATCGTCGTCTCACCGATAGTCACGATCTTTTCCTTGCGCCCATCGATACCGCGGATTTCCTGCATCGCATCTTCTGGCAATTCTTCTTTCGTCATCAGGTAATACGCCGTCCGGAACGCGGACTCGAACACACCGCCCGAAGATCCATAAATCACGCCGGCTCCCGACGGTTCGCCGAATGGATCGTCCGCCGCTTCCGGCTCGAGCTTCGAGATATCGATACCGCGTTTGCGGAAGAGCCGTGCGAGCTCACGTGTCGTCAAGACGCGGTCGACTGGAAACCGCCCATCGATCTTCAGTTCTTCACGTCCCGCCTCGGCCTTCTTGGCGACGCACGGCATGATCGAGACCATCTCGATATCCTCCGGACGGATGCCTTCCTTGTGACTCCAATATTCCTTCACGATACCACCGAGCATTATCTGTGGGGAACGTGAAGATGCGAGGTTCGGGATAAACTCGGGATAATAAAACTCGACGAACTTCACCCACGACGGGCAACACGAGGTCATCGCAGGAAGCGGTCCGCCTGCCTGGATCCGGCCGACCACTTCAGCCGCCTCCTCCATCGTCGTGAAATCCGCACCGGCGGCCGTATCGAAAACGTATCGGAAGCCGACCTTGCGGAGTGCCGCGACGAGCTGGCCCGTGGCGACCGTTCCCGGCTCCATGCCGAACTCCTCTCCGATACTGGTCCGGATCGACGGCGCGAACTGGACGACGACCGTCTTGGTCCCGTTCCCGAAAATCCGCTCGAGCTCCTCGAACTCACCTACGCCCTCGATCGCACCCACCGGACAATGCGTAATACATTGACCGCAATTGATACACTCCACATTCGGATCATCCGAAAGGGTGACCTTTCCCGTGACGGGGTTAACCGACAGATATCCGGTCGGGCAGACGCGGACGCAGTTTCCACATCCGATGCACTTCGTCTGGTCGAAGACGATCGACCCGGAACGGAGCACGAGGTCGGCCTCCTTTCGTTTTCCGGTCGGCTTCGCCTTGTATTCACGGACGAGTTCGAGCAGATGACATTTTTGAAGAAAGACACAGTCGTCGCACTCCAGCACGTGATGCTCGAGAATCGTCGCAAGGCTCCCCTGACGCTCCAAGACGAGCTCGGGAGTATCGGTCGATACATCCATCCCCTCTTCGACCATCGTCTCGCATGCGCGGACGGAACCCGCACGCCCCCTGACCGAGACAGCACACATTCCGCAGGTACCGGAAGGAGGAAGGTCCGGATGGTTACACAGGGTCGGAATCGTGATTCCGGCGAGCTTCGCCGCTTCAAGGAGGGTCATGTCCTGACCGACCGTGACCGGCTGCCCATTGAGTATGAATGAAATGTTGGCCATAGGATTTTTTTATTTCAGTACCATTGTACCCCGGGCACGGCAAGGGGGTCAAAACGATATCAGTTCCCGATATCGGCCCTTGTGATTTTCACGATGCGAACGAGAACGCCATATCCGTCAGGAATCATCACGATGGTAGAGTTGACAAAATTACTAAATAATGCTATATTAAAGCCATAAAATGCTTCTTTCACAACTCAGACGATACGAAAATGGTGAAGAACAAATCAGAAAAAGTAACCCTCTCCGACAACGAAAAGGCCGTGCTCCTACAAATATTCATCCCCTTCCTGAAAATGAAACAGGGAGCGGATACCGAGCTGGAAATCGAAAACGATCTCTTCAGGGAAATCACCGGCTCACAGGATTTCCTCTCCTGGATGAAGGCCAAACGGAGACGGACGATCGCGAAGAGCCTCAGTCTTGAGCCATACGAAAAGGCCTCACTTCTCAAAATGGTCCATGACGAGCTTGGAATCATCGGATTGAAGGAAGACTACAGGCAGGATCTCTCTACCCTGTTCGAAACATTGAAAAAAGGGAGGTCTCCCCTTACGGGTACGGACCCGATAAAACGCAAAAGCGCCGGTCTCTAACGACACGGCGCTTTTCTTTTCCTGTCGGGCTGTCGGGAATCGCCCCGCATTCGCCGGGCGCCTCGCTCTTCATGAAGAGCCAGGCGAACCCGTATCTGTACTGTCAGTACGATTTTTCTTTGTCGGGCTGTCGGGAATCGAACCCGACCTACGTGCACCCCATGCACGCGTACTGCCGATATACTACAGCCCGAAATCCACCTGATACTTGAGAAACTGACTTTCCATTACTATCATGAAACCCTGTAAAAGGAAAGACGGGAGTTCCGGCTCCCGTCTGACGCGCGATGGACTTTTGTTTACTCCAGTATCCCGTCGAGGTTCACGTCGTACAGGATCGCTTCCTGAACCAGGCGATACGGGATGAGTTCGTCCTTGTCGAACCAGAGGACTATCTCCCGCTCGGCCTCTTCCGGCTTGTCCGAACAGTGTGCGAGATTGCGGACCGCCCGCTGATCGAGACCGGAAAGATCATACGAATCAATAGTGAAGTCGCCCCGGATGGTACCGATATCCGATGTCGACGGCTCTGTTCCACCGACCAATTTCTTCACGACATCCACGGAACGGTTCCCTTCGACAACAAGCGCGACCACCGGTCCGGACGTCATGAACACCGCGAGCTGGCGGATGATGTCCTTGCCATATTCGATCGCCTCTTTGTCGGGAGTGATACCCCGTTCGACAAGTTGCCTCGATATCCGTTCACCCTTTTCCTGAAACCAGGTATCATCCTTGGCATAGTGTTTCCAACACTGGTCTTCCGTCGGGACGACCATCTTGAGCGCGACGATCTTGAGGCCGGTCCGCTCGATGCGCCTGATAATCTCGCCGACAAGCGACCGCTGGACGCCGTCGGGCTTCACGATGACAAATGTGCGTTCCTTTTTCGGGTGTATCGGTTCGGTCATATGGTTGGATGATCGGTTTATCACTGTCATCTTTTTGTAACATGGATACGGGAAAAGATAAAGGCCGGAGAACCTCCAAAAAAATAAGGATTTTTTCATTGAAAGGATGGTTTTGTTAAAAAAACATTCGAAGGCGAAGAAGAACAACGTACAGCGGAGAATACGATGCGACAAGCGGACCGGATACCGTACGCATCCGGCTATCACCGGGCCGGCCCGTCCACCGGAACGGATAAAAAAACCGACCGCTGGCATATGCGGCCGGTATGATGACAGTCGTTCAGACACAAACCCCGCTCCTTCCGAATACTCTCACGCGAAAAGCATCGACCAACGAATTCTCGTCGGGATACGCATCAAAACCGGAATCGATTATCGCTTGACGCAATTCCGGATCGGACGCGACGACGAACATACCGAGAACACCGAGATAGCGGTTCCGCGACACTCTTTCAAGCAATATCCGGGTGGAATTCACATCCCCGGAATCAGTCACGGTCGCGATGACGACCCTTGTTCCGGGATTGGCACAAAGAAAAGCGAACGCGGACGCGTTCCCCGTATAATCGACGATCTTCCCTTGGAAAAAACCGGCAAGCGTTCCGCATGTGCTCCGCATCTTTCCCTCATCGTCATAGGCGACAGACAGGACCGTAAAACCGAACTCATCGAAGAATGCCGTCCGAAGTTCCGAATCTATCCCGGTGTCCCGCGAGCGCTTGCCATATTCATCCGCCCGATTCACGATATCCACCGAAAACGGCTCCGTCCCGACGTGTGTATCCAGGATTTTTTTGAACTGTTCCTTATTGGACATGATGACCTCCGTATTTTTAAAGTGAATGAGCCGTCTCTCTCTTGCCCGAAGCCTAACAGAAAAAGCTGAAAAAAGACAAGTCCAGCTCACCTCGTCGCACCAGAAAAAACGCATCCGTCGAATACGGCCGAACAACGGTATGAGATGTCGCCGGACCGGTCTGTTCGACGGATCAGGGCACCTTCCGACGCGACACGGGAGATCGTCTCCGGTGAGGGATGACCGTACGAGTTTTCTCCGACCGAGATAATGACCTCTTTCGGTTTGACGAGGGAAAGGAATTTTTCGTCCGAGGAATATTTCGACCCGTGATGGGAGAGTTTGAGGATCTCTGATTCCGGAACGTCCGGGAGGAAAGTCTCCTCGTGAGGCAAATCTCCTGCTAAAAGAAAGTCCGTCTCACCGTAGGAAAACCTCGTGACCACGCTCCCCTCGTTGGATTCGGTGTTCTCTGGAAGCGGGCCGCGCGGATAGAGGATCCGAAGTGATCCTCCCTGCGGCAGCGTAACGGACAATCCACCACGCGCCTCGATCCGCTCCGGTGGCTCCGCCCCGCTACCGAGCCGTTCCTGGAGAAGTTTGAAAATATCGGAAGACGATGAGGCATCTGTCGAGATGAACGTGCCGACATGGTAGTTGCGGACCAGATCCGGCAGCCCGCCGATATGATCCGCATCCGGATGTGTCGTGATGACCGTCTCGATCGTCCGATCCCAAAACGGCACATACCGCGACAACCGGGAAAGAAGCAGTTTGCCGCTCCGTCCCCCATCGATCAGTATCTGATTCCCTCCCTGCGAGATGAGTATCGCGTCACCCTGTCCCACATCGAGAAAGACGACCTTCGTCTCTTGGGAATTTTGCCACGCCCACAAAGAGAACAATCCGCCGACAAGCACGGCAAGAGCAAGCAAGATGAACAGTGTCCGCGCAAGGATCTGTCGCATATCGTTGAATGGAGCTTGGCACCAGAAATGATTGAGAAGAGACGAAAGAATTCCTTATTCTCCATTATACACCATCCAAACATTGACATCGAGTCACATACATGGTATCAAGAATAACATTCCTTCAAAACAAATAAACGGGAGACACGAATCATGATGATACAGGACCATTCGGATATCATCCTCGAGACCCTCCGAAACGCGAACCGATTCAAAGAAACGGTATTCATACACAAATTGAGCGGATCTATCGCCGATTGCGAAAGCCGACTCATGCCGGTTCTTCGGGATATGGAAACGCTGCACGAAACGGGCATCCGCCAGATCGTCATTCACGGTGCGGGCAATGCCATAAGCGATGAAATGAAGAAGGCTGGTCTTGTCCCGAAATTCATCGATGGAAGACGGGTGACGGATGAGCATACGATGAGAATCGTCTACGACGTCCTCAG
>CAIOMK010000019.1 GCA_903859375.1 Candidatus Moraniibacteriota bacterium
CCCTGCTTTCGACTTTCGACTTGTGACTTGTGACTACTCTTCGACTTTTCACTTTCGACTATTCTTCCCGTTAAACACACACCTGTCATGCCGGCCTTGAGCCGGCATCCAGGGACCCCGGGCATGTCTTGTATTATTCGGGACAGATCCCTCCATTCGCTGACTCAGTCGGGATGACAGGGTGAAGTGTTCCCGTTCCCACTTTCGACTTTCAACTTTTCACTTGTGACTACTCTCCCGCTTTTCGCTAGTGACTACTCTCCGTTTTTTTCTTCGGAACGATATCTTTTGCCGAGACTGTGTCATGGACGGTGACGCCGAGTGCGGCGATCTCGTCGCGGAGTCGGTCGGCGAGTGCGAAGTTTTTTTCCTTGCGGGCCTGCTCGCGCTGTCCGATGAGTTTCTGAATGTCGGCGGAAATGATCGTCCTTTCGACCTGCAATCCGAAAAGGGAGAATGCCTCGTCGAGAAATACCCGTGCCGACCGGGTGTCGAACGCCTCGCTTGCATCGAGTGCGGTATTGACGCGTTTGGCGAATCCGAGCAATGAGGCGAGTGCGAGCGGGGTGTTGAGGTCATCTCGCAACGCCTCAAGGAATGCAGACTTGGATTCGGCCGTGATATCGGCCCCGGACATCGTCTCGGAACCTTCCAGACGCCCGTACAACGAGAACAGGGTCTCCCGGTTCTTCCGTGCCTGGCCGAGGCTGTCCTGGGTGAAGTTCATCTGACTGCCGTAATGTGCGGAGAGGTAGAGCAACCGCAGATCCATAGGGGAGAATCCCATCGCGACGATATCCGAAAGCGTATAGAAATTCCCTTTCGATTTGGACATTTTCGTCCCGTCGACGAGGATGTGCCGTTCGTGCATGAAGAACCGCGAGAACGGTTTGCCGGTCGTGCCTTCGGACTGCGCGATTTCGGCCTCGTGATGCGGGAAAATATGGTCTTCACCGCCCGTGTGGATATCGAGCGTGTCCCCGAGGTACTCGAGACTCATAGCCGAGCACTCGATATGCCAACCGGGATAGCCTATTCCCCAGGGCGATGCCCAGCGCATAAGGTGCCCTTCGGGTGCGGACAGCCAAAGAGCGAAGTCCCACGGATTGCGTTTGTCGGGGTGTTCCTCGAGCCGGGCACCGGTCTTCAGATTGTCGAGCGTGTTGCCGGAAAGCTTGCCATAGTCGGGGAAGGATGTGACATCGTAGAAGACATTGCCGTTCACCGCGTACGCGTGGCCACGTTCGATGAGCGTCTCGATCATGCGGATCATGTGCGGGATGTGGGCTGTCGCACGCGGGAAGAACTGCGCGGGGAGTATGTTCAACGAGGCCTCGTCGTTTCGGAACGCGTCCTCGTAGAACCGGGCGATTTCCTCGGGGGACTTCTTCTCGGCTACCGCCTTGCGCGCGACCTTGTCCTCGCCAGAGTCGCCTTGTGCCAGATCGTCTTGCGTCAGATGGCCGACGTCGGTGATGTTCTTGATGAGGCGCACCTCGTAGCCGTCGTGCTCGAGCAATCGCCGTATGGTATCCGAAAAGACAAAGGCACGCAGGTTGCCGATGTGCGCATAGTCATAGACCGTCGGCCCGCACGTATACATGCCGACCTTGCCCGCATGAAGCGGTTCGAATTCTTCCTTTTTTCTGGTGAGGGTGTTGTGGAATCGCATATATTCCCAGTGTACGGCCTGAAATCGAAAATGTAAACGGGGCGATGAGGCCGGTTCGTAAGGTGTATATGGTTCGTAAAGTCAAAGTCATACCATTTCAAGGCATTCATATATGAAAAGGAGCCCATACGAGTGTTGTCGTACGGGCTCCAGTTTCTCATACCGATTCGAACTCCGGATAGAGAATCATCATCATCGCCTGTTCGAATAGCCTGGCCTTCTCTTCCGTGCCCATAGGTACGCGGGCCTCCTTCCAATCAAGACGCCTTTTAATGGTATTGTGTCCGTCAAAATCAAGTGTCGGGAGTGCGACGAAACAGTGATCGAGAATACCTTCGGTCGAGAAATCTCGGTGAAGCGTGGCGACACGCACATTGTTGACGTAGAGATTCTCGATTTCCACGACATAGTTCCGGTATTGGAAATACAGGAACTTCCGTATCGTGTCGATCGTTCGCATATCTTTCAGCCGGACCTCGACGACTTCCTTTTTCCCCGGACGATACACGGTACGTCCGGTCGGGACGATCGAATCGACTTTGCCGTACCAGACATCCCCGGTCTGGAGATGCATCCGCTTCCGGTTCAGTTGAACGGGGATTCGGAACGAATGACGGCCTTCCGCGTACTCGTCGTTACGTTTGTGTGACGCTTCCAGTACATTCCTTCCTTCACCGTCTTGCACGACCGGAACGACGATCTCGTCTCCGGGCGCGAGCGTATCGCTATGGATGCGTTTCAGACTGTCTTCCTGAGGCATTACGTTCATCAGGAGCTCCTTTTTTAGGGGGTTTAATAAAATATTCATTTGGTAAACAGCCCCAAATACTATCGATTTTCTCAACCGGTGTCAATGTCATGAGGAGGAGGTCAGGAATAGCAGGTTTGTAAAGTGTATATGGTTCATAAGGGTATAAAGTTCATACGGTTTGTAACGTTATAAGGTCAATAGTTCATACGGTTTGTAACGTTATAAGGTCAATAGTTCATAAGCTCTCCTCCTCTTTCCCTGTTCCCGCTCCCGACTTTCGACTTGTGACTAGTGACTTATGACTACTCTCCGACTTTTCACTTTCGACTATTCTTCCCGTTCCCCACTTTCGACTTGTGACTTGTGACTTATGACTTATGACTACTCTCCGTCTTGTGACTTCGTCTTTCCCCGTTCCCGTTCCCACTTTCGACTTGTGACTTTTCACTTTCGACTATTCTTCC
>CAIOMK010000020.1 GCA_903859375.1 Candidatus Moraniibacteriota bacterium
CCCGTTGCGGAGGTTATATGGGACCCGAGGATTTTGATAAACGAAGACCCCGTTGCGGAGGTTATATGGGACCCGAGGATTTTGATAAACGAAGACCCCGTTGCGGAGGTTATATGGGACCCGAGGATTTTGATAAACGAAGACCCCCAATGCGGGGGCGTATATGGATCCCGTAAAAAGCAGTTGTAGGAAAAAATAACTTTTCCCTGAATGCCAGGTGGGTTCCATTGTATTCAACGCCCCGTTCTGGAGGTCTTCACGGACCAGTATATCACAAAGGACGGGGACGGGAATACTTTTGTATTTTTCACTCTTTCGGTATTGATTGACGGGACCGGATCCGGAGCAACTGTGACCTGATTTTTTGACCCGAGTGCCGTTCGATGGTATCATGAAGGCGTTTTGTAAGATGCTTTCGCCTTTATTATGGGTACGGAACGGATGACGGAAATAGAAGAGGAAGGAAAACGTGCGTTCGCGGAAGCCGGATCCGACGAGGTCCTTCGGGAGCTTGAAGTACGGTTTTTCGGACGAAAAAGTGAGCTCACTGCCGCCCTCAAGGGATTGAAAGACCTTTCTGCCGAAGAAAAACGTGAAATCGGGCCGTCGATCCAAGGTACGAGGACCGTACTCATGGAAGCATTCGTGGTTGCCAAGGAGCGCGTCGAGCGCGAAGGGAGGGACTGGGAATCGGAGCGTATCGATGTGACCGCGCCCGGCATTGCCGAACCACTCGGGCATCTGCACCCGATCACGACGATGATCGCCGAGATCGAGGATATTTTCACCCGTCTCGGTTTCGACGTGGCGGACGGGCCGGAACTTGAAAATGAATTTTATAATTTCGATGCACTCAACATGCCGTCCGACCATCCGGCGCGCGACATGCAGGACACATTCTGGATCGAAAGCGAAGGACTCGACACCCGGTATCTTCTCCGGACACATACGTCCCCGGTCCAGGTCCGCTATATGGAGACGCATGTCCCGCCGTTCCGTATCATCGTCCCGGGTCGTGTGTTCCGGAACGAGTCGACCGATGCGACGCATGAACATACGTTCCATCAGTTCGAGAGTCTCGTGGTCGGAGAAACGGGGGACGTGACAGTCGGACATTTCAAGCATCTCGCGGAGACATTTTTTGCGGAATTCTTCGGTCACAAGATCGACGTCCGGCTTCGCCCGAGTTATTTTCCGTTCGTCGAACCGGGATTTGAATTCGATATCTCATGCGTGTTCTGTGACGGAAAAGGGTGTGCCTCATGTAAGGGCATTGGGTGGATCGAAATCGGTGGCGCCGGTATGGTGCAACAGAAAGTATTCGAGGCAGCCGGATACCCCCGTGGAAAATACCAGGGGTTCGCATGGGGATTCGGATTGGAACGGCTCGCGATGATGAAGCGCCGTATTCCCGACGCCAGACTTTTCATGAGCGGCGATTTGAGGTTCATAAGACAATTCTAGAAGTATGAAATTTTCCTATAATCGGTTGAAAGAATTGTCCGGTACCGAAAAGACGCCCGCGGAGCTCGCGGAATGTATCATGTTCCATACATTCGAAGTGGAGTCTGTCGATCGGTATGGGCATGGACTCGAATCGGTCGTGATCGGTCTCGTGGAATCGGTCGGATCGCATCCCGATGCCGACCGTTTGCGCGTGACGACGGTTTCTTTCGGGGACGGCGGGACACGGACCATCGTGTGTGGCGCGCCGAACGTGGCCGAGGGACAGAAAGTCGCGGTGGCACTCCCCGGGGCGAAGTTGCCCGGCGGGATCGAAATCAAGGATGCGACCATCCGCGGTATCGCGTCCTCGGGAATGATCTGCGCGGAAGACGAACTCGGTCTCGGTTCCGATCACGAGGGTATCTTGGTCCTACCAGAGGACGCGCAAGCCGGTACATCGTTTGCCGAATATGCCGGATTCGAGGATACGATCCTCGATGTGAACATCCTGCCGAATCGCGGTTGTGACGCGATCTCATATCACGGTATGGCACGGGAAATCGCCGCTCTTGAGGGGAGACAACCGTTGTCTGATGTCGCGCCTATAACGCTGACTTCATTTCCGGAATCAGCCGTTTCCGTTTCAGTGGAAACGGACCGGTGCCGTCGATATGTCGGCATTCTTTTCCAGGGCGTCACATCGTCGTCGTCACCTCTTTGGTTGAAGTCGGTGCTTCTTCGCTCCGGCATCCGCCCGATCGGAATCGCTGTCGATATCACTAATTACGCTTTGTTGGAATACGGTCAGCCGATGCATGCGTTCGATGCCGACAAAATCATCGGAGGTATCGTCGTGAGACAGGCGCGTGAAGGGGAGTCTCTCATTCTTCTCGACGGCAAGACGATCGCACTGTCGGTCGATGATACGGTCATCGCCGACGAGGAAGGCCCGCTTGCGCTCGCAGGTGTCATGGGTGGCAACCGGTCCGGTATCACGTCGGAAACGACCCGTGTCTTTCTCGAGGTCGCAACATTCGATCCGTCTTCGATCCGCAAAACGGCCTCCTTGCATCGATTGTCGACCGATGCCTCATACCGATTCGAACGGAACGTGGACACGGAGCGCGCGACTCCCTCGGCAATCGGAGCCATACGGCTGTTTGTCGAGACTGCGGGTGCGTCCGTCCTCGGCGTGACGGATGTCACGACCCATCAAGACGAGCCGGTATCCGTACGATTCGCACCGTCCGTTTTCAAAGATATGTTCGGAACCGAGATTCCGCTCGGAGATGCGAAGGAGAAGCTCGGCTGCCTCGGCGTCGTCGTGACCGAAGACGGGGACGAATGGATTGCCTCGGTGCCGACATCCCGCCCCGACCTTCGCGATGCATGGGATTTTGCCGAGGAAGTCGGCCGTATGATCGGATATGACGCTTTTCCCTCGACAGCCCCGCATGTCGTATTGTCCGCACCGACTGCCGACGAATCGATCCGATTCGGACGTGAGCTGAGGACATTCCTTGCCTCGTCCGGCTTCGATGAGATCAAGACCTACTCCTTCTACTCCGACGCGGACGCGAAACGGTTCGGTCCGGATATGACCGATCAGCATCTTCGTCTCGCGAATCCGATGAATCCCGACCAGACGTCGCTTCGGGCGAGCCTGCTTCCGTCGGCACTTCATAAAACCAGGGAAAATCTTCGATTTCTCGATTCATTCCGATTTTTCGAATTGGGGGACCGGTATCAGCGGAACGGAACCGGTGAAGTGACTGAAGAACGCACTTTGTCGATTGTGATCGTTCCGAAAAAAGGAGAAGACGGATTCGCATCGCTTAAGGGGGCTCTCGAGAAACTGTTCCGGTTCGCGAAACTTGCCGACACGGCATGGGAAGCGCTTCCCGAGGATGACACATCGGGAATGCACTCGTTGTTTCATCCGACGAGGACGGCGAGGATTTCAATCAGCGGTCGCACGATCGGGGTCGCGGGAGAAATCGGACCGGCTGCGGTACGGGCGTACGGACTCCGTGGCACGGTCGTTTCGGCACAGTTGTCATTCGACCTTCTCCGGTCGTCTTCCGGAACCGTTTCTACGTTTCAGCCGTTGCCGAAATTCCCATACGCGACACGTGACGTGTCATTGACGGTGTCACGAAGCGTTACAATCGGCCAGATAGAACGAATCATCCGTGAAGCGTCACCGCTTCTTCGCCAGGTTGAAGTCTTCGATATCTACGAACAAGAGGGCGAGAAAAAGGTCGCATTCCATCTCTCATTCGGGTTCGATGACCGTACTGTCACGGGCGAGGAGGTCGGCTGCGAAGTCGAAGCCGTCTTCACCGCGACAGAGCGCGAATGTTCCGCGAAACGGTCGGCGTGAGAAAGCCATATTGTGGATTGGCTTCATAAAGCCATAAATTGACATATCTCAACATCTGTGATATAGTCGAATCTGTTAAAGAAAGGAGTTTTCGTGTTCCTTCATCCCTGAAAGAGGTCAGATTATCGCCCCGATGCCGCTTGCGGTTCAGGGGAGGAAAGTCCGGACACACGATCCCGGCGCAAGCCGGAGGAAAAGATAGCGGGTAATGCCCGTCCGCCGTGAGGCGCGAGGTGCGAACAGAGACGCCCGATCCTGAAAAGGAAGGGCACCCGCTTCTTTCGAGAGGCTGGTGAGCTCCTATGGCGACATGGGAGGTGAAACGGCTAAATCCTTATCCGTGTGCAAGGTCGTGTCCCCGCGTAAGCGGGGAAGTGCCGCTCGAGGCCGTCGGTGACGACGGTCCCAGATAAATGATGATCTATCTCACACCTTTTCTGTATTTACGTTTTTGACGGTTTTCCGTCATGCATGCGTATGATGACTCGGACACCATCCCGCGTCGTGAATATGGAAATGGTGTGGGATGTAAACAGAATCCGGCTTATGAGCCTGTTTCGGGGGCGAAAGGACATGATGATTCAGTGAAGTCATAGAACATGAAGCGATCCGAGATCCTCTTTAGCGTGGTACAAGTGCCGGTGGACTATGTCATGATCGTCCTTGCGGCCGTTTCTGTTTTTTTGCTGCGCGACGTATTGCCGGAAATTTCCGATCTTCTCAATCCGAAGGTCTATTCGATGACATTCAAGCCGTTCCTTATGATCGCCTTCATGGTGGCGCCCCTTTTCATAGTCGTCTATGCGATCGAGGGCCTCTATACCATCCGTTCGTCGCGATCATTCTGGAAGGAGGCGTTCATGGTGTTCCGGGCCACTTCGCTCGGTATCGTGACGATCATCATCGCGGTCTTTCTCGAACGGGATTGGTTTTCTTCGCGTTTCATCATCCTCGCCGGCTGGTTCGCCTCGGCGGCCTATGTTTCGATCGCCCGCATAGCGCTCCGGAAAATCCAGCGGTACTATCTCGTGACGAAAGGTATCGGTGTGTACCGGGTGCTCCTGATCGGAGGAAACGGCCGTGTCAGGCGGTTTGCGAAGATGTTCACGAAACATCCCGAGTTCGGCTATCGCGCCGTGGATATCATGGAATCCGGAAGCCTGCATCGTATCGATATCATCCGCAAAGAACGCGGCATCGACGAGATCATTGTTTGCGACCAAAGCATCACCGATGATGAGCAGGAGAAGATTCTCGACTACTGTCAGATCAACAATATCTCATTCAAGTATTTCCCGACGACCCTGCAGACCTCGCGGTTCGCACTCCGGATCATGAACGGGGAACCGCTCATCGAATTCCTGCATACGCCGCTCGACGGATGGGGTCGTGTGATCAAGCGAATCTACGACGTCATCGCTTCGACGTTCTTCATCATCATTTTTTCGCCCATCATGGCGATCGTCGCGATCTGTATCAAGCTCGAGGACGGCTCCGGCCCGATCATCTACAAGAACGAACGTATCGGCGAGAACGGAAAGAAATTCTTCGTGTTCAAGTTCCGGTATATGCAGTGGAAATACTGCGTCACACACGATAATCCGGATTTCGAAGAGGCGCTCGCACTCGAGAATAAATTGATCGACGAGCGAAGCGTCCGCAAGGGGCCGTTGTACAAGATCAGGAACGATCCGCGCAAGACCAGGACGGGCGCCTTCATCGAGAAATATTCCATCGACGAATTCCCACAATTCTTCAATGTGTTTCTCGGACAGATGAGCTTGGTGGGGCCTCGTCCGCATCAGAAGCGTGAAGTGGAAAAGTATCACGAATATCATCGCCGTCTCCTTACCATCAAGCCGGGACTCACCGGCATGGCTCAGGTTTCCGGCCGATCCGATCTGGCGTTTGAGGACGAATATCGGCTTGACGTTTTCTATATAGAAAATTGGTCTTTATGGCTTGATATAAGCATCTGCCTGAAAACTGGTCGTTCCCTGGTTGTCGGTCGTCGCAACTAGTGATATAACATGAGAGAGGTTATAATACGCATGTGACGGTCCGCAAAAGGGGTCGTCTTGTAAGGTGCAAAAATATGAAAGAGAAATACCTTCTTCACGTCTGTTGCGCGCCGTGCGGGATCGTGGTCATCGACGAGCTCCGGAAGACATACGACCTTGCGGTGCTTTTTTATAATCCGAATATCCACCCGGAAGAGGAATATCTGAAACGGAAACTCGGGGTGATACAGGCCTGTGAGGAATGGGAAATTCCTATGCTGGACGGCGACTATGAACCGAACACATGGGAAAAGGCCGTCTCGGGGCTCGAATATGAACCCGAAGGTGGTCAGCGCTGTTCCGCCTGTTTCCGGTTCCGTCTGTCACGCACGGCACAAATCGCCGCCAAGGAAGGATTCCAGTTTTTCGGATCGACTCTGACAAGCGGTCGCAATAAGCGTGCCGATGTGATACATCCGATCGGCGAGGATGTCGGGACGCAGTGCGGAGTCCGTTTCCATGCGGAGGATTGGAAGAAGTGCGGCCGTCAGGAGCGTGGCCGGAAGATGGCCGATGAGAGGGCCGTCTATAGGCAGAATTATTGCGGGTGCCGGTATTCGATGAAGCATCAGATTCCGGAATAGTATGAAACATATCATCGCTCCCACGGCATACCCGCGGGAGCGATGTCGTTTCAGGTGGAAAAGGGCGCTCTTGAAACAACGGCACAGTCAGTGGTATATTTGGAGTGTTCGTAACCCTTGTCCATACGTCGTATGAAATTCATCATCAGGTGGTTTTCGGTGGCGGTCGGATTCCTGGTGGCGTCGCGGTTCGTGCCGGGCGTGCATGTGGACACTTTCGCGACGGCGATATTGCTTGCGGCGATATGGGGGATACTCGGATTGTTGGTGCGTCCGATTCTTGTCATCCTCACGCTTCCGGTGACTGTCCTTACGTTCGGATTGTTCATATTTGTCATCAATGCGGCGCTCTTCGCGTGGCTCGGTCATATCATCGTCGGATTCACGGTCGCTTCGTTTTTCGCGGCACTCCTCGGTTCGCTCGTCATGTCGGCGACCGGCGCTATCATACACGGACTGCTCGGTTGGATCGGAGAAAAGGAAGAGTAGGACGTTCCCTGAAAAAGATTGTCCTGTGAAGGAAATGAAGAAAACCCGGATACGTATGATCCGGGTTTTTTGTGAGATGACGATGCGGGGACATCTTACTATACATATCGATCACGTTCTTTTCTGGCTTTCTCGACGTACCTTCCCTTGAGTTCTCCGAAGATATGGCTGACATACGCCGAATGATAACAGAACAGACCGAGGATCGGCACGGTCGCGAGGTACCTGTCGAATATCTCCGCAAATTGCCGGAGCTCTCTTGAGGTCGTGTACTTTCCGCTTCTTGAGGCTTGGACCGCGGTGATCGCAAGTGCGATACAGGCGATTGAAACTGTGGCCACAAAAGTAGTCCAGCCGAAGAATAAGACCCATTGCCCGAATGCTTTTGAACAGGCGAATGCTATGCCAAGAGAAAACAGCCAGAACCCCTGTATTTGCAGACGTGTGCGCATGCCCGTTTTTTCTATTCTTTCAATCAGCATGATTCCTCCGATACTTTTTAGTTTTTAAGAAACCTCGTTTTGTACGGAAACGGTATCAGTCGGGGGGTTTCCTGTCAAAAATTCGGATTCGCGTCAGTCGTTGAGTCTGTTATACTACCGAAAGAGGCTTCCTTATTCCCTGAACGACGAAACGGAAATGAAAATCGCCCTGGTTCATGACTATCTGGTGCAGTACGGAGGAGCGGAGGGTGTCTTGCAGGCATTTCGCGAGGTGTTCCCCGAGGCGCCGATCTATACGCTTATCTATGACCGCGAGTCGGTGCATGGCTGTTTTGACGATGCCCGGATCCATACGTCCTTCCTCCAGCGGCTACCGGGAGCCAGACAGGCGCACCGCATATTTCCTCTTCTGATGCCGGGAGCGATCGAGCAGTTCGACTTTTCCGGCTATGACGTCGTCTTGTCGGACTCGGCGAGTTTCGCGAAGGGCGTACTCACGGGGCCGGAGACGCTCCATATCTCCTATATCCACACGCCGATGCGGTATGCATGGGACGATTGCCAGAAATATACGGAAGACTTCGGTTTCCCGAGGCTCGTGCGTCGCATCGTACCGTTTCTCATGAATCCACTCCGGCTCTGGGATCGGGCGAGTGCCGACCGGCCGGATCTTATCTTGGCAAATTCCGGATTCGTCGCACGGCGTATTCGGAAATATTATCGCCGTGAGTCGCATGTCATACCTCCTCCGGTGGATACTGGTCGGTTCCATACGTCGAAAACACACGGTGATTACTTCCTTATGGTCGGTCGGCTTATTGCGTACAAGCGGTTCGATATCGCCGTCGAAGCATTCACCAGGCTCGGTATCCCGCTCAAGATCGCCGGTCGCGGACCGGAGCTGAAACGGCTCCAAAAAATGGCCGGACCGAACATCGAATTCCTGGGACGGGTGTCGGACGAGGAGCTTGCCCGGCTGTATGCCGAATGCCGTGCATTCATTTTCCCTCAGGAGGAGGATTTCGGTATCGTGGCTATGGAAGCATTGTCGTCTGGGCGTCCGGTCATAGCCTATCGCGGTGGAGACATCGAAGAGCGTATCGAGGACGGGGTGTCGGGATTGTTCTTCGACCGGCAGACGCCGGAAGCGGTTATGGATGCTGTTTTTCGCTTTGATGACACGCTTTTCGACGCGGAGCATATCCGGGAAAAGGCGCTCTCGTTTGACAAAGGGGTGTTTAAGAGGAAAATAAGGAAGTACGTGGAGACTGCCTTGGCAGAGAAACGGGAAGGGGAGAGCGCCAAAAAAACACATAAAGTCACAAGCCCGTAGCATCGTCAATCGTCAATCGTAAATTGTCTGTTATCTGTGTACCGATATGGAATTACGGGATATCTATAGAATCTTTGCGGAACGGAAAAATATTTTCCTCATCGTTTTTTTCTCATGTGTCTTCGTCGCACTCCTGACGTTTCGTTTTCAACCGGGTCGGTTTGAGACGAATCTTACCGTGAACGTATCCCGATCGGGGATGCAGGCGACATCGGAGTATACGTACGATCAATTCTACCGTCTCCAGGCCGACGAGCGGTTCGCCGATACGGTGGTCAGGTGGCTCGCGGCACCGTCCATCCGGGAAGATATCCGTATCGCATCAGGGGTCTCCGCCGATGTCACCGGTTCGATCACGGCAAAACGCCTTTCCTCGCAGATGATCGATGTCACGTATATTTCGCGTACCAAAGACGGGTTCGGCGATATGTCACATGCGGTTCCGGAAATTCTCAACGGGGAGACGGAAAAACTGAACATACTTTCAAAGAGTCCCGATTGGTTCGTGGTGATGGCCGATGATCCGGCAGTGCGTGATGCACGGTTACCGATGCGGTTAGTGTTGCCGCTTGGCGTGGCTCTCGGGGCGTTCTTGGGATTCTGGGCTGTCTTGTCCCATTGGTATCTCGGTGGCGGACGGGAGTCGGACAGAATCGGGAATGACGCATAAATAATACCGATAAGGGCGACGGTTTCCGGAGGGGCTGCCGTGACGAAACGTATGCGGATAGGAATCGATCTCCGATGTCTGGCAAGCGGACGGCGGAGCGGTGTGGAAGAGTATGCCGTCGGATTGCTTCAATCCCTTTTTCGACTCGACCGTGAGAACGAGTTCGTGCTGTTTTTGAATGAGTGGCGCGATGAGGCGATCGATCTGTCGTGGACCGAACCGTTTCCGAATGTCTCCGTCAAACGATTCCGAATCCCGAACAAGATCCTCAACCTCTCCTTGTGGTATCTGCGGTATCCGAAGCTCGACCGTCTCATCGGAGGGGCGGATATATTTTTCATGCCGAATATCAACTTCTGCGCGGTCTCGACGCGGACGAAACTCTTCGTGACCGCACATGACCTTTCGTTCGAAATCTGTCCGGAGACTTTTTCCGTCAAACAGAGACTCTGGCACTTTTTTGTTGATCCGAAAGGTCTGTTCCGGAGAGCTCATCGCATATTTTCCGTCTCGAAATCGACCCGGGATGATCTCGTTTTCAGATACGGTATCGACCCGGATCGGATCGAGGTTGTGTTGAGCGGGGTCGATCCGAGGTTCCACGCGTACGACCGGAACGATGCGAAAATGCTCGCCGTAAAGGAGAAATATGATCTGCCATACTCGTTCATCCTGTATCTCGGCGCGTTCGAACCGCGCAAGAACATCGTCGCCATTGTCCGCGCATACAACGCTCTCCGACGGGCCCGACATCCGGAACTGGCGAAGACGGCACTGGTCCTCGCCGGCGTGTCCGGATGGAAGGGGCGGGAGGCGACGTGGGAAATAGAACACTCGCCGTTTCGTGGAAACATACTCTTGCCCGGTTTTGTGGAGGACTCCGACAAGGCGGCACTCTATAATCTCGCCGGCGCGTTCGTCTATCCTTCGGTGTACGAGGGGTTCGGATTTCCGGCGCTCGAGGCGCTTGCCTGCGGAACGCCTGTCATCGCGTCGAACTCGTCATCATTGCCCGAAGTGATCGGGAATGCCGGCGTGTTGATCGATCCGCACCGACCCGACGAACTCTTCCGCGCCCTTGAGTCGGTGTTGCTTGATCGGAAGCTTCGGACCGGACTCCGTGAACGGGGGCTCGCACGCGCAAAGACGTTCACATGGGACGCCTCGGCAAAAAAAGTTTCGACCGCCTTTGAATCCGTTTCACCGAATCGGCACAGCGTGATAGAATGAAACCGCAAAAGGGAACCACTTCCCTGATTCCATACGTAATTTCAGACATATGACAACACACAAGAACGTCGGCGGTCCCGACCGTATCGCCCGGATTATACTCGGAGTCCTCGTCTTGTCGGTGGCGATGTATTTCGGATCGCTTTGGGGTATCCTCGGCCTGGTCATGATCGCATCCGGCACGATACGTTTCTGCCCGGTTTATTTCCCGTTCGGTATCTCGACGCACAAGGAGAAAAATCAGTCATGACTCTTTCTGTGACGTTCATCGAAAAACGTCGTTTTCGGCATCGTTTCCGGTCGTGAATCCCTTGTTTTAGGAACACACATTTGGCGGATTGATTAATTCGAATTCTTTCAAATATTCGTTCGGACTTTTCCCGTCCAATCCGCAGTGTTCAAGATCATTGTAGTACATATTCCACCGTCTCATCTTTCTTTGCAAGTCCC
>CAIOMK010000021.1 GCA_903859375.1 Candidatus Moraniibacteriota bacterium
AAAGTCACAAGTCGAAAGTCACAAGTCGATAGGGTCGAAAATCGTAATTACGATGTAGGCTTATCGGTATTCAGTCTTTTCATGAAAACATGAAGTATCTTGGATATCTCAAGACTCAATCCCGAGAGCGTATGAAAATCCTGTTCGTTGATGTATCCCAAATCGAGTGCGAGCGTAACCATCGATCGTACTTCGCCGCAAGAACCTTTGGCGATGGAAAGAAAATTTCTAAATTCCTTATCTCCTTTTCGCTCAAATCCTTCAGTTATGTTGTTCATGATTGAAACGGACGCCCGTTGAATCTGGTCTCTGAACCCGAAATCTTTGCTGTTTCGGAAGAGCTTGTAAATTTCAATCGTAAGGATTCTTGCTTTCTGCCACGCTATTATATCCTCGAAGCGTTCTATGGCGGTCATACTATTCGATATTTCGATCTGACTTTTCACTTTCGGCTTGTTCCTCCGTCTTTCTCCGTATTCGTTCCCGACTTTCGACTTTCGACTTGTGACTTATGACTACTCTCCGACTTTTCACTTTCGGCTTGTTCCTCCGTCTTTCTCCGTATTCGTTCCCGACTTTCGACTTTCGACTTGTGACTTGTGACTACTCTCCGGCTTTCGACTTTCGACTTTCGACTTGTGACTTGTGACTATCCTACGCCTCCGGCCGATGGAACTTCTCGAGATTCTTGAAGCTGGCGGAATTCTCGTCGAAATAGAGCGATACTTTGCCGACCGGTCCGTTACGGTGTTTCGCGATGATGATGTCGGCGATGTTCTTGTTCGGGGTGTCCGGTTTGACGCGGTCCTCGCGATAGAGGAACAGCACGATGTCCGCGTCTTGTTCGATGGAACCGGAATCCCGGAGGTCGGACAGTTTCGGCATGCCATCCGGACGGGATTCCACGGCACGCGACAGCTGGGAGAGCGCGATGATCGGCACGTTGAGTTCCTTGGCGAGCTGTTTGAGTCCGCGGGATATCTCGGAAATTTCCTGGACGCGGTTGTCGCCTCCGCGGGATCGGCCTTCCATGAGCTGGAGGTAGTCGATGATGATGAGTCCGAGCTTGTGCTCCGACTGGAGCCGACGGGCCATCGTCCGCATTTCCATGATATTCGCCGACGAGGTGTCGTCGATGAAGATAGGCGCTTCCGAAAGGACGCCGATCGCCTCGCCGATGCGCTGGAAATCATTGCCTTCGCCTTCGGTATTGAGCTTGCCGGTGCGCAACCGCCACAGGTCCACGCAGGATTGGGCGGAGATCATACGGTCGACCAGCTGATCGGAGGACATTTCGAGTGAGAATATGCCGACCGGAACCTTGGCGGAAATGCCGACCTGTCGGGCGATGTCGAGCGCGAAGCTCGTCTTGCCCGTGGACGGTCGGGCCGCGAGGATGATGAGGTCGGAGTTCTGTAATCCGGAGAGCATGTTGTCGAGATCTGTGAACCCGGTCGGGACTCCACGGAAATGTTTGTCACTCTTGTGCAACTCGTCGATACGGTTGAACGCTTCCTCGAGAATGGAGTGGATCGGGACGAAATCCTGCTTGATGTATTTCTGTGACACGCCGAAGAGTCGCTGTTCCGCGTCGTCGAGTACTTTCTGCACGTCGTCTTCCTCGTTGAATCCCATCTCGACTATTTCCGATGCCGCGGAGATGAGTCGGCGCAGGAGGGATTTCTTCTGCACCAGTTTGGCATAGTGCGCGACGTTCGATGCGGAGGGGACGAGGTTCACGAGCGATGCGAGGTAGGACGATCCGCCCACGGCGTCGATCTTGCCTTTCTCTTCGAGGCGGTTCGCGAGTGAGAGTACGTCGATCGGCTCGCGATCCTCATAGAGCTCGAGCATCGTCTCGTATATCGTATTGTGGTCGTTCTTGTAGAAGTCGCCGGGACGCACAAGATCCGCGATTTTGATGATCGCGTCCTTGTCGAGCATAAGAGAACCGAGCACGGATTGCTCGGCTTCGATGTTGTGCGGGGGGACTCTGAGATGATCTTGTTTTCCTGCCATAGTGATTACCATTCTACTCCGTATTCCGCGAATTGGAAATAGACCGATTTGTACCGTGGTAAAGCCGTAATATGGTCATTGACAGAACCAATATTTAGTGATAAAAAATGAAGTTACATGTGCAACGTCACATGGAGGACACGGCCGAACAACCCCCGGTACGAACCGGATACAAGGAGGACCATATCATGCCAAAATATGAACGGAGAGTATTGTCCAGACTCCGGCACAGGGAAACGGGGTCAGACGAGATATTCTTCGGGAATTACGATGAGGACGGGTATGCGAAGATCAAATGGTCGACCAAGCGCCGAGGCAAGGTCGCATACGGCGTGAACGGGCGGTCACTGCACAAGAGACAGCCGTCGCTTTTCCCGGTATTCGTTCATATGGACGAAGTGATTCAGAGTGGATTGCGTATTCCTCAATTCGCATGAGCGTGATTGAAACAAAAAAAGCCTACGCTTCCGTAGGCTTTTTATATTTTCTAAAAAGAGTGGGCGGTATCCGTCGGAAATGAATCGTTTCCGGTTCTGTCTGACCCATGGCACATATGCCGGCCTGCGAGCTTCGTATATTCGTATTATCTCTCAATTAAGCCAAAATGTGATTGACAATCCGAAGGAAAAATGCTATGGTGGGGAAGTCACGTGAGATAGGCTCATGCTGATGATTTAATGCACGTCACGGGATTGTTCTCGGGCGAAAAAACAGGAGTTCCTTAATGAATAAAATAATCGGATCGGTAGTTGTGGCGATATTAACGTTGTCGTCAGTTGTTTTTGCAGCCGCGATTCACGCGTATGAATTCAAGACGAAAGAGGCAGCTCTTTCATACGTGAAAAACGTAGCTGACAAAACATTTCCGGTAGTCGTACACGCCGGTATCGTCTCGGAGAAGCTCAACAAGGATGACGCGGTCGTGTTCATCGAGAAACGCTTTGCAAATGGGTATAGCGGTGTCGTGGTGATTACCAACGTGGAATCTGGTGAATACTATGAACAGCGCTCCGAGAACGCCATACAGGGCGAAAACAAAGGCGGATAACAGGTAGTGAAAGGATCCATCGATATCCTATCGGTCGGCAATTCGTTGCCGGCCGTTTTATTATACAAAAAATCCGCGACATCATCGCGGACCAGCCGTGAAACAAATTGTTCATTTTCCATATGTCTCTGTTCCCATTGGAAATTGAGAATTGTCAGCCAAAGGCTGATCACCCTCTGGGTGAAAAATTGAAAATTGTTCCAGTTCCCGCTTTTTACTTTCGACTAGTGACTTGTGACTATTCTCCGCCTTTCGCATTCCGCCTTTCGCAATTGGTTTCCCCGCTCCCGCTCCCCACTTTCGACTTGTGACTTTTCACTTTCGACTTTTCTTCCCGCTCCCTGCTTTCGACTTTCGACTTGTGACTTGTGACTACTCTTCGACTTTTCACTTTCGACTATTCTTCCCGTTAAACACACACCTGTCATGCCGGCCTTGAGCCGGCATCCACGGACCCCGGGGCATGTCTTGTAGTATTCGGGACAGATCCCTCCATTCGCCGACTCAGTCGGGATGACAGGGGGAGTGTTCCCGTTCCCACTTTCGACTTGTGACTTGTGACTTATGACTACTCTCCGACTCTTTCCCCGTATTCGTTCCCTACTTTCGACTTTCGACTTTTCACTTTCGACTATTCTTCCCGTTCCCACTTTCGACTTTTAACTTTTCACTTGTGACTATTCTCTGGCTTTTCACTTTCGACTTGTGACTTGTGACTTATGACTATTCTCCGCCTTGTGACTATTCTATCCCAACGCCTCCCGATTCTTCATTGCCGAAGTAAGCGTCGCCTCGTCGGCGTATTCGATATCGCCACCGGTCGCCAATCCGCGGGCCGGTCGTGAGACCCGGACACCAAGCGGGGCGAGTTTTTTGCGCAGATAGAGCGTGGTCAGGTCGCCTTCCGTCGTCGGGTTCAGCGCGAGTATGACTTCTTTCACGCCGTCTTCGCGTATGCGGGAGATGAGCTCCAATATCCGGAGTGCCGGGTCGGTCGCACCGTTTCCGGTACGCATCACGCCACCGAGCACATGATACAGACCGGTATGTCCGCCGGATCGTTCGATGGCGATGACGTCCATAGGCTCCTCGACCACGCAGAGAATCGTCTGATCGCGCTTGGGATCCGCACAGACGTCGCAGAGCGGCCCTTCGGCTATATGGAAGCACCGGGTGCACAAGGAAAGGTCCTGGAGCCCCTCAAGGCTCTCGGCGAACGACAGTAGTTTGTCATGTTCCTGTTTGAACAGGTGCAACACGATACGCTCTGCCATTTTCGGACCGACCGAAGGCAATGCGGAAAAGTGTGATATCAGGTTCTGAAACGGTCGGGGATAGCGCATAGGAGAGTCACAAGTTACATGTCAAAAGTCACAAGTCGAAAGTCACAAGTCGATAGGGTCGAAAATCGTAATTACGATGTAGGCTTATCGGTATTCAGTCTTTTCATGAAAACATGAAGTATCTTGGATATCTCAAGACTCAATCCCGAGAGCGTATGAAAATCC
>CAIOMK010000022.1 GCA_903859375.1 Candidatus Moraniibacteriota bacterium
CAGCATCGGAAAATCCCCTCTCAAAGCCACGAAATATTCGATTTTCCGTTTTCAGCGATCGCGTCAATTCGATGACGGCACGACCTCGCGATAGTTCAGGTTGCAGTCGGTACGGGTGCCGGGCCCGGTACAGTCGACCGCCTTGCCACACATGTTTCTGAGTCTCCATGACATCTCGCTCTGGCAGTGAAGTGCTTTGGATGCTTCGCAGGTATTGGTGCAAGAAGCACTGCAGTTCGCCTGACTCCCTCCATACGGTCCGACACAGGTCCAGGTCCAGTCGGGTTCGCCATAAGTGGAACCAGTAGCTACCTGATTGGTGACCGTATTCCCTGGAGCACAAAGCGCCATTGTCCATGGTGATGCGTTCTGATCCGTACTTTTGTCCGGAGTGGCACACGTGCCGGGGATAGCCACGAGAACCGTGACCGTCTGGGCAGGAGCCGTGCCACCAGCACCGGAACAAGAGAGGGTGTAGTTCATATCGGTTGTCGGTGAAATATCCAAAAAGCCGGAGGATCCCCGAGTGCCGGACCATCCACCGGAGGCGGTACAAGTGACGCCGTATCCGGTCGTGGACCAGTAGAGCGTGGTGGAAGGAGACTCAGGATTTACGGTAGTCAAAGGAGAAACGAGGAACGACAGCGTAGTTGGGTCGTACGAAGCAATCGTGCTGATAGTAATGAACCGTGCGAGCGAACCGCCGTCACCGGAGCAGGTGAGGGTATAGGTCGTAGTGGCAGAAGGAGAAACGGCGAGCGATCCGGTCAGCGCCTTGGCTCCCGACCAACCGTTCGAAGCGGTGCAGGAAACGTTGGTACCGGATGCGGACCATGTGAGGGTTGCCGGAGACACAATGACACCGTTGTTCCATGCGACTGCATTCTTGTCGGTCGTGAATGAGACGGATGGTGCCACGACACATATTCCTGTATTGCATGACTGGGATGTGGAACCGGAACAGGTTGCTCCACCACCGGACGGAGTCGGATTGGTACAGGTGCGGGTCTGGGTTCCTCCTCCACAGGTGACGGAGCAGGAGCTCCAACCGGACCACCCGCCATTGATAACAGGGACGGGATTGACGGTGACATTGATGTACGCGGTACTGGTCGACAGCTCTCTATGACCATTCGGGAGTGTTCCAGTTAATAGGATTCGAACAACCGTCGGGGACGAAACGGTCGGCGCGATAAGTGTACCGGAGCCATGTCCAGAACCGCGATTTGTTGAAAACACGGAAACGCTTCCCGAATATGGGCTCGTAAACGAAGCTGTTAACGTACTGTTGATAGAACTTGGTCCACCTACTACCGTAAAACCACTACCTATTATTATTCCGCGGAACTCTGAGCTTCCGGTTATTGTAATCGGATTTCCCGATGTATATGAAGTCGCATTCGAATTCGCGGCGAAATGAAAAGTTACTGTTGCATTGTTTCTGCGAACTATACACGTACCCCACGGCATACACTGGGACGTATTATACGTAAACGAATATGGCATGTTCCAACTCACCGCCTCCGCCTTCTGCACCGACAAAAATGACCCAAGCATGATGAGCGGGAAGAGGAACAGACCGATGCGGTTCTTGCCAGCACCACGTTTCAAGACGAATTTCCACACAATGAGTCCGAGGCTGATGACAAAGAGAACCGAGACGATGACGAAGAGGAGTGCCTTGGATGTCAGGCCCGTTGATTGGTCCGCGGTCTCGGTGACGGGAACCGTGGAAGCAACTTCCTTCGGAGTCGTCACATCCCCTTCAATCGTGCGGGTATCGAGAATATTCCCGTCTTTGTCGGTGAGGGTGATGGTGGCTGAAGCGTCAGGACAGGCCGTCGTGGTCTGGGCCGAGAGTATCGTCTTGATATCGGTCGCCGAGGTCGACTGAGTCAGAGGAGCGATGCAGGCAATACCCGTGGAATCCGCGACTGAGAGGGTCGCAGTGACGGTGTCGATTTTCGCGCCTTCTCCGGTGCGTGATCCGGGGAACGTATCAGCCGACGGGGTCCAGAAGAGGGTGGCGCTCAGGGTCTCGCCTTGGGCATAGGTTCCCTTGTCGAGGGAGACGGTTTGGATAGTGGCGCTCGCCCCTTGAATGACATAGTGAGCAGTGATGGTCGCGGAGACCGGGGCCGTGTCTTGTTTCAAGACGACGGTGAAGTCATAGGCCTGGGGAGTGGAGGCCTTGGGGATGGTGATACTGATATCCTTCTTCTCTTTCGGGGCGAAAGTGATGGGGGTCTTGGCCGGGTAGTCGAGTTTCACTGAGGGGCCATAGACGGTACGACGGAAGGTGTCGAAAAAGGGAGTGACCGTGAGTGGAGTGGTCGAGGTATTCTCGGCCGGACAAATCAAAGTCAGCTCCTCGTCTTTGGAAACGTCGACACCCTGGTCGAGGGTGTAGTCCCTGCCGGCAACGGAGAGGTGGCAGGTGCTTGGATTGATGGCGATATGATTTCCTGATCCCGTGAAGGTGACCTTGCCCGGATTGGCGAGGCCAAGCATGAGTCCGCCAGTGGTCTTGGCGATGACCCAGAGGTCATAGGAGCCGGAAAGAAAAGCTGGAGCTGTATAGATGACGTCACGATGGAGGGAGCCATTCGCGGAAACAGTCGCTGTTTCGGTCGCGATGAAAGAATCGACGGTTTCCTGTGTCTGGGTGGTGGTTTTGATGATCTCGATGCCGTATCGGATATCGGGCTGTGGGATGGCGCTCCGGTTCTCGATATCAAGGCCGATGGTGACGGTATTCCCCTCCTGGGAGATCGTCGCATTGGACAAATTGATATCGGCGAGGATGGTTCCCTCGGTCGGCTGTGGATCCGGCACGGTCTGGGCGGAAGAGATCGTCGGAGAGAAGAAGAGTACAAAGAATGAAAGAAGGAGGGCGCGGCGCATAGGATTCGATTTTATGTTTGTCAACGATTGACTTCGGAAACCGTCCCGTCTCCTCGCATCAGGTACGAATCGGCTTGGAGCACGGAGTCACAGCAAGAGGAGCGTGAGGAATTGCCTGACAGGGTGGGGAAACACGCCAGCCGGAATCGTACAATTTTGGTC
The DNA here is from genome assembly GCA_903859375.1 of Candidatus Moraniibacteriota bacterium. Classification (GTDB taxonomy): domain Bacteria; phylum Patescibacteriota; class Minisyncoccia; order Moranbacterales; family UBA1568; genus JAAXTX01. Next base: position 3,067 of record CAIOMK010000022.1, read on the forward strand.
GGGTCCGCATACCGGTATGATTCAAAATTGAAGTTCAGCATCGGAAAATCCCCTCTCAAAGCCACGAAATATTCGATTTTCCGTTTTCAGCAATCACATCAATTCGACGGCGCGACCTCGCGATAGTTCAGGTTGCAGTCGGTACGGGTGCCGGGCCCGGTACAGTCGACCGCCTTGCCGGATAGAAAAGGTCGGGTTCCTTATACACGTATTTTCTCCAAAGATGACACGCTCCTTTTGAAAACAAACATGTGACGCATACTCGTTTGTATTATGGTTCGTAGCGAAAAATACTATTGCTTCTCACCTTTTCGAAAAGACCAAAGCAAGATGATACTGACGCTCAGAATAAACAATATCGAGATGATGACAACGGCGGTGGTCTTGAGGTCTGTCTGGGCAGTTGGATGATTCATATCGAAAGCCCGAACGGGCGCGGCCGTCTCGACGATCGGTGCCGAACCGTCCCCGATGACGATTATTTTCGGCTCGTTGACGGTCCACGACCCAAGAGAAATACCGTTCCAGTCGGAAAAGGTGGCCGATACGGAAGGCTGAATGCAGTCGGCGGTCGTGGTGAGATGGAATATCGGATTAAGATCCGAGATGGGGAACGTCGTCGCAAGCGGTTCGGCACAGGCGACTCCTTTGGAATCGGTAAGTCCGAGATTCAAGGAAAACTTCGGGGTATCGGCGGCTTCACGATGGGAATCCGCATATCCCTTGGCCAGAGGTGAGTTCAGGGAAAGAGAGACCGCTATGACATCGCCCGCCACAGGGCCGGCCTTGTTAATCGAGACAGCGAGAGAATCGATGCCGATGACGGTACCGGGGGTCTCGATCGCCGCCGCCGAAAGGTATGCGCGGTACTCGACGCGCTGGGCATCGGTCAGCTTGGCGACGTCGGCTCCGGACGTGATACTGTCGAAGAAAGCCGGCTTCGGGGTCACTGCGAAAGAGACTCCTGGGAAAAGGAGCAGGCTCGCAAAAAGCGAGGCGATGACGACACGATGCATATTGTTTTGTTTTACACTGAACAACCAAACGTTTCGTATGTGATAAATATATCAAAAATATGGAAACTTGAGAAGAGATTATCCCAAAATAAAGTCATCCCGCATGGCCGTATACGACTTTTTCGATTTGTAAAAGATAAAAAAACACATCCGATACGGTAATGGTTCCGTTTAACGCAATAAAAAAGAACGGGCGACATTCAGAGTCAGCCCGTTCAGTATTCTTGTTTCATATATCGAAACGCACCCATCTCACCTCCCGATTGATCTGTGAAACCATCGCGCCAACGGGGAACGGTTTACATCAGCGGTCATACCGAGACAGCGTCTAAAGTCCGAAAGTGGCAGGTTCACCATGAGGGTATATTCGACCCGCGTATCAGGAATGATACTCACAGAAAGATTGAACTCTCCGATGGTGTTGTCCCATTTGCATGACTCGATACCGAACAGTACGTCATGTGACGAGAGGTAGAGGATACGCTTCATATCCCCGCGTATGCTACGGATCAAGATATCTTTCGTATACCAATCCAAAAACGCATCCAGATTTCCCATCTGGCTCACCTTTTTCCATTTCCCAAGATGCAGGATATGGAGATCTGGGTCTCCCAGGGAGCCAAGAAAACTGGTAAGCGGACCATCATCATATAAGGATGAGGAACCGATGGTCGACATTTTCAATGATTTCATCATACTTCCATCCCTCCTCGAGATGTGTGATATGTGTGGTTTGAAATTATTAAGGAAAAGACACCTGATTGATATCACGATTCCACGATTCCGTCGAGTAGACAGAGGGAAAATGCCTCTATGGTACGGAATTATTTCTTTAAGATGGACAAAAATGCCTCGGATGGGATAGACACGCGCCCGATGGATTCCATGCGCTTTTTCCCCTTCTTCTGCTTCTCGAGGAGTTTTTTCTTGCGTGAAAAGTCGCCACCGTACAGCTTGGCAGTCACGTCTTTTCGGAACGCCGAGATGGTCGCCCGGGCGATCACCTTGCCACCGATAGTCGCCTGGATGGACACGGCGAAGTTCTGACGAGGAATGGAATCTTTGAGCTTCTCAGTCGTCCGCTTCCCTTCGTCGAAGGCGCGCTCCCGTGGGATCATCCGCGAAAATGCGTCGATACGGTCCCCCGCGACCAATATGTCGAGCTTGACCACATCGCTTGCGCGATAGCCGATCGGTTCATAGTTCATCGAAGCATATCCGGCCGTCGCACTTTTGAGTTCATCATGGAAATTGACGATCACGTCCATAAGGGGCGCGTGGAAGACAAGCAGTACGCGCTCGGCATCGATGTATTCGGTATTCTTGTACTCCGCCCGGATAGACTGTGACAGGTTCATGACATTGCCGAGGTATTCGCTCGGAACGACAACCGAAAGTTCGACATAGGGTTCGAAAATCTTCTCGATGACGGCGGGGTCCGGCATATCGACCGGTGAGTACATCGGGACACGTGCACCGCTACGGAGCTGAAGTTCATACACGACCGACGGTGTCGTGATGGTCGGTTCCATACCGAATTCACGACGAAGACGCTCCTGGATTATTTCCATGTGAAGCAGACCGAGGAATCCGCATCGGAATCCGCGACCAAGTGCCTGATTGGACTCCGGTTCAAATACGAAGGCGGCGTCATTGAGACGGAGCTTGTCGAGCCCGTCACGCATCAGGCCGTATTCATCCCCTTCCACGGGATAGAAACTCGCATAAACGACCGGCTTCATCTCGTGATACCCCGGAAGAGCTTCCACTTTGACGGTCTCACGTTCACGGGGACGGAGCGTGACCGTATCACCGACACGACAGTAGGCCACTTCTTTGAGCCCGGTCGCGATATATCCGATATCACCGGCTGAGAGCTCCTTGCCGGCGACGAAGTGCGGATGGAACGTGCCGACTTCGATCGCGAGACTTTCCTGTCCCGTTCCGATCATGTGCAGTGCGGTATCGCGCGATACCGTACCATCGACAAGCCGGACATAGGCTACCACCCCTTTGTACGTATCGTAAACGGAATCGAAAATCAACGCGCGAAGAGGCTTCTCGGCGTCGCCACTCGGCGCCGGAACCTTCTCGACAACCCGATCGAGGATCTCACGCACGCCAAGACCAGTCTTGCCCGACGCGAGCAGGATATCGTCTTCTTTGCATCCGAGAATATGGACTATTTCTTTTTTGGTCTTGTCCACCTGCGCGTTCGGCAAGTCTATCTTGTTCACGACCGGGATGATCTCGAGTCCCTGTTCGATAGCGAGGTACAGGTTCGCCAATGTCTGTGCCTGCACACCCTTGGTCGCATCGACAAGCAAAACCGCGCCCTCGACCGCCGCCAATGATCGTGACACCTCGTAATGAAAATCCACGTGTCCGGGCGTGTCGATCAGATTCAGGATATAATCGGTATCGGACTGACTCTCTTGTATGCCAGGCTGGCCGCTCTCCGAGGTTTTCGCTCCCGCCACAATTCCCGCTTCCGTTGTCTGCTGACTGTTCTGCTTGCGGTACCGCATCCGGACCGGCTGAAGTTTGATTGTGATGCCTCGCTCCCGTTCGAGATCCATCTGATCAAGGAGTTGTTCCTTCATTTTGCGATCCTCGACGGTGTGCGTGTATTCTATAAGACGATCGGCCAGGGTGCTTTTCCCGTGGTCGATATGAGCGATGATACAAAAATTGCGGATAAGTCTCAGATCCATAGGCTGACTGTACTGACAAAACGATATGAAAACCGCTACGAAAAGCTAGAATACCCGAAAATAAACAATAAATCAAGGCTTTCGAACCCTCCTGAACCATTCTACAGGATTTCCATCGTTCCTTCCATCACCGACTTTGAAAGTTTTTGGCCAGACTACACCGCCACATCTCCGTGAACCGAAATGACACCGGTACGGTTTCGTTCACCGGGAGGCTACGACCGACAAAAAAACACCTGGGAAATCCCGAGTGCTTTTTTCTTTTTGTTTCAAAAATCGAAATTCCACATCCTACCGGTTCCAGTTCACAATTACCGATTGTCGGTTCCTGAGTCCCGTTTCCCCTTCCCCTGACTTTCGACACTATGAACCCCGTACAGTCGCAGGGCGATCACGGGGCATGCCTCATGGGCTCCGTAAAGCCGTGCAACACGGCCTCGGGGTACACTGTATAAACCATCCACTCTCAGTATCCCGTTCTCATTCACAATTCGTATTTCGTCTTTCGCATTCCGCACTTCGACATTCGCAATACTCCGCCTACCATTCCCCCTTCTCCGGATGTCCCTCGACACTCGAGATGGCTTCCGGTGTACGGAGTACCTTGGCAAAAATGAATCGTCGCATCGAATGGTATTCCTCTATGCGGAACCAGTGACAAAGAAGAAGGAAGGTCCCGAGACCGAGTGCGCTTCCGAAGGAAAGTTGGAGAAACACCTTGACGAACGTATCGAGCGGTGACATCGCGAAAAAAGCAAAGACGGATTTCGACAACTGGGCGACGACGCCGGCAAGAATGGCCGCGAGAAAGATAAGGGCGTTCTCACGAAAAAATATGCCGTCATTCCAACCGACGACCTTCTTCCGAAGCGCGAGGAGCAGGAAAATAAAGTTCGCGATACTCCCAAGGGAAAAAGCGATTGCGAGTGCGTTCGTGCCGTGCCGGGGCAGAAGCGCTATGACCGCCACGACATAGATGACCTCGGCGATAAGTGCGAACAGAAGGGGTGTTTTGGTGTCCTGAAGCGCATAGAAGGCACGCGCGAAAAGAGGGATGAGTCCTTGTGCGAACAGACTCACCGAAAGCCAGGCGAGGACACCGAACGTCGAGATCGTGTCGTTCCAATCGAACTGCCCGCTTCCCAGGATCACACGGACGACCTGCGCCCTATAGACGATGAAGAGCATCGAGATCGGTACGACGAAAAAGAGAATCCGCTTCGTCGTCCGGTACAGCGTGTCGAAAAAATCACCGTTCCGTTTCTCTGAGGCGGAAAATGAGAGCGTCGGAAACGCCGCGAGCGAGAACGACACCGCAAACAGTCCGATTGGAATCGCCTGGATATTGGAAGCGAGTGTGAATATCGCGAGACTCCCCGATACGAGAAAAGAAGCGAATACGGTCGTCAGGAACAGACTCATCTGATTTGCCGCGATGCCGAGCGTCCGAGGAATCATCAGGGTCACGACCCGACGGACCGCCCCGTCAAACGTGAGCGGGTGACGGAACAGCGATGGGAAGAATCCCCTGCTCCTCACCGATGGAATCTGCACAATCATATGGAGAAGCGCCCCGAGAGCGACGCCCCATGCCAATCCGGACATTCCGAACATCGGTACCATGAAGAGGATGCCTATGATGATGCCGATATTGTAGAGAATCGGTGCAAGCGAGTAGGCGGTGAAACACCGGAACGAAAGCAGCATCCCCCCGAAGACGGCGCTTGCTCCGAGTAGGAGCGGGGAAAGAAGCATGATCCGTGTCAGTTCGACGGTCATCATCCGTTTCTCTTCCGAAAACCCCGGCGTCAGGACAGAGACGATGAACGGTGCGAATATGATGGCGAGGATCGAACATCCGCCCAGAAGAAGCAGCATCCATTCCAGTACGCCGGCCGCGAGATCGAGTGCCTCCTTTTTCTTTTTCTTTGATATGAATTCCGTAAAAACCGGAACGAACGCGGCGGAAAGCGCTCCCATCACGAGGAGATTGTACAGCGTGTCGGGAATACGGAATGCCGCATAATAGGCGTCGAGCGTATCGCCCGCACCGAAATGACCCGCAAGCAACCGGTCACGGAGAAACCCGAGTATCCGACTGGCTATACCCGCAGAGGCGATGATGAACGCCGCGCCACCAATCGTTTTCGATTGGGAATCCGCGAAGCGTCCGAGTAAGGCCGTTTTTTGTTTCAACATCGTCATCATACGCTTCATCATTGGGAAGAAAGTACCGTACCATAGTATGCGTCTGTCGCAAGGGTTGCATCGAACGAGAACCCGTTCCTGTCACGATTCAACCCTTCGGATTGCCAGTCTGTCCGAAACGACTCGGGAAACGTGAGCCGTGAATGCAGAGTGCTCCCGGCCGATCCCGACTGCTTCTGGAAAAGAACCGAATACGATGCCGGGTTGGCGACCTGCGGAGATACCCGAAACGGCAACCGATACGTATATTCGACCGTCACGCTCTCCCCCGGACTCACGTAGACCCAGTTCCCGAAAACAGTCTTTCCGCTTTCCTCCGAGATACGGGTTCCTCCTTTGTCGACGATTGTCGACTTTTCTTCCTTCTGAACGTTCGCGTCGCGCTTGAAACCGAGTGCGTCATAATTTATCGGCGACTTCGGGAACTCATAAGTCTGACCAGAAGCCGACACGAGCTCGGCCCCTTGCGGAACATACACCCGGAGATAATCGGTATTCACCTTGTTGAACCAATCGTATTGGGAGTTGCCTCCGGAGTGCTTCCTCGTCACCCGGACCGTATCGAGGACCGACCCGTCGGCCTGCACGGCGGCAGTATGCTCGATGGTCTCCTTGACGACGGCATCAGTCTTGTAGCCGTTCAGGTTCGTATGGATGACACTCAGATAATCCCTCGGCGTATCGAGAACCTTTCCAGACCACCCGGCTTCATCGACAAGTTTCTCCACGTCGGCATTTCTCGAATACAGAAGAATGTGCTTCTCATCAAGCGCCTGGGAGAACGTTTCCGCAAGCGAGGACAGCAATGTCGCACTTTTCATGGAGAAGAGGCGCTCAAGCAACAGTGGCGCCAGATCGGAAAGTATTTTTTTTGGCTGATTCAGTTTCCGATCGTACTTTAGTTCCACTTCTTCCTGAGCGACCTGTGTAAAATTGTTCTCATCGATCGTCACGCCGTAATCAGGCATGTCGATCGGGCCGGTAAGGTGAAGAAGTTTCTGAATGACGGTCGGGGTCAATGTGATCACACCGTCAACCGTAGGACCACCGGTCTTCTCATAGAAGTATATGGCCTTTTCCGCAGACGTCGGAAAATCCGGCCACCAATTGCTATCATGAAGACTCCATGCGGTACTCACCTTTTGGATCGGGGCCGGAGGAACGATGTTTTCCTTGAGTTGCCCGTCCGGATTAAAGATACCGTCGACAAAGAACTTCCGTATATGTCCTTCACTCACGTCAAGCACTCCATAGCTTCCGATAAATCCACCGGTAGGTCGCAGTTCCGCATTGTTCTGAAACAGGAACAGGTACATACGGGGACCGTTCTCACCGAGCATTTCCCGTATGAGATGGGAGTTTCGGTTGAACCCGCCGAGGGCGGCCGCGACCACGGGCAATTTCGCCCGGATAGACAGGAACGCTTCACGCTTATCGTCCGGAACATCTTCCGGATGAACGCGATCGAAGGCGTTTTGTGCGGCTGCGATTTCGTCCGCCGCCACCGATGAGCGTTTTTCCGCCTCATCTATCATATCCAAAAACGAGATGTCATCCCCTTTGTCGTTTCCTATCCCGGACGAAGGAAGGACTTCGAGCATGCTACTCATGGAAACGCCCGCGGCGGAAAGATATTTCGCGCCCTCAAGCAGACCCTGGGCGGAAGAAACCTTGGAAAGCCATGGAACGAATCTCGTCGCCTTGGCAAGTTCGTTGCCGACCGTACCAAGGGAATCCGACGCGTCTGAAAAAGTCTGATATGCATCGATGAAGTTTCTCGATGAGCTTGAAAAGTCGGCCGTCTGGAGATTGTCCACCGCCTTGGTCGCGAAAGAGGCGCCTTCGACACTCGCTCCGAGCACTTCTCCCTTGATGGAAACGATGCGGTTTACCGCAAGCACACCACCACCGAGAACGATGATAAAAACAGCCATGACAGAGACGTAGCGCATCTGCGGAACAGCCATTATGGTGTCGAATGACGCGGAAACCGTGGATGAAACATGCGCGAGAAACGATCCGACACGTTCTCTTCGTTCCGAAATAAACGTATTCTTTTCCCGGGAAACAGTCTCTTCGATCTCGGGTTCAGACCCGATCACGGGCGTATATTCCATCGGAACGTCCGTGTCCGTGATTTTTTCATGTTGGAAAAACGAACTCCCGAGAAAGGTCGACGAGAGGGCGTCAGCCTCAGGAAGAAAGGGTTTCCATTCCTCTTGCTCCGAGACCAAAGCCTGATCAGGCTCATCTTCCCGGCTCACGTCACATTCCCGATCCTGCATGGGAGCCCCTTTCAGACTTTGAAAAAATGAATGGAACGGCATGGAAATTCGTGATTCCACCGGCATTTCCAAAACGGGAGCGTCTTGTAACGGAACTTCTTCCTCACTGATCGATGATAAACGACTCAGGACGATTGGATCCGAAAAAGCCGTTTCTTCGACGATGTTTTCCTGTTGGAACAAATCGCTTTCAAAAGCGGTACGGCTTTCCGCGATCGGTTCACGTATGAAAAAATTTACGGATTCGGGTTCGGGTTCTGACTCGACAACGGCAATGGCAATGGTCTCCGTCTCCTGCACATATTCAGGTTCGACTGCGGACACATATGAGACCTCATCTAAAACCGTCGGCTGATTTTCCGTTGCAGGCGCAGGCTGAAGCGATGCGAGAAATTCGAGATACTCCTCGTGTTCCGCCTCCTTCTCCGCTCGGATAAGAGCCCGTTTTTCCTTTCCGGAAGATATCTTATCCGCACATATCGAAAAGAATGATCGGCGAGTTTCCGATATGTCGGCTGTCGGAAGCTGAACAGATCCGTTTTCCTGTTCTTCCGAAACACCCGATACCTCGACCTCGTCTGCGGACAGAATCGGCTCGACGTGCATATCGACGACCTCCACGACCGTCGATTCATATTCATATGTCGGCTCGGACACGACGTCCGCGATGATCGCCTCCGCATAAACGACCGGCTCCTGTACGACGTGGGAATATCCGGAGGGTCGGCTCAGAACGACGTCAGAAAGAGTAGGCCTCACCTGTCGCCCGATCGATTGCACAGCTTCGACGTTCGGCCGGATGTCTCTGACATCCGCAACGAAAAAAGTCTCTTTTCCATCCTGATTCGGTTCGAGTTCAGGTTCTGCGATGACGATGAAAGACTCGACTTGTTCTTCCACGACGATCGCCTTTACGATGAAAGAGCCGGCTTCTTTGTGTGCGCTATAAAACGGCCAATAGGTCCTCTCATGCGTCAACAGATGTTGGAAAGATTCGTGCCCCGACAACAGATTTTCGGAATAGCCACCGGTTTCGCTCTTTTCAAAAACCGAAATCTCTTCCGGGAGAAGACTTCCCCAGTGCCCGGCATATGACGAATCGACGGAGCTGATATTCTCCCAATTCAAAACATCGGTCCGACCGGCCGGCCGTACATCATTCATCCGCGAGGCGACTTTTTCTCTCTGTTCCGATCGCATGGATTATTTATTTTCATATTCCAGCCCCTGCCGGAAAGATTATGTCGAAACGGTATCGTGATAGGTTCTCAGTGTCGTTTCCGCCATATCCTCCCAACGGAACGAGTCCACGTGAGCCCGTCCTTTCCTCGACAATTCCGAGGCGAGCAGAGGATCATGCAGGACACTTTCGACACACAGAGCAAGACTGTCTTTGTCATCTGGATCGAAGAATAACGCGGCATCCCCGAGTATCTCCGGAAGAGAACCCCTGTCGGCGGCGATGACCGGCGTACCGGAACGCATCGCTTCAAGAGGAGGAAGTCCGAACCCTTCATACAGGGACGGGAAGATATATCCCGTCGCCGCACGATAGAGACCCGCCAATTCATGGTCGGGCACATACCCTGCGAAATCGATATTCCGTATCCCTGCCAACGCCACTTCTTCGCGCAATCGCTTATAGAAGTGATCATCTTTCCCGACCAATACGAACCTGACTTCCGGAAACCGCATCGCAAGCGGAACAAAAGCCCCGAGATTCTTGTGCGGGTACGCGTTCCCGACATACAGGAAGTACGGCAATAGTATACCATGATTCGGGCCCAATTCCGAACCGGTCGAGACGTCGTTATCCGCCTCAAAATCACACCCCTCATAGGCGATGACAATCCTGCCTTTCGCAAATGGGAATTCCGTGAGAATATCGCGCTCCGTGAACATCGATACGGTGAGTATGGTCTTCGCCCGTCGTATCGCGGAAACGATCGCGACCTGATAGGCAAAATACTTCAGCATATACGTCAGCCGATTCCTCGTCGTATTCCGGATGGTCGGGAAATGGAACAGTATCAGATCATGAATGGTCACGACGAACGGTTTCCGATACAGGATCGGAACATTGAAATGAGGAAAGTGAACGAGGTCGAGCGTATACCGATACAGCAGGAATGGAAGAAACAGCTGTTCCCGAAAGGTATACCACGGGTAATCGGCCAAGACCTTTGTGAATTGCGCGTTTTTCGGGACGTATCGGTCGAAATTTTCCTTCCTGAGAAATATGAAAAACTCGTCGTCTGATCCGGCGACGCGTTCGAGGTATTCGACCAGTTTTTCTGTATAGCGCCCGAGGCCCTTTCCGACAGGACCGTAGAAACGCGCATCGATACCGATTCTCATGTGCCTTTTTCTGGTTTTGAACCGTCGACATCACGAAGGAACAGTGTTCCGTCACGTTCCAAAAAGAACAAAACGAGTCCCTGTGTCGCGAGTGCGCCGAGTATTCCCGGATCCTCTATCCGGTTCGTGGTTTTCGGGAACATCAGGAATGCAGCATACTTTCCGATCATTCCCGGAGACCGGACGATGATACAACCGTTCTTTTCCGACAATTTTTTTCCCGAAGCCACCAACTCCCCTATCGGTATGGCGACACATGCGGAGACCCTTCCGTTGCGTATTTCCTTCTCCACCGTCAATTTTTCCGTATCGATGATGCGTATTAGAAACGAGGCCGATTTGGAAGACATCAGCACCGACCGTTCGAATGTCAGGTACCCCTTGCGTGTTTCACCGAGCCTGAACCGTTCCGCCGCCTCTGGCAGTGAGATGATCAGTCCTTTCAGCAGATCGAGTTTCCGATTCGTCTCACCGATATACGAATACGATTCGGAAAGGTCTTTTGTGATATCCGATTTCTCCCGCTGAATGAGTATTTTCTCGCGGATCTGCCGAAGCATGGACTTCTCCTTGAGAAAGAATATCAAAAATCCGACCGCTCCGAGCAGAAATACGATGAGTGTTTCCGCCTCTTCCTCATGAAGACCCAGAAGATTTCCCTGGATGGTCTCCGGCGTAATCGAGGCAAGAACGAACAGTATGAAGAATATCCAGTACATTTCGGTAAGACCTCTTTCCCTCAAAATAGGAAAGGGAGGCGTTATAAGATATTCTGAACGGATCGTCAATCAAGCGGAAGATTTTTCAGAAATGTCTTCAGCCTTTCGCCGACTTCCGGGTGTTTCAATCCGTAATGGATGGTCGCCTTGAGAAAATTGAACTTGTCCCCCGTATCGAGCCACTCCCCCTCGAGCATGCGGGCATGGATCGGCACGCCCTTCGCGAGCATGAGGTCGAATGCGTCGGCGAGGCGGATCTCTCCGGACTTCCCCGTCTCCATACCGGACAACGTGTCGAACACCTCACGGGTGATGATATATTTCCCGACCGCGACCGCGCGGCTCGGTGCGTCTTCCGGCTTCGGCTTCTCCACCATCTTGGTCACGAGCACGTCATGCTCCCCGACCGGGTCTCCCGCGACCACACCGAATTTCGAAACGTCTTCCAGATCGACTTCGGCTGCCCCGATGATCGGCGTCCGATACAGTTCGTACGCATCGATGATCTGTTTCGCGGCCGGTACTTTGCTGTCATACAGACAATCACCGAAGAACACGAGAACCGGCTCATCGTCGTCCACGAGATGTGCCGCCTGCAACAGGGCATGCCCGTCGCCCAAAGGAGACGACTGTCGGACATACGAGAACTTCGCAAGCCCCGATATGGATCGGACCTTCTCCAGGAGATCGTGCTTGTTCTTCTCCACGAGCGTATCTTCGAGCTCGTAGGACACATCGAAGTGATCCTCGATGGCACGCTTGCCACGACCAGTGACAAAGATGATTTCCTTGATACCGGAGGCGACCGCTTCTTCCGCCAAGTATTGCACCACCGGCTTGTCCACGACCGGTAGCATTTCCTTCGGCTGCGCTTTTGTTGCCGGGAGAAACCGGGTCCCGAAACCGGCGACGAGGAAAATAGCCTTCTTGATCTTCATTGGTTTCTTATTCATGCCTGATACGTGACAGATTATCGGTTCCTTGCATATGCCTACAGTATACCACTGTGGAAACACTCGCAAAAGGTCATTTTTTGAGGGAAACAAGGCGCTTGAATTCGGCGTTGAACTCAGTGATCGCTTCGTTGACAATCGGGTGAAACCGGCTTCGGAAATCCTTTTCCTTCACATAAACCGACGCTTCAAGAAGAGAATCGTGCGTTCCGGCATCGAAATATGCCCCGGTTATCGTCCGCACATCGAGTTCTCCCAGCGCCAGATAGGCGCGGTGCATGTCGACGATCTCGAGTTCCCCGCGTTCCGACGGCTTGATCCGCTTCGCGATTTCCGATGCCTTGCCATCGTACAGATAGATTCCCGGAATGGCGAAATTACTTTTCGGCGCAGACGGCTTCTCCTCGATCGAAATGACCTTCCCTGTCGCCTCGTCGAATTCGACGACACCGAACCGTTCCGGATCAGTCACCTCTTTGGCGAACACACGCCCGCCGGATACGAAACTCCCTATCGCCTCGGAAAAATCATCCTCGAAAATATTGTCGCCCAAGATAAGCGTGGACGGTCCGCCGTCGAGGAAATCCTCACCGAGAATAAACGCTTCCGGAAGTCCTCCCGGTCGCTTCTGTACGACGAATGTGATATTCACCCCGTGCCCGCGGAACATGGATCCGAGCAGGTTAAGGAAGCTCCCCGAATACTCCGGGGACACGATGATGAGAATATCGCGGATTCCCGCCTGAATGAGCGTGTTGAGCGGATAGAAAATCATCGGCCGGTCATAGGCCGGGAGCAGCTGCTTGGTGAGGACCGATGTCAGTGGCAGAAGCCGTGTGCCGGTGCCTCCGGCGAGAATGATACCTTTCATACCAATATATATTGCGAATTACGAAATGCCGAATGCGAATGAAAACGGTCAGCTACCCTATCAATGATAAATCGGGAACGACTTGCAGAGCGTCTTCACTTCCTTGCGGATGCCCGAAAGGATTTTTTTCTTCCCCTCCGAGCGGAGTACGGAATCGATCCATCCCGCGATCATCCTCATCTCATCCTCTTTCATGCCACGGGTCGTCACGGCCGGCACACCGATACGGATGCCTGACGGATCGAGCGGCCCACGCGGATCATCCGGCAGCACGTTCTTGTTGACCGTGATCGAGGCCAGATCGAGCCAGGCTTCGGCATCCTTGCCGGTCACGTTCCGACTCTTCACGGTATCGATGAGGAGCATGTGATTCTCGGTCGTGCCGAAAACGATCTCATAACCGAGCCCGATGAACGATTCTTCAAGCGCTTTGGCGTTCGTAAGGATCTGTCTCGCATATACCTCGAACTCCGGTCGGAGTGCCTCCCCGAATGCGACCGCTTTCGCGAGCACCATATGCATATGTGGTCCTCCCTGTACGCCAGGGAACACGGCCTTGTCGATCGCTTTCGCGAACGGTTCCTTGCACAGTATTAGTCCTCCGCGCGGGCCGCGGAGCGTCTTGTGCGTCGTGGCTGTCACGATATCGAAGTGCGGTACAGGACTCGGCAACGCCTTCCCGGCTATCATACCGGCGATATGTGCCATATCCATCATCGTGATCGCGCCGACCTTGGCGGCGATGGCAGTGAACCGTTCATAATCTATCTGTCGCGTGTATGAGGAAAATCCGGCGAGCATAAGCTTCGGATGTTCCAAGACGGCGAGCGCCTCGAGTTTGTCATAGTCAATCGTCCCGTCGGCCTCCGTCTTGTAACGGATGAAGCGATATACTTTGGCCGGCAACGTGACGGGATGTCCGTGAGTGAGATGGCCTCCGTGTGACAGGTCCATACCGAGCACGGTATCACCAGGGGCGAGCACTGCCGCATATGCCGCGAGGTTCGCCGATGCGCCCGAGAGCGGTTGGACATTGGCATGTTCCGAACCGAACAACTCTTTCACCCGGTCGATCGCGAGCGTCTCGATGATATCGGTATATTCCTGCCCGCCGTAATAGCGCCTGCCGGGATATCCTTCGGAATATTTGTTCGTGAAAACGGAGCCGAGTGCGTCGAGCACGGCGGGTGACACGGTGTTTTCCGACGCAATGAGTTCGAGTCCCTGCTCCTCGCGTTTCATCTCCCCTTTGAGCGCGTCATACGCTGCCTTGTCGGATTCCTTCAACGAATGATATGTATTCATATTTCTTTCAATTAAACGGTTCAGATTGCCGGACAAGAATGTCCCTCTTCCGTTTCCGGGACCGCGTGAAGCGAACGCCGGAAAAAATACCCGACCACCGCGACCGTGGACAACGGAGCGAACCACTCCGGAATCGGCAGATGAAACGCGTGTCCGATCATCACCGCCCCGAGAATCGCGACGGAATACATCGCACCGTTCTTGAGGTAGAGATACTTCTTCACATGGTCGATATTCGCCACGGTCAATTGCCGGACGATGACAGCCCCAACACCGTTCCCGAGCAGGATGAGCGGCACGGAAAGAGTGAACGCGAACGCACCGAGCACCCCGTCGATGGAGAAGGACAGATCGATCACTTCAAGGAACAGGACTTTGCTCAGATCAGACAGTCCGGATTTCCCTTTTGCAAGATCATGTTCCACCGCCTCCGCGTGCTGACGGAATCCGTGCGTGATGAAAAAAGCGGTCGATCCTATGACCGCACCGAAACCGAGCATAGGACTTTCCTTGAGCCCGAACCACACGGTAACCGCAAGGATGATCGAGATCGTCGCATAGAACCATGCACCCTGCCGTATGAAAAATGATTCGACCCCGTGCCAGCCGAAATGCTTGCCTTCGAGAAACAACCAGTGGAAAAACAGGAAAAGAAGGAAGACGCCTCCGCCGATAAGGAGGACCGGTGCGGACGACGCGATAGCGGTCGCGACCGACGGATCGTTCGAGAATGTCGCCAGAAACGATCCTACGAATCCGAGGTCCGGTACCGTCGCCCACACGATAAGCCACGGCAACAACCCGCGTACCACGAATACCGCAAGGAACAGTCCCCATGTGAGAAAAAATCTCCGGGCCTTCTTGCCCATGGTCGAAAGGACTTCCGCGTTGATGACGGCATTGTCGATGCTCGACACTGTCTCGAACAGTGCGAGTCCGACGACCGTAATGATGATGGAAAACATCGTCATAAATTATGAGACTATATGGCCGGACCCTGACTCCTTCCGATTCGCGAAAGATTCCAATGCCTCACGGTAATCGCGAAGTGCGGGCCGTTTCGTATTGCATAGGGTCGAATCCTTCGGCCGACGTGCCGGTCGGGTGAACGATGCGCCCGACACCGGCATGATCTCGGCATCGATGCGTATGATACGGAAATACTCGCGAAGGGCCTCATACCATGAGACACTCCCTTCGTTTACCAGATGGTACACCCCGACCGGGGCGGAATCAAGTACCAAAGAATAGGTTGCGGAAGCCAGGTCCGGTGCATACGTGAAGCAACCGGTCTCGTCGTCCACGGCCGATACGGCCCCTTTTTCCCTCGCAACCTCTTCCATCTTCGCGAAGAAACTTTTTTTTGCCGAAACCGAAGAGGCCGGCATGCCGAAGAGTTTCGAAAGTCGGATGATGAAATATCGTCCGCCGATCGCCGCGACAGACTTCTCCCCGATAAATTTACTCTCCCCATAACGCGAGACCGGGTTCGGTATGGCATCTTCAGAATAACCACCGGATCGCTGTTCCCCGTCGAATACGTAATCCGTCGAATAATGAGCGAAGACGGCCCCGATTTCCAAAGCGACCGAAGCAAGTTCTCCGGGTACCTCGGCATTGAGTCGCCAGGCCTTCTCAAACTCGTTCTCATCTTCTTCACAAAGGTCGACCGCATTGTATGCGACGGCGTTGATGATGACATCCGGATGAAGCATGATGATCTTCTCGCGCGTATCCGAGGCGTCGTTCACATCGATATCACCGAAATCCCAGCCCGTCACCTTGTGTCCGGCTTCGCTGAAAACACAGACCAATTCCTGACCGAGCATTCCTTTCGACCCGAGTATGAGCACTTTCTTTATCATAATCATCCGTTACAAATTTTCTCGAGACGCTCACGTATCCGAAGCTGTTCCACAAAGGGATTCTCGGCCTCTATGCTGACATATTCCGGGAGATATGAGGCGTAATCCGACACATAATCATACTCTCGTATATCGATCATGTAATGTTCATCCATGCCCGACCGTTTCCGTTTCATCATATTGCGGATCGCCGGAAGAGGCGAGATGTGGCAACACCCGATCGCGACGTCGGTTCCGAGCAGCTCGGTCAGCATACGATACGATTTCGGGAAACGGAAGCGTGTCAGCCGGTAGTGTTGGATATCGAGACAGATGCCCGCGTATTCGTCGACTATCCCGTCCGGAAAAGGATGAAAGTGATTCTCCACGAAAATCTTGTGCCGAAACCGGTCGAACGCCGGGACATGACGGGGATGATCGTGAATATTGTACGCCACCGGATGGAACCGATCCTCGAGATACGCGACTTCGTCCTCTTCCATGTCGTCGCGGAGATGTATGTGCGGTACCGTAAGAGAATCGATACCCTCAAGAAGCGTGTACAGCTCGTCGCGCTCCTGCTTCTTCAGGAATGTCGGGAACAACGCGATATCGGTGATACCGAATCGTTTCATTTCTTCCACCTTTTCCCTCCAATCGGACCCGGGCGTCGTCGTCAGTCCCAAGAGTATTTTTTTTGGTTTCTTCTCTATCACAATCAGACATCAGGAATTAGTGATCGGTCAGACTTTTGATGTGAGCTTCAACTTCTTCCACCAGTCCTCATGCGTCCGATACCACTCGACTGTCTGTCGAAGCCCCGTTTCAAGCGTGACCGACGGCTCCCATCCGAGTTCACTTTTGATTTTCGAATAATCGATCGCATACCGCCGATCGTGCCCGAGCCGGTCCGTCACGTATCCGATCCGATCTTCACTGAGACCCATGATATCGAGGAGTGTCTTCGTGATCCAGATATTCTCACGCTCGCCGTTCCCGCCCACGCAGTACGTTTCACCGACTCGCCCTTTGCGGAGCACGAGGTCGATGGCCCGGCAGTGATCCTCCACATGGAGCCAATCACGCACCTGTTTCCCGTCGCCGTAGACCGGTATGTTCTTCCCTTCCAGAAGGTTCGTGATCGCCAGAGGAATCAGTTTTTCCGGAAAATGATACGGTCCGTAGTTGTTCGAGCAGTTGGAAATCGTGACCGGCAGATCATACGTGTGAAAATACGCCCGGACAAGATGATCCGACCCGGCTTTGGACGCGCTGTACGGACTTCGCGGATCATACGGTGTCGTCTCGCAAAACGGCGCGTCATCCGGTGCGAGTGACCCGAACACTTCGTCGGTCGAGACGTGATGGAATCGTTTCCCACCGTGTTTTCGTGCGGCATCGAGCAACACCTGCGTCCCGAGGACGTTCGTACGGACAAATGATGCGGGATCACTGATAGACCGGTCCACATGAGACTCTGCCGCGAAATGGACCACCGCATCGCATTCTTTGACCAATCGATCGACAATTTCCGCATCCGCGATGTCCCCCTTCTCGAAACGGAAACGGGGGTCCCCCTCACACCCAGCAAGATTCTCAAGGTTCCCCGCATAGGTCAACAAGTCGAATACGACCACCGAGTCCTCCGGATGCTCCCGCAAAACATGGTGCACATAGTTCGAACCGATGAATCCCGCTCCGCCGGTGACAAGCAAATTCATAGTCATGTGGATTATTCCGTAAACAATAATTCATCCCATCGTACGGGATCGGATTCAAGGGAAGCGAGTGTCGGCTGAACCCGGTCTTTGTCCGATATCGTCAGTCTGTCCCTGTTCAACCAGTCGATATCGAATGACTCGTCGTTCCAGAGCATACCGCGATCATGTTCTTTGGAATAGACGTTCGTGCATTTGTACGAGAAAATCGTATCGGGAGCAAGCGTCAGGAATCCATGGGCGAACCCGGCCGGGATATAGAATTGCCGATGGTTTTCCGCCGACAAAACAACCGAAACATATTTCCCGAATGTCGGTGAATTTCTCCGTATATCGACTGCCACATCGAACACTTCTCCTTGGATTACCTGTATGAGTTTGCCTTGTGAGAAAGGTGCGGTCTGATAGTGAAGTCCACGAAGCGTTCCGGTCGGTTTCGAATAGGATAGATTGTCCTGAACGAATTCCGGTATACCAGCTTCACGATATCGGTCCCGATTGTAGGTTTCCTTGAAATACCCGCGCTCATCTTCGAACACGTCCGGCTCGATCACGAGTACACCGGGAATGTCCATTTTAGTGATTTTCATAAGGCTTTTCGCAACGGTTCAAGCCTCTTCATAATACCAAATAAGCCGATTGGAGGCCAGAAAAGCGAAAACCGACCCGATTTCTCGGGCCGGTCCGCTCTTTTCCACTCTCTGTGGTCACTATTGACCGTCCTACAGTCTGATGTCGTTCATCACGTCATCAAGCGTTCGTTTTACCTCGGGCTTCGGTGCTTCGTATACCGGTCTCACCGTTTCCGCGACCACATCCGCGACCGGCGCCTGCGTCTCCGCGGCGGCTACCGGTGCGACCTCGTCACGATGATGTCCGCGGGTCGAACCTTCCGGCTCGTTGATTTTGAGATTGACGCGCGCGTTGTTCTTGGCACCGATGACACGCAAAAGCGTCCGGAGAGACTTCGCCGTCATGCCCTCGCGACCGATTACCATGCCCATATCTTCGGGATGAACGTCGAGTGTGATAAGTACGCCCATCTCATCCACTTTTCGGGTGACCTTCACATCCTCAGGATGATCGACAAGCGCCTTCACGACATATTCAATAAACTCCTGATCCTTGTAGATTTCTGTCATACTCGTATCATCGTATTACACAGGATTATATGACCGAACGATCTTACCTTCATCAGTATACCTATCCGCCCCGATGGCTGTCAACGACAAGGGAGTCAGGCATCCCCGTTCCATTCGGCGGGCCTGAAAAAAGGCTTTTCCCGCCATATCTGAGACTGACGACACAGCAATGCATGCGCGTCTTCCGGATTCCGAAGCAACGCTTCCGAGACCTTCTCCATCCGAAGTCCCTGCGATCCCTTGACCAGAACAAGGTCTCCTTCATGAACCAAGTCCGATATCACGGCAGCCGCCGAATCTGGATCGGGAAATTGGAGTACATTCCCACGGGACATTCCCTGGGCAAGAAGCTCTTCTCCGAGAGCACGCGTCCGACGTCCGACAAGGATCACCAATCCCGTCCCGACAGCCAATACGCTCTCGGCCAGACGCAAGTGATCCTCTTCCGAACCGATGCCGAGCTCGAGCATGTCGCCGAGTGCCAAGACTTTCCTCCGCGCGGGAATCTCACCGAGTGTCGAGAGTGCCGCGGATACCGATGACGGCGAAGCGTTATAGGTGTCATCGAGCAGACCGACGCCGTTTTTCCCGCTGAGAAACCTGAGTCTGCCCGGAAGCGGTGCGAATTCCTCGAGTCGTTTCGCGATATCGACGAGATTCATGCCCACGGCGATACCGACTGCGGCACCGGCGAGCGCGTCCAGGATATGATGACGCGCGATCACGGACGGCAACCGCACTGGGATAGACTTGCCCTTATAATTCAGTTTGAAACTGGATCCTATGACACCGTCAGTTTCCTGAAGGAGGATATTGTCCGCCCGAACCGAGGCATCGGGAGAAAATCCGTATGACAGGATGACGGCCTTCGTCTTCTTCCCCATACCGAGCACCCGTTCGTCATCGGCGTTCAGGATTGCAAACCCATCAGCCGGCAACGAGGAAATCAATCGTCGTTTCTCCTTGGCGATATTGGCGACGCTTCCGAAGTATTCGAGATGGCTCTCTCCTACGAGGGTCACGACACCGATCTTGACCGGTGCGATGCGAAGAAGCGCCGTCATATCCCCCGGTCGGTCGATGCCCATCTCGAGCACCAATGCTTTCGGGTAACGGCTCGGCAGAATCATGAGCCGAAAAAATCCTCCTATCGCGAGAAGAAAGCGAGCAATCGTTCCGTGTTGTGCCCCTATTCCAAGCACCGCGAGAGGCAATCCGATTTCGTTATTATAATTGCCGTCGCTCTTCCCTGTCGGCATAAATCCACCCAAAACAAGCGCAGCCGCTTCTTTCGTCGAACTCTTCCCTACCGACCCCGTCACCCCGATGACAAGCGGACGATATTTACGTAACACCGAACCTGCCATGAATCCGAGCACTTTCTCAGCTACCCGTACCGTTCCTTTTTTTCCGTTGTTTTGAATCATAAGCGTTCGCACAGTATACCCTCATTTTGAAACGAAATCGACTATCTTGTACTTTCAAGGCTTATATAAGGAACAAATTTTTCGTGAAATCCGATTTTCTCGTTCCTTGTCCCACAGACCAGTTACTGATTGCCAATTCCCCGTTCCAAAATTCGCCTTTCGCATTCCGCCCCCGTAAAGTCACACCGACTCTTTCCTTGTATTCGTTCCCGACTTTCGACTTTCGACTTGTGACTTTTCACTTTCGACTATTCTTCCCGTTCCCCACTTTCGACTTTCAACTTTTCACTTGTTCCCGCTTTCGACTTATGACTATTCTCCGACTTTCGACTTTTCACTTGTGACTTTCGACTATTCTCCCCCGTCCCCACTTTCAACTTTCGACTATTCTCCCCCGTTCCCGCTTGTGACTTTCAACTTTCGACTTGTGACTATTCTTCGACTTGTGACTATTCTCCGACTTTCAACTTTCGACTTTTCACTTGTGACTTTCGACTATTCTCCCCCGTCCCCACTTTCGACTTTCAACTTTCGACTTGTGACTATTCTTCGACTTTCAACTTTCGACTTGTGACTATTCTTCGACTTGTGACTATTCTCCGACTTTCGACTTGTGACTATTCTCCCTCCCCGCTCCCGTTCCCGCTTTCAACTTTCAACTTTCGACTTGAGACTATTCTCCGACTTTCGACTCCTTTCATTTGGCCCCTGGAATAGGCTCTGTCGGTTCGATCTTCCCATAGGAAAGCAGGAACTTCATCATGGACCCGAACATCGGAGCAGCACTCGATTCGGCCCACTCGACGTTCTTCGGATTGTCCACCTTGGTCAGGATGACATACTTCGGATCACCGATCGGCGCATACCCGACAAAGGATCCTATGGACAAGCCCTGCTCATACCCGCCTCCGCCTTCCTTCGCGACCTGAGCCGTCCCCGTCTTGCCACCGACCCGGTATCCCGGCACGGCGGCACGTTTCCCGTGACCGCGAAGGACGACGCTCTCGAGCATCTTCCCCATCTTCGCCGCCGTATCTTCACTCACGACCCGACGCACCTCTTCGGGCTCCACGATACGTTCATGTCCGTCTTCGTAGACGTATTTCTGCACGATCTGCGGTTTCATAAGGACGCCCTTGTTCGCGAGTGCGCCGTATGCCGAGATCAGTTGGATCGGCGTCGTCGTGATGCCCTGACCGAACGAAGCGGTATAGAATTGGATATCGCGCTTGGTGTCGGCGAGGTTCCTCAGGTTTCCGGAGAGTTCCGCCGGCAAAT
The DNA here is from genome assembly GCA_903859375.1 of Candidatus Moraniibacteriota bacterium. Lineage (GTDB taxonomy): Bacteria > Patescibacteriota > Minisyncoccia > Moranbacterales > UBA1568 > JAAXTX01. Next base: position 24,905 of record CAIOMK010000022.1, read on the forward strand.
CTATATCCGTCTTTTTCCCGAAACCGAACTGAGACATCCGTTCCGCGAAACGCGCATTCCCGACCTGACGCTCCACCGAAATGACGCCCATGTTGATGGAATTATCGAGCACCCCGTACATATCGGTCTTTCCGTAGGTCTTTTCCTCGGCATTATGAAGGGTGTATCCGGAAAGGGTAACCGATCCAGGATCGAAAAACGGGGTCTCTGGCTCTACTTTTCCATCATCGATACCGATAGCCATGGTAATCGGTTTCATCGTCGATCCGGGCTCATAGGTCATGCTCACGGTCGGATTTATGAAGCGGAAATAATCTTCCGTCTTCCCGTATTCGTTCGGATCGAAACTCGGATCGGACGCCATCGCGAGGATACGACCCGAAGCCGCATCCATGACGATGACGCTTCCCCCGACCCCCGCGTATTTTTCCACTGAGTCACGCACTATCTTCTCCGCTTCATGTTGGATCACCTGGTCGATCGTCAACACGACATCGGGACCTTTCTCTGCAGGTACCACGACACGGTCATCCGTCGATATCCACCGCCCGGCGGCGTCACGCATCTGATCCACCTGACCGGATTTTCCGCGCAGTTCCGCATCGAACCACGATTCGAAACCGTATCGACCCACTTCGCCTTTTCCGGGATCTCCCGGGCTCACGAAACCGACGACCTGTGCGGCAAGATCTCCGCCGGGATAGAACCGGTTCTTCTCCTTGCGCAGATACACGCCGGGAAGTCCGAGCTCCGTCACTTTCGCCGCCTCGTCATCGGAAAGTTTCTTTTTTATCGGTGCATACTGACTGTCGAGATTCTGACACTTCGCACGGATTTCATCGGCCGGAACACCGAGTATCGAGGAAAGCGCCTCTGCAGTCGTCTTCACGTTCTCCACTTCACCCGGCACGAGATACAGGAGCGGCGCCTCGCGGTTCACGGCAGCCGGATAGATGGTGTCCCGTTCCTGAAAATAAATCTCGCCCCGATCGGGAGTCAGCTCCGCCGATACGGACTGCTGGTTCTCCGCGACCGCCTTCCATTTATCCGCCTCGAACACCTGTACTACCGTCAATCTGAGAATGACGGCTATGCCGACCAGAAAAACAAAAAAAAGAAGAGTTCTCACCCTCCCTGTCGGAAGCGATCCATTCATCGGTTTTACAATGGCTGATGCCGATTTGTGTTTTCTCATCGCCATACTCATACGGACAAGCTACCAATTTCGGGCGCCGAGAAAGTCCGTGTTCCAAAATACGTCTCGAATCCGAAGCGAACGGGTCACTCCGCGCCTTCGGGACAGATCTCTACCGAAAAGCGACCGTACCCCGTCCCCCGACGGTCTTCAGGTCGGTCGGGCGATCCATCTCCTTGCTCTTTGCCGAATCCTCAATATGCGAAAGGGACAAAGCCTGAGCCTCGGAAATCTTCAACTTCCGGTTCTCCTCCTTGAGTTGAGAAATATCGGACTCCACTTTCCGCTCCTCATATCCCTGGGTCGCACCGCGATTGAGCGCGTACACGTAAGCTATGCTCGACAGGAAAAATACAAACAGTCCGACGATCGCCACCGGATGAACAGCACCTGAAAAAGATGACTTCTTTCCTGGAATGTTTCGTTGCTCCGAGACATGGTAATCCTTTTTCATATGTTTGTGCCCCTGTTTTTTGTTTATTTTTTTTCGGCCTTCGACCCGAGACCGACTCCCATCTTTTTGTTCCCGTCTCCGACTTGTGTCCCCGTAAAACCTTGATGACTCGGCCACGGGGCATGCTTTCGATTGTTCATGCCCTCTCTGCCACCCGGAGTTTCGCACTCCGTGCCCGCGGATTTTCTGCGATTTCGGCTTCACTTGGCAAGATGAATTTCGGTGAGAGTGTCTTTATCAGTGGTAGCTGTCCACAGACACACTTCGGAAATCCCGTCGGACAGACACATCCTTTCGACAATTCCGAGAACACCCGTTTGACCAACGCATCCTCTCCGGAATGGAACGTGATGACCGCGATACGGCCACCCTTCCGGAGCAATGGGATCCCATCATGCAGGAACGTCTTGATGACCGACAATTCCCCGTTCACTTCGATCCGGATCGCCTGGAACACTTTCGTCGCCGGATGAATGTTCATCTTCCTCCGCTCGACATCCGAGTAGCATCCGGAAACCGTTTCCGCAAGCTCGGACGTCCGTTCAAAGGACTTCACCTCCCGCCGTGCCACGATCGCCTTCGCTATCTTCCATGCCTTCGGTTCATCGCCGTACTCACGGAACAATTTCGCGAGGGCCTCATCATCCCATCCGTTCACGATGGTCGCCGCGGTCGTTTCCGTACGTTCGTCGAGCCGCATATCGAGCGGCCCGTCCGAACGGAAAGAAAATCCACGCTCTGCTTCGTCCATCTGGTCCGTCGAGAACCCGAAGTCCGCGAGCATCGCATCCACTTCACCTATTCCGAGAGATCGGAGCATTTCCGCGACCCGGGAAAAATTTTCCCGAACCACGACAAGCGAACCGTCCTCCATCGCCTGCCGCACACCGGTATCCGATTCCGCGGACCGCTGAAAACGCCCGATCGCCCTCTCATCGGCGTCGAATGCGACCACCCTCCCACCGGGAAGCACACAGGAAAGTATCTTTCTCGTATGCCCACCGCCTCCGAGGGTCGCATCCACCGCCACGTCACCCTTTTGAAGGTTCATCGCCACTATCGCCTCGTTGAGTAATACTGGAATGTGTCTCGTCTCTTTCATAACAATCCGAACATCAGGAATGAATACCGCTCACGTTTGTTTTCATTACCGATGTCCGCCCTGTTTCGTTTTCTCTTCTTTGTTTTTTCTTTTTCCTCTTCTCTTTCCGTTCCCGACTTTCGACTTATGACTATTCTCCGACTTGTGACTATTCTCCGACTTTTCACTTTTCACTTTTCACTTTTCACTTCCTAATAGATTCCTAGCTTCCCAAGTTCCTCCGCGATACCATCCGTGTTCTTCTCCGCCTCGGACTTGTATGCCTTCCATCCGTCCTCGTCCCAGATCTCGAGTCTATTGAAGAGACCGACGACGACGACGTTCTTTCCGAGTCCCGCGAATTCCTTGAGGTAGTCCGGGATAAGCACGCGACCTTGGCTGTCGAGTTCCGCGTCTGTCGCGCCCGCGAGCTGCAACCGTATGAAACTTCGCGTCGCCGCTTCACCGACCGGCATCGTACCGAGTTTCTCCGCGAGCTCTTCCCACACTTTCATCGGATACACGAAAAGCGAACGGTCCAAACCCCTCGTGACGACCACCCGGCTACCAAGCTCCCCGCGGAACTTTGATGGCAGCGCGATGCGCCGCTTCGGGTCGATACTGTGCGAATATTCTCCGATGAACATAGATTCACCACTCTTCCCCACTTATTAGTACTTCAACGACATTTTACTCCACTCCTCTTTCCATTGTCAACACTTTCAGAAAATCCCTTATATAAAACAAAAAAACAGCCCCACTGGCTGTCAAAACACCCCATTTCCGGTCTTTTTGACTGTATCGCCCCATCGCTCATTTTCCACACTCCCCTCCCTTCCCTCCCGATTTCGTTCCAAATTCTGATCTTTTGTAAATTATTTCTTGTCACCGTTCCCGCTCCCGTTCCCTCTTTTCACTTTCGACTTTTCACTTGTGACTATTCTCCGACTTTCGACTTTCGACTTTCGACTTCTGACTATTCTCCGACTTGTGACTATTCTCCGACTTTTCACTTTTCACTTTTCACTTTCGACTACTCTCCCCTTCACCCTTTCCTTCCACATGAACTTCATACCTCTGTTCCTCAATATTTTTTGTTCCTGGAAAAAACGAAAGGACCGGATGCATTTGCTATCCGGCCCATCTGTCAAAGAAGTTTTGCCATCGAATATTTCCCTCTGTCTCCGACACGCCCGCTACCGATCTCATCAAGGGAAATCTGCTTTCCGGTTTCGGCATCGATTCCGAAGAATCTGATATCCCTACCGCCTACGAGCATCCGTATCGCTCCGACATTCTCTTCGCGACACACTTCGGCACAGCTCTCTCCTTCATAAAGGAATCCGACATGCCATTCACTCACATCCGAGGACGGCTTGAGAACCACATAGTTCCTCCAGCCTCCGAAGATCGGCATATGACATTTCAAGCCCGAACAGGATTCCCCAGGAATCCCTGATCGGAAAACCATCAGCTCGTTATCGAGATCAAAGGTCTTGGATTGGGAAAGTTTCATGTAATTCAACGGTCCGATACCGCTTTTGGGCTCTTCCCAAACCGTTCCCGAAACGATGTGCATGGGCAACCTCATAACGAGACAGGCAAGTCTGGCGACCGGACCCAAGGGGTCTACGTGTATAACTGCGTTTTTCTGTTCCATCTGAAACCTCCCGGACTGATTGGTTGATTGATTCCTCTTTTTTAATGATGCTCATTATATATCAAAAAAAGAAAAAAGTCAATATCATGAGGTAATGTGTACACACATATGGCGGTTTTGCTAGGCTCTGGGGTTATTCCCTCATCCTGGCCCTATGTCCATCCATATGTCAGAAACCATACAGGAAGAGAGATCGAGGTGGGTTCTCCCGATCGTCGAGGGTGAGCTGAAACTTTGTGACGTGGCAACGGTCTGTCCATATGGGAAACGGACCCTGGAGCGATGGGTTGCGGCATACCGTGGAGGAGGCAAAGAAGCACTCATACCGAAATCAACCAGACCGAAGACGTCACCGAACGAGACCCCGATCCATATCAAGGAGCGGGTCATATCACTCAGGAAGAAAACCGGTCTCTGTGCGAAGAAATTGTCCTGGAAATTGGAAAAGGAAGGAATCGTGATACAGGAACGAGTGGTCGGGAAGATCATCAAAGAAGAAGGGCTCGTCCGGACATACCGGGTTAGAAAAGTGAAGACGAAGTATGTGAAGATCTCGCTTCAGCCCGGAGAGCTGGTCGAGATCGACGTGAAGTATGTGCCTGGAACCATCATGGAACGGTCGTATTTCCAGTATACGGCCATCGACTGCTCATCAAGGTGGCGATACCTTCTCGCGTATGAGGAAATGAACATCGGCAACTCAATACGGTTCCTGGAATCGGTCCTCTCCGTCTTCCCGCATCGTATACGGTCCGTGAAGACGGACAACGGGTCGATATTCACCAACTACTATCTCGGGACGAACAAACGGAGCGACATGACTGTGAAGACGATTCACGCGTTCGATATCTTCTGCCAGAATCAGGGTATCATTCACTACCTGATCGATCCCGGGAAACCGGCCCAGAACGGAAAGGTCGAGCGCAGTCACCGGGAAGACCAAGAGAAGTTCTATGAGAAGAATACCTTCTCTTCGTTTGTGGACTTGCAAAAGAAGATGAGACGGTGGAATATGTACTACAACGATCTTGAGCACTGCGGATTGAACGGAAAGAGTCCGAACGAATTTCTGAAAGAATTCGAATTAATCAATCCGCCATATGTGTGTACCTAAAACAATGAAACCGATCGGCGTCGGCCGAGATATTCATCGCGTTCCCCTTCCGACAACCGCTCGATCGCATAGCGGAGCATGGTGCGGGGCATGCGTGCGGAATGAGTATCGAGAAAATTACAAAGTACTTTCTCGTCGCGCTTGCCGACCTCGCGAAGCATCCAGCCGGTCGCCTTGTGGATCAGGTCATGTGTGTCGTCGAGAAGCATCTCACAGATCGCGAGCGTCTCATCGAACTGTCCGACACGGATGAACGCGAAAGTCGAGACGATCGCGATGCGACGCTCCCACAAATTACCCGACTCCGCTAATCGATACAGAATTTCTCGGCTGTTCCGATCCACTTTCGTACCTTTTCCCTTTCCTGCTCCCCTTTCGGAGGGAAGTTCCTGAGCCTGCTTGTCACGTCGTTCGCGAACGACGTGATGGACTGAGGGGTGTGTATGCAAAAGATAGTCCCCGATGATCTTCGGCGCGATCACGTCGACGAGGTCCCAATTGTTCATTGCATGAATATGTGCGAGCAGGAAATCATATATCTTTTTTTTCTTTTCCTTGTCCGCACTCTCATATGTATACGTCAAGATGAGCAATCCGGTCAGGCGCGCCTCGTGATACGGACTCGCGAGCAATGTTTCTATTTCCGAGAACGGCAGATCGCGGAATTCCTTCGCGATCCTGCGCTCTTCGGGCACGACCACACCGAGGAAGATGTCCCCTTCGCCATACTGCCCTTTCCCCGTCTTGAAAAACCCCGAGAGCAGTTTCGCTTTCTCCGGCGTCCCGACTTTCTTCAATCGTTTCAGTATTTCCGATGCGGACATATATATCAGACGGAAGACGGATCGGCCGTCTCGAACCGCTTCCTCTTGACGAACAGTATCGCAAGCAACGCCGTGATCGACACGATCGGCAGGAAAAACATCAGTTTCGGATCGGACACGACGAGGAGCAACACCCCGAACATGACCAATCTTCCGAGTACCGTCGGGATCTCGCGGATGATGAGAAATTCCTCTTCATCGTCACCTTTGATTTTCCGATAGATCATGCCGAAATAGGAAACGAGGAAGAATGTCATCACAAATGAGGCAATCAGGGAAATGGAGTATGCCAATACCGGCTCGTGCACGAAGAATCGCGCCACCCAGATCACGATCAGTCCTATCGAGGCGATGGGAACGAGTTTTTCCGCGTTCCGATTCGCACGCTTTCCGATCAGGACGGCGAAGAGCGCTCCACCGAGCGATTCCAATCCGCCGACGATACCCGGAACAGAGAGTGACCCGATGATAAGGAACACGAAGATTCCCCAGAACCACTCCGACTCCTCGATGATGTTGTCGAGCCCTTCCAATGTGAATAATAATTTGCGTTTCCACAACGTTTTCCATGCGTTACGCATATCAATTTCAATTTTGAAACCGTCATCGGGAATTCCCACGAGCGGGAGGGATGAGAAAATCAGACCGATGCAGGCGACCGCGAACATCGGCCAGAACCCGAACATCGGGATAAGGAGTGCGGATACGAGCGGACCGACGACACCGAACACTTTCGGGAGCGCGAAGAACATTCCGAGGTCACTCCCCATCTTCTCCTTGTCGGAATATTTCACGAGCAGGATATTGAGCGGCATCCAATAGACGAAGGTTGCGCTGCCGCCGATCACGGCGATGAGAACCCACGGGATGGAAAAGGTCGGCATCAGATTCAGGAGCACGAGACTGATGACCTGAAGCGGATATGAGAATCGAAGTGTCTTGATGAGACCGAACCGTCGCATGGACCATGGACAGAAAAGAAGACCGATAGGAAGCCCGACGAGATGGAATACGGTGAAGAACAATATCATCTCCGAAAGTGAGAAGCCGTGTGTCAACAGGAAGGCCGGGATATAGATACTGACGAACGAAAGGGAGACCGATGTCATCGCATTCGATACCTGAACCCGACGGATATCGCGATCGAACGCGATGCCGAATATTTTTTTCATATCAATACTCAAACAACATCCGTACAAGCAACCGCACCGGCGCGCCGGCCGCACCCTTGGCGAGATATTCCCCCTCGACCGCTGTCATACGCGGAGCGATATCGAGATGCACCCACGGGTATCCGTCCGCGAACTGTTTGAGAAACGATGCCGCGGTGATCGCCCCGCCCCAGCGCGTCTTACCGAGATTCGCCACGTCGCCGAAGGTTCCCTTGATCTCCTCGTCGTATTCGTCCCACAAAGGAAGCGGCCAGACGAAATCACCGCTCTCTTCGCCCCATGACCTGAACCGTCGTTCCATCTCCTCGTTTTTCGTGAACAGCGCCGAGGCACGTTCACCGAGCGCGACGAGCGCCGCACCGGTCAAGGTCGCCACGTCCACCACGACTTTCGGGGAAAAGCGTTTCGCATACGTGAGCGCGTCCGCCAGGATGATTCGTCCTTCCGCATCCGTATTGCGCACCTCGATCGTCTTGCCGGACATCGAACGGAGTATGTCTCCGGGACGATAGCTCGAACCCGACGGCATATTTTCGACCGCCGGCACGAGTGCGACGATATTCCGTTTGATACCGAGTCGGGCTGCCGCGGCAACCGCATGCAACACCGCAGCGCCTCCGGACATATCCATATTCATACCATCGGAAATAGCGGCATCCGGCTTGAGGTTCAGTCCGCCCGTATCGAAGGTGACCCCTTTGCCGACCAGGACGATCGGCTGCTCGCCTTTCTTCCCACCCGCGTATTCGAGCACGATAAAACGAGGCTCTTCGGAAGATCCTTTGCCGACACCGAGTACGCCACCCATACCGAGCCGGGTCATCTCCGCCACACCGAGCACTTTCACTTTTGACTTCTCTCCGATCCGTTTCGCGATCTTCACCGCCTCGTCGGAGAGCGTCTTCGGCGTCGCATCGCTTCCGGGCAGGTTCGCGAGCCGTCGGCACGCGTTTGTCTCCTCTCCGATTATTTTTCCGCGAATCAATCCCGCTTTCACTTCTTTCGTATCGGCATCCGACAAGACGATTTCTTTCACGTCGACCCAACCGCCTTCCGGCACCGAGCGGAATTCACGATGTTCATATCCGGCCATCTCCGCATTCACCGAAAATATCTCGGCGAGTTCACCGTCGCCCAGTCCGAGATGGGGAAATCTGAACGTGGAAAAATCGAAGGCGATCCGTTCCGCCTTTCTCGCTTTGGCAGACATCACCATCCGCCGTGGCAGCAACAGGAGTTTCCGACGAGTCATCTCATCACGATTCCCGAGACCGAGTATGATTTCGATCGATCCGTCCGACAGACGGACGGTCTCGTCCTCTTTCGCATCCGACACGGTCAAAAGTGCGACTCCCGACGGTATTTTCTTCCCTTTCCCACGTACGGTATATTTCATAGGATTCCGATTAATAGCGATTCCATTGTACCCGCGAACGTATGAAACATGCAAAAAAAAGCAGCCGTCGGTACCGGCTGCCATGATATGCGCTCCTATATGGATGCTCTTATTTTCCGATCCGCAAGGATCCAACAATAAAACGACCGTATGAATTCCTGTCCCGATCTCACCACTTTGGCCGTGAGACAGACAAAATAATCTTCCGAATTGTCTCCTTCCGGCACGACGACTCCCTCGAGAACGAGGGTTCCCTGAGACATGCTCGCATGGGAGGTCTCAAGATCGAATGTGAAGTCCCCTTCCTTGCCATTCTCCTGATTGGCATGGTATTCGCCGAGAAATTCTTTATTGTGCCTGAAAAATTCCCGCGTCGCGGCCGCGAAAATATCCTTGATTTCTTTACCGTTCACTACTGACTCCGTCTGTTTATGCATTTTAAGAAACTATCATGTCACTCAATCGGCATCCTTTTTCCCCATCATCGTCCGAGGAGACCGCTCCCCGCGAAATCTTGTGATCCACGGAGAAAATTCCACTCAGATAGTACTAGCACCCCGGAAGGAAACAGTCAAAAGGAAACCCGCCCCATACGACTCGGCTACAAGAAAAACAATCCGGGGTTTTTCCTTCTCCAGCAGACAGTCATCCTCCCCGTATGCAGTCTCTTGGTGTTATCGACCTTCATCCGCGATAGAACGGTTCCACTGATATTCTAGGATTCCGTAAATCGTAGATATTTCTTGCCCTTGAGCCGTTTCGGCAGATAGTCCTGTTCGGCGGATTCCGAATCCTTAAAATCAGGCGTGTATTTGTATCCCTTGCCGTAGCCGACGTCCTTCATGAGTTTCGTCGGGGCGTTGCGCAGATGGATCGGAACCGGATCGTTCGGCAGTTCGCGGATATCGTCCTTCACGTTTCCATAGCCGACATAGAGCGCGTTGGACTTCTTGGATTTGGCGAGATAGACGACCGCCTGCGCGAGCGCGAGCTCACATTCGGGCATGCCGATGTACTGACAGGCCTGATATGCCGCGATCGCCTGCGGGAGTGCGAACGAATTGGCCAGTCCCACGTCCTCGGATGCGAATCGTACGAGCCGTCGCGCCACGAAGAGAGGGTCTTCCCCCGCCTCGAGCATCCGCCCGAGCCAGTAGAGCGCCGCGTCCGCATCGCCACCGCGAAGAGACTTGTGCAGGGCCGAAATGATATTGTAATGTTCCTCGCCGGTCTTGTCGTACAAGAGGTTCGGTCGCTGAAGGATTTCCTTGACCGTCTCACCGGCGATATGATCCGATTCGGATGCGGCCGCATCGAGCGTCCCGAGTGCTATGCGCGCATCGCCTCCCGCGAAACGTATGATGAGCGCGACCGCTTCATCCGTCGCCTCGATTCCCCGACCACCGAGACCTCGATCCGGATCCGAGAGTGCCTTGCGAACGATTTCCCCGACCGCCTCATCGGTAAGCTTCTCGAGGATGAAGACTCTTGCCCGCGACAAAAGCGCCGCGTTGACCTCGAAGCTCGGGTTCTCGGTCGTCGCGCCGATAAGCGTCACCGTCCCGTGTTCGACGTGTGGCAAAAGGGCATCCTGTTGTGACTTGTTCCACCGGTGGATCTCATCGAGGAACAGGATGGTCCGCTTGCCGTCCGCCCGTGATTTCTCGGCGGTCGCGATTATTTCGCGAAGTTCCTTGATCCCGCTCGTGACCGCGGACAATGAAAGGAACTCCGCCTGCGTCTCACGGGCTATGATGGTGGCGAGCGTCGTCTTGCCACTCCCCGGAGGACCCCAGAGGATGATCGACGGCACGGAGTCCCCCTCGATCGCCTTGCGCAAAAAAGTCCCCTCGCCGACGAGCGAAGACTGCCCGAGAAATTCCTCGAGTGTCCGCGGCCGCATCCGATCTGGTAGCGGCACATTCCGGTCCTGTTTCTTCCCTGTTCGTATAGACACGGTCATGTTCCTGTCCGATTATCCGAAAACCCTTATTCCATTCATTTTTCCCAGTGTCCCTGTTCCCATTGAAAATTGAGAATTGTCAGCCAAAGGCTGATCACCATCTGGATGAAGAATTGATCATTGGCTTCTGTCTCCGTTCCCGTTCGCCTTTCGTATTCCGCCTTTTGCAATTGGTTGCGCCCCTTCGGAACACTGTCGGGACGTTCCGTTACTCGGTACCATTCTCAACCGGCACTGCCGGAGTCGGAGTGACCGAATTCCAATCATAGGGATTCTTGAAAATATAACTTTCCTCCGCCTTCTCCCTACAGAACTCGTACGCGCGATCGGAAAGCTGCTCGGTCTTGACGCAGTTGATCCAAGTGTTCAGATCAAGTATGTTGCTCTCACGGAAATGGACATATTGACCGAACGCATAACTCACGCTGAAAATGAGCGCGGCGACGGCCAACATACCTTTGAGTATCCGGTCGATCAGGATTTTCTTTTCTATTTTGTCCATATGTTTGCAAAACGATTTTATACCAGGAAACATACACCAGAACCGGTACGTCCGCAAGATTTCTTCTCCGTCGGCAACCCGGAACCGAACCGATTCCGTTCACTGTTTCATGTCATGATTTCAGATTTCTGGAGGTGCATATGCGCGTTCATCCGTTCCGAATGATCATTCGACTGTCACCGATTTGGCAAGGTTGCGCGGACGGTCCACATCGCGACCGAGCGTCACGGCCGTATGATACGCGATCAATTGAAGCGGGATGACGGCGAGCAATGCCACGACGAATTCGTCGGCGACCGGAATGGATATTGATCGGTCGGCAAGCGCGGCAGTCGCCGTATCCCCTTCGGTGACGACCGCGGTCACGTTGGCACGACGAGCCTTCATCTCCTGTATGCTCCCGACGATCTTGTCGTGCGTCTCGCTTTCCGGTGCGACCGCGATCACGGGAGTCCCGTCTTCGATGAGCGCTATCGGGCCATGTTTCATCTCACCAGCAGGATACCCTTCGGCATGGATATACGTGATTTCCTTGAGTTTGAGCGCGCCCTCGAGTGCGACAGGATAGCAGACACCTCGACCGAGATAGAACGCGTCGCCTGATTTCGCGATTTCCTTCGCGATTTCCTTGCACTCTTCACGTTTCGCGAGTGCCGTCTTCACCTTCTCCGGAATGGCCAAAAGTTCCTTGGCAAGCCGGATCAGTTCCGTGTCCGACAGTGTCTTGCGTCTCTTTGCGAGCGCGAGCGTGATGAGTGAGAGCACGGTCACCTGTGCGGTGAACGCCTTGGTCGACGCGACGCCGATTTCGGGACCAGCATGCGTGTATATACCTGCCACCGTCTCACGCGCGATGGACGAACCGACGACATTGCAGATGCCGAGCACGGTCGCACCGGATTCCTTGGCGAGCCGAATCGCAGCAAGCGTGTCCGCCGTCTCACCGGACTGCGACACCGCGAACACGAAGTCATGTTTGCGGATGAGAGGATGGCGATACCGGAATTCCGAGGCGTATTCCACCTCGACTGGAATACCCGCATAGCGTTCGATGAGGTACTCACCGAGAATCGCTGCATAAAAAGATGTCCCGCACGCGACGAATATGATACGGTCGGCCTCGGCAAGCCGATCGATATGATCGCGGAGTCCGCCGAGCCGCACTTCGCCCGTCTCGGGATCAAGTCGGCCTCGCATGCTGTCGAGGATGGTTTTGGGCTGTTCGAAAATTTCTTTTTCCATGAAGTGTTCGAATCCTTCCTTACCGATGGATTCGAGCTCCGCCTCTATTTCCGTGATGACCGGATTCCGCTCTTCTCTTCCGTCAATCGCCGAAACGAGGAGATCTTCGCCTCTTTTCAATACAGCCATCTCCCCTTCGTCGAGATAGACGACTTTGCGGGTATATTCCGCGACAGCGGTCGCATCGGAAGCGATGAAAAATTCTCCGTCACCGATACCGACCACGAGAGGGCTTCCTTTGCGTGCGACGACGACGATATCGGGGTCATTCGTCGATATCGCAGCGATGGCATACGCGCCCACGACCTCGCGGAGTGCGAGGCGGACCGCTTCCGGAAACGTCACGCCGGTTTTCTTGCCGATATGTTCGATCAGGTGTGCCACGGACTCGGTATCAGTGTCACTCCCGAACCGGTAGCCGTTCCGTTCGAGTTCGGCACGGAGCTGACGGTAGTTCTCGATGATGCCGTTGTGCACGATGGCGACGGACCCGTCCTGCGAAACGTGCGGGTGTGAATTACGATCGCTCGGCTCGCCGTGCGTCGCCCACCGCGTATGGCCGATACCGACCGCTCCCGAAACGTCCTTGCCGGTCGTGAACAGAGCGAGGTCCGCCACCTTGCCCTGCCGTTTGTACGTCCGTATACCCTTGTCATCGCACAGGGACACACCGGCGCTATCATATCCGCGATACTCGAGACGCGACAATCCGCCCATAAGGATCGGGTAGGCTTCCTTCTTTCCGATATAGCCGACTATTCCGCACATATGATTCTTATTCGAGGATTACCGCCCCTTGGCGAATGACATGCCATCCACCGCTTTCAATCCTGGCGATTGTCGATGGCAAACCGGCCCGTCGACCGCCGTCAACGACAAATTCCGCATCCGAGTCGAAATAGGCAACGGCCTCTTCCGTCGTTTCAGCCGGACGTTCGCCGGCCGGATTGGCAGAGGGTGCTATGACCGGACCCGCTTCGCAAAGAAACGCACGGAGCCGATCGTCTGCCGGCACACGGAACGCGACTGTCCCCGTCCCACGATGCAGGTATTCCCACTTCGCGCCGTCGCACGGCAAGACGACACTCATCGCCCCAGGCCACACCGTGCCGAGCAATCGTGATGTCGCCTCATCCGGTACGATATCGAACAAGGCGAGATCGCCGACCCCGGCTATCAGCACGATGCACGGCTTTTCGGTCCCGCGTCCACGTATCGCGTAGACCCGCTCGACTGCTTCTGAAATCATCGCGGACGCAACGAGTCCATACAGGGTATCGGTCGGAATGATACCGACCCGACCCATACGTACGTGCCCTACCGCTTCTGTCAGCGTCATTGTTTTCATAGCGGTTCCATCAAAGAATCACGAAACCGTCATCCGCGACCGTGGAGAGCGATTCGATCACGATGCGTTCCACAACCGCGCGACTCGGACCCTGCTTCGCCCATTCGACAAATGAATCCACAGCCGTGCGACCGCCTTCGACTTCGATGACCACGCTACCATCCGGTTCGTTTCGTACGAACCCGGACACGCCGATTTTCCCCGCTTCCTGCTCCGCCGAAGCACGGAAAAATACACCCTGCACCCGACCATATATGCGTAATCGTAAGCGTATCGTGTCCATGTTTCCATTATACTCCATTTTTCATTGCCAAAAACCCCGCCTATCAAGCGGGGTTTTTCTGGTTTTTCCGTTTTCAGCCGAAAAGCGATTATTCCACTGTCACGGACTTGGCGAGGTTGCGCGGACGATCCACGTCATGGCCGAGCGTCACGGCCGTATAATACGCGATCAATTGCAACGGTATGACAGCGAGCAATGCCACGACAAATTCGTCGGCGACCGGCACCTCAACAAAGCGATCCGCCAATGCCGCCGTCGCCATATCCCCTTCCGTCACGATGGCGATCACTCTCGCCTTGCGCGCCTTCATCTCCTGTATGCTCCCGACTATCTTGTCACGAATCTCGCCGTCCGGTGCGACCGCGATGACCGGCGTCCCGTCTTCGATGAGCGCTATCGGGCCATGTTTCATCTCGCCGGCCGGATATGCTTCGGCGTGGACATAGGAGATTTCCTTGAGCTTGAGCGCACCCTCGAGCGCGACGGGATAGCAGACACCGCGACCGAGATAGAACGCGTCGCTTGACCTCGAGATTTCAACCGCGATTTCACGACACTCGTTTTGTTTCGTGAGCGCTCTCTTGACCTTCTCCGGTATGGCGAACAACTCCTTACCGAGTCGGATCAGTTCTTCGTCCGACAACATCTTGCGTCTCTTCGCGAGTGCGAGTGTGATGAGTGAGAGCACGGTCACCTGCGCGGTGAACGCCTTGGTCGACGCGACGCCGATCTCGGGACCCGCATGCGTGTAGATACCCGCCGCCGTCTCACGCGCGATAGACGAACCGACGACATTGCAGATGCCGAGCACGGTCGCGCCGGCCTCCTTGGCGAGCCGGATCGCGGCAAGCGTGTCGGCGGTCTCACCGGACTGCGATACCGCAAACACGAAGTCCTTCTTCCGTATGAGCGGACGCCGGTACCGGAACTCGGATGCGTAATCCACCTCGACCGGTATGCCCGCATACCGCTCTATCAGATACTCTCCGAGGATCGCGGCATAAAACGACGTCCCGCACGCCACGAATATGATACGTTCCGCCTCCGCCAAACGATCGATATGATCGGCTATCCCGTTGAGCCGTACCTCGCCCGTCTCGGGATCGAGCCGGCCACGCATGCTGTCGAGGATGGTCTCCGGCTGTTCGAAGATTTCCTTTTCCATGAAGTGGGCGAACCCGTTCTTGCCGATAGCCTCGAGTTCCGCCTCGATTTCCATGACGATCGGATACCGTTCGTCGTGCCCGTTGATAGAGGACACGTAGAATTCCTCATTCCGCCTCAGCACCGCCATCTCCCCTTCCTCAAGATAGACGACCCGGCGTGTATGCTCCGCGACGGCGGTCGCATCGGAAGCGATGAAAAATTCTCCGTCACCGATGCCGACCACGAGAGGACTTCCTTTGCGCGCGACCACGACGGTATCCGGATCACCGGTCGATATCGCCACGATGGCATATGCGCCCACGACCTCGCGGAGCGCGAGTCTGACCGCCTCCGGAAATGTGGTGCCGGTCCTCTCACAGATATGTTCGATAAGGTGTGCGACCGCCTCGGTGTCGGTATCGCTTACAAACCGATATCCGTGCCGTCCGAGATCCTCGCGCAGTTCGCGATAATTCTCGATGATGCCGTTGTGCACGACCGCGACCGTACCGCATTGGGAAAGATGCGGATGCGAGTTTCGATCACTCGGCTCACCGTGCGTCGCCCACCGCGTATGGCCGATACCGATCGTCCCCGAGATGTCTTTCCCTTCGGCGAACGAGGCGAGGTCCGCCACTTTGCCCTGCCGTTTATACAGCCGGATATCCTTCCTCCCTCCGAGCGCCACTCCGGCGCTGTCGTACCCGCGATACTCGAGTCGTGACAATCCTCCCATAAGGATCGGGTATGCCTCCTTTTTTCCGATATAGCCGACTATGCCACACATATGTTTATCATTATCGATTTATTTTCCGGCGTCGTTACAGTGGTCCGTCGTGCGCAAGCGGGACATTCGATTCCGACCGACTCGCGATTCCGTTTCTTTCTCCGGGAATCACGTTTCCGTCCGGATCGTTTTGTGCCTCGTACGGACTGTTTTCAATGACCACCATTAGCCATCAGGCTCGAACAACCGAAAGAACGGCCGTTCGGAACCATAAAAAAAACCGATGACAACAAAGCAGTCGATCTGCCTGTTTATCATCGATTTTCTTACCGTCACGATCTCATTGGATACTATCATACCGTTGTATGCCCATACCCGGAGATGATCACACGCGCACGTGCCGAGATCGCCTACCGGAAACGGTCATTTTTTATAAGTCCGAACCACCTTTTCACTGTTTCACCCTCGGAAGTATACACTCTTTTCGAGAGATGGAAAACGGTTTTGTCAAGAGACGTCATGCAGGACAATCCCGACCGGACAATGGTCGGAACCCCCGACATCGGGAAGAATGAACGCGTCTTTCACCGAAGCGCGGAGGGAATCACTCACGAAGAAGTAATCAAGCCTCCACCCGACGTTGCGCTCCCGTGCCCGGGTCTTCATATCCCACCACGTGTATGCGACTTCCTCCGGATGTGCCGACCGGAACGTGTCGACGAAGCCTGCAGGCGCAAGCGTGTCCATCCAGTCGCGCTCAATGCGAAGGAATCCGGTATGCCGCTCATTCTCCTTCGGTCGGGCGAGGTCAATCTCATCGTGTGCGGTGTTCACGTCCCCACAGAAGACGACCCGCTTGCCCTCCGATACCAAAGAGCGGACATGAGAGAGAAACTCGTCGTAGAAGCGAAGTTTGAACCGTAATCGGTCCTCGCTTGCCCCGCCGTTCGGGAAATAGATGTTGAGCAGGACAAATCCCGGGAATTCCATCTCGATCACGCGCCCCTCCGTCGAGAGGAGTGAATCGTCGCCGAAATGCGTCCGAACGGATCGAGGTTCCTCTTTGGTATAGATCGCCGTCCCGCTGTATCCCTTGCGCTCAGTCGCACAATGAAAATATCCCATATACCCGTCCGGCCCCTGGAGTTCGTCCGGAAGCTGATCGACGTTCTGGAGCTTGGTCTCCTGAAGACAGACGATGTCGTGGTCCCCTGCGCCGATCCACTCCGAAAAACCCTTGCGTCCGGCGGCGCGCAGGCCGTTCACGTTCCATGAGACGATGGTGATGTCGCGGTGTTTCATCATAATGATTCCATGGTAGCCGTTTAGGGCCGAAATGAAAAGACCGCCGTTTCACGCATAATAAAAAGCAGGGGATATTCTCCCCTGCTTTGACTGCGATTTCTTCACTACTGCGGCATATTGATGAGGAGACCGGCCAAGGACGGGCCGTCCTGATGTTTCAGAAAGTAAATCCCCCATACCGATACGAGATGCAGTATCCCGAGATAGACGGCAATCAGCCCACGATGACTCACATGCCAATATTCCCTGTGGCTGAAACAGACGGCGATGACCACCGAGAGGGTGGCGAATGAAGATACGACCAGCGCCGTAACGGGCCAGGAGTATCCGATTGGCACACCGAGGAACACCATCATGGCCAGAAAAAACATTGCGAAATATTCCATTGTAACTCTCCTTGTTTGGGGGTTGAAAAAAAGAGTATGTCGGAAACGCGCGATTGTCCGGCGTCGGTTTTCGAATCAGGATGTCATATATATGAGCAACCCTATCGAAAATATCGAGGCGACCAGATACATCACTAACATCTCCACGCTGACCTTGAACAGGATTGCGTTCTCGACAGGTCCGATATCATCGACGTACCTGCGTGTCAGCCACCACAGGAACGAAAAACAGATGACGGCGGCGCATGTGGCCGAGGACAGGATTGCGAGCGGGATCAATGGGATCCTTGGATCGATCGATTTTCCAACCACGACAGCTGGAAATACAATACCGAGTATGTCTGTCATTTCGCTCCTTTGGTTTGTCGTTGACCGATATATGATTGGTAAAAAACCATCCCGACATTCTACACGCATCCGGAGCGTTGTCAATCGGCCGGACATGGGAACGCTTCCATAAAAAACGGGAGATTTCTCTCCCGATTGTTGCCCGTTCCCGTTTCGGAAACCATAGGCCGGTCAAAACGGCGCATACCGACCGACATATTCCGCCAGTCGCCGCAGAAAATCTGGCGTAAGAGCATGGGAGGCGAAGAACACCGCCCATATCATCACGATATCGAAGATACCGAGCGTGATCGCCGACCTTCCCCCGAACGAATTCACCCCGTCGACCTCGATTCTGTATATGAACATCGCGGACAAGACGACGAGGACGGTAAGCCCCAAGAGCCATACGGGCGAGAGCAACCCTCCTGCGAACGGACCAGCTGCCGCTGAGACAAGAAGAATGACCACTCCGAGTGATTCCATGAAATCCTTCATGATTCCTCCTCTTTGTTTCGGTGATTAATGAACTATACCCGTATTGTAGGTCATGCCGAACCGATGTCAAACATCGAAAAACGGGAGACCGTTCTCCCGTTTCCGAATGTTCCGGATATGCCGCGATCCCCTATCGTCCGAGCGAACTGGTCAGATCGCGACGATGTTCCTCCTCCATCATGAGGATGTCCTCGAGCAGTCGGCGCACGCCGTATTCACCGAGTGATTCCGCCTGGGAGATACGTTCCTTGTACCGCGCGATGGCGCCTTCCTCTCCGGCGAGATCCTGTTCGAGCATCTCCTTGGAATCCGAAGAGACATGACGCTCCGACACATCGGTTCCGGGAACACCGCCCAAATCGCAGATGATATTCGACAGTGAGACCGCATGCATCATCTCCTCGTTGGAGTGGATGATAAGTTCTTTCCCGATGGCATCGTATTCCGGTCCCGTCACGGCTGCGGCATGCTGGACATATTGCACCGCCGCACCGAACTCGTCCGCGAGGTCCCGGTTCAGCTCCGAGATAAACGCTTCCTTGGTGATTGCCATATGTTTTTCCCCAATGATTATGGCCCTATTATATCACACCCGTCCCGCCGATCCGGCCGGAAAAGAAAAAAGACGGGAAACATTACGCTTCCCGTCTCTTATACCGTCAATCTATGCATCATTCACCATTCGATTCATTTCACTGAAAACCTGCCTTCAAGGATTCTTTTCCATCCGTCTCTCGACTGGAAAAATATTCTCGCACACCAGAGCAGACAGACACACTGTATCAACCAAGACACGAAAGCGCCGAGATCGAACACCATACCTCCCGCCTGAACGAAGTACAGCGGTACGAACAACACGGAACACCACAGGGCCGACCAACCAAGCATATGATTTATCACCATCTGTCTTTTCGGACACATTTTGCATTTTTTTTCTTCCATCGGCAATCATCTCCTTTTATAGATTTTTAGGTTGTTAACAAACATCCCTTCAGGCGCGTATGACCATCATACCCGCTTGCGACGGATTGTACGGAAGAGCCGTCAGACTGTCAAATCCGGCACCGGACGCTCTGTTTTAGGAACACACATTTGGCGGATTGATTAATTCGAATTCTTTCAAATATTCGTTCGGACTTTTCCCGTCCAATCCGCAGTGTTCAAGATCATTGTAGTACATATTCCACCGTCTCATCTTTCTTTGCAAGTCCCG
>CAIOMK010000023.1 GCA_903859375.1 Candidatus Moraniibacteriota bacterium
GCAGGACCCACCTGAGCCGTTCTTCTTGTATCGTTTCCGACATATGGATTGACATATTTGGCTGGGATGAGGGATGACCCCAGAGCCTAGCAAAAACCGCCATATGTGTGTACACATTACCGCCTAGTATTGACAAAAACAATTATTTCCTCTATAATGGTAGATTGGTATCGTGTCACAATCGTGATGCGGAGCCGATACCGTTTGTTTAATAATACTTCCCAAAAACATCTATCCAAGGAGGATACTATCGTGAGAAAACAAATCTTCTCAACTCTTATCATGGCGATCGTTGTGTTCGCCGGAACCGTGGCATATGCCGCACCGGACCTGACCGGAAAATCAGGAAGTGTATCTGGAGGCGTTCATCATACCGGTGAGACGACTCTGGAAATCAAACAGGTTACGCCGGGCGTCGCGGATCTCACCTTTCTCGTTAACTCGGGGATCGTGTTGAACCAAAAACTTGAGGGTACGGTTTTCAGTGAGCCGGATAAAAGTGGGAAAGGGACGGCATACGTCGTTCCGGGGTCGGATTTGTTTTGTGGGACATTGTTCGGTCTGACCGGTGTCGGACCGGCGTGGGCGGGCAGTGGTGGCGGTGACGATATACGGTTTGATCTGAATCGGATGTATTCGGCTCCGATGAGTGGGGAATCTGTTACGATTCGCATCGAACTGCCGAAGAAGTCGTTCGGCACTGTCTTTGCAGTCGTGCCTGTGATCATCGACGCCAACGGACGCCTCGTCGCCTGGGGATCGCACCCTTTCGGACCGACCCGCCATATGTTGACCCGTCGCGACGGGACGAAAGACATGCTGACCATCCTCACAGTGACTAAGTACGGAAACATCCGTGCCGCGTCTCCGGATGAGGTGAAGAAATATCATGCGCACTATAAGAATTATTTCTGATAGTGGTGTGCATGTACGGTAAAAAAGAAGGCCACAAGTTAATCTTGTGAGCCTTCTTTCTTTTTGTCCCGTAACAGGAGAATCATGACGGGTCTTCTTCTTGCGGTGCCCGGAACGCACCGAGAGCTCCACCCGTCGCCGTGAAGAAGATGATCCACAAAGGCGTGTTGCGGAACACGTTATCGGAGAATGCCGAGAACTCAATCGCGATGAGCGCCACGATGATGATGCCGAAAACGGTCTTGATGCCGGTGTCCGTGGCGTTTTTGTACCGCCGTGAAAGCGGAAGAAAGATGAGCCCGATAAAGGTGAGGAATGTGGCGAGTCCGGTATATCCGCCTTCGACGAAAAATTTCACGAAGTCGTTGTGCGCATCATTCGATCCGAGCGCGATGCCACGGAGCTCTTCTGAGGCGGACGGGAAGGTCTCGAGTCCGTAGCCGTACCACTCGCGTCCATCGATGAACGTCTTGCGGATATTGTCGCTCCACAGAGTGAGGCGCCAGGCGATGGAGCTGTCGGGATTCAGGTCGAAGGATTGCATGACCCGTTCCCGAAGTGTTCCGGAAAGTGCGAGAAAAAATATCGGAAGAAGAATCATCGGAAGAAGAAGCTTCCTGTTTCGGAAGACCGCGATGATGAGAAAGAAGACGGCTGTGGCAAGCCATGCGACGCGTGAAAGTGTGAGGAGCATCGCGAGTCCCGTGGCGCCGAGGAAGATCACGGTCAGGACGCGTGACTTTGTCGTTTTGGCGAATTCGGTACGATAGAGGACGGCGAGCGCGAATACGGTGAAAAGCGCGAGGCTGAAGACGTTCGGATGTGCGAACGTGCCGAAGATCCGTGGTATGGGTGAACTCTCATCCTGGAATCCGATGCCGGCGGCATACTGGTAGAACCCTACTCCGAGCGGGATGATGAACGTGATGAAAAGCGCCTCGAGAAGCCTTTTGAAATCGGCCCGGTTCCTCACGGTGACGAAGGCGAGAAAAGCGAAGGTGAACAAGTCGAATATCCTCAAGAGGTCACGGAGAGTCGAGGAAGGCATTATGGAGAAAAAGAGGGAGACGGCTCCCCAGAGTCCGATAAGGATAAACGCCGGGAGAAGTCGGAATTTCGGAAGGTCTTTTCCTTTTTGAAGCACCGTGATGATGCCGATGACGGCGATAGCGATGCCGAAAAGCTCGGAGAGCGTGAAGGACCGTTCAAGGATGGAGACCGTGAAATATTGGGACGTGTAGTCGAGCGACATCCGGACGAATATCAACGCGAAGAGGAACGCCTGCGGCTTTGTGAAAAAAAGAAAAAACGAGAAGGCTCCAAGAAAAAGAACGAGCGGGGTGAGTATCGGGAGTCCGAATGAAACGGATACGGCGAGAAAGGAGAGGAACGCGAACAACCCGAAAAAAACAGGTTTCGCGACGGTTCGTGACGGAAAAGCTTCCGTGCTCGTTTTGAGGGAATCTTGTTTTAGGAACACACATTTGGCGGATTGATTAATTCGAATTCTTTCAAATATTCGTTCGGACTTTTCCCGTCCAATCCGCAGTGTTCAAGATCATTGTAGTACATATTCCACCGTCTCATCTTTCTTTGCAAGTCCC
>CAIOMK010000024.1 GCA_903859375.1 Candidatus Moraniibacteriota bacterium
GAGACCCGACACTTGTACGCGATACCGTCTTTCGCATAGTACATCCGCCACGTCGCGTCAGGAGCCGCGAGTACGCACGAAAGCGTCCCGACATCTCCATATGAGATACCGGATCTGATCGAGAAAATTCCCGAGACGAGTTCCTGCGGACAGACCACTCCCGTCGAACACGAATCAAACAAGAAGACCGCCGTCGTGCCGGCATCATCCGTTTCCGGATTCCGGATGACCGTCACGGTTCCCGACACCGGTCCGGCCGGCCGTTCACGGTTCCAAAACACTTCTTCACGGGCCGACAGAAGGATACAAGACGAGAGCACCGCGCAGCACAGGAAAAAAATCAGCCCTTTCCTGCTCGGCCACACGGAAACGAAAGCGATGCCGGTCGCGAGTATCAGTATCGGAGACAAAGGCGACCACAAAGGATACAACGAACCGAAAAAGACACCGGGAATGATGAATAAGACGGATCGCCTAATCAACGATGGGATGTCCATGTTCAGTCGGGAGGAAACGGATAACAGAAAACAGATAACAGTTAACGACGAGCGGACACCGTTCCCTCCCCTTGTTCCATGCTATCTGTTATTTGTTAACCGCTGTCCGTTCGCTGACGATTATTCCAGATTTTCTATCGCCTTTTTGAAACTCTTTACCGAGCCGAAAGATTTGTAGACGGAAACAAAACGGAGATAGGCGACTTCGTCCACGGAACGGAGCTTCTCAAGTATGAGGTTTCCGATTTCCCTGCTCGCGACTTCGGACTCGTGTCTCGCATGCAGTTCGTATTCGATCTCCTCAAGGATTTTTTCCGCCTTCTCCTCGGAGCCGGGACGCTTCTCAAGAGCCCGCATGAGACCGGCTTCGATCTTCTTCCGATCATACGATTCTTTCCGACCGTCCTTTTTCACGACCGAGATGCCCATCGTTTCCGCCTCCTCATACGTGCTGAACCGGCCCGAGCATTTTTCACACTCGCGCCTTCGTCGAATCGCCCGACCTTCTTTCGTATCACGCGAATCGACCACTTTGGTATCGTCATGGCCGCAAAACGGACAACGCATATCTTTGAAATCTGTTCGCGATCCCGACACGCCTCCATACAAGGCCTCAACGGGATCGACAACCGATGTTTGTATAAAAAAAACCGACTTACGACATCAATCTACCACATTCCGGAGAAAAAGAAAGGAGGATGCCGGGCACCCTCCGTTCATACGTACGAACCTCCGGAATTATTTCTTCATCTTCCGCCTTATGAATGCGGGAATATCGAGATCGTCACTCTCTTCCACGAACTCTTTCGCTTCGGCACGGAGCGGCGTCTGGGCCGGCTGTATCTTCTCCTCGATTATCATCGTCGGATTCTCGACCATCCGACGGGTGCTTTCGAAAGCGTTGCGGGAGAACAGGTCTTCTTCCTCTTCCGTCGGTTTGACCTGAGACGGCTCGTTTGTGGTACGCGCCACAGCTGCGACGGCATTCATGATGTGGGTGGGAGTCGGGAAAGAAGCGACACGGGAAACGAATCCGACCGGAGTACGTTCCTTGATACGTCCCGCGTCGAATCCCGTCGCGACGACCGTGATCTGGATATCTCCCTTGTGAACCTGATCGTCCACGACCGCTCCGAAGATGACCTTCGCATTCGGATCGATGCTTTCGGTGATGATGTTCGCCGCTTCGTTGATTTCGAGCATGCCGAGATCTGCCGAACCGGAAATATTGATGAGCACTCCCTTCGCACCGTCGATGGACAATTCGAGAAGCGGGCTGTTGATGGCCGCTCGGGCCGCCTCCTCGGCACGGTTTTCTCCCGAAGCGATACCGATGCCCATAAGGGCGGAGCCACTGTCTTCCATGATGGTCCTGACGTCCGCAAAATCCACGTTGACGATACCAGGCTTCGTGATGAGGTCCGAGATGCCCTGCACGCCCTGACGGAGCACGTCGTCGACGATTCGGAATGCGTTGATGAGCGAAGTCTTCTTGTCGATGATGGACAGGAGTTTGTCGTTCGGGATCGTGATGAGTGAGTCCACGCGGTCACGAAGATTCGAAAGCGCTTCTTCGCCGATGGCACGTCGCTGTGCCCCTTCGAACGTGAACGGTTTGGTCACGATGCCGATGGTGAGCGCGCCGAGTTCCTTCGCCGTCTCCGCGACGATTGGTGCGGCACCTGAGCCGGTACCACCGCCGAGCCCGCACGCGACGAACACCATATCGGCGCCCTTGAGCACTTCCTGGATCTCATCACGGTTCTCCTCGGCCGCCTGCCGTCCGATTTCCGGATTCATACCGGCACCGAGTCCTTTCGTCAGATTCTTACCGATGTGGACTTTCTCGGCCGCCTTCGAATTGTGCAGTGCCTGCGCATCGGTATTGATAACCACAAATTCGACTCCTTTTATCTTGGAATCGATCATTCTGGAAACGGCATTCCCTCCGGCACCACCGACGCCAACGACCTTGATTTTCGCGAATGTCTCGATATCGGGTTTGATTTCAGCCATACGGAAAGGATACTAAAAAAGGATGATTGAAACGGTTCCGATTGACTTTTGTTTTCGAAGTCCTACTTTAGCACGCGGAAAAAGCGTGTGTCAAGCGGAGTTTACCCCATTTTTTGGCTTTCTCACGTCTGTTTTCAATCAAGTGGGAGAAATTTTCGGAGCCAATCTTTTATTTTTTTTCCGGAAGAGAGCATCCAATCGGGAATGGCTTTCTGCGCTCCATCGGCCAGGAATCCTATACCGGCGACATTCCGATGTGAACCAACTCCTTCTCTCGCAAGCAATACGAGTCCGACGGCCGTTGAAAAATCAGGACTGTCCACCTGGTCGAGAATACCACCGAGCGGTTTCGGATATCCGACATGCGATGGGAGTCGGAGAATGTTCTTGGCAAGTTCGACTGTTCCGGGAAGAAGAGCACCGCCTCCCGTCAGCACCGCGCCTGACGGCAACAGCCCTTCGCGACCGCACTTCGCGAGTTCGAGATTCACGAGAACGAGTATCTCTTCCATCCTTGCCTCGATGATCTCGGCGACATGATGTCGTGAAACGGATTCCGTCTCACGCGAATCGATACGGGAAAGATCGATTTCCTCACGCTTACCGACCGTATCCGGCAAAGCGGTTCCGTATTGGAGTTTCACCTGTTCCGCGATATCAATCGAGACACGAAGTCCGAGAGCGATGTCATTCGTGACGTGTGCGCCACCAACGGGAAGTACCGAGAGATGGACGAGCTCACCCTCTTCGTATATCGTGATCGACGTCGTGCTTCCGCCGATATTCACCAAAGCGACACCCAACTCTTTCTGTTTCTGACTGAGCACCGCCTCCGCGGCGGCAAGCGGTTCGACCGCATGAAAACTCGGCCGAATACCGACCTGGTCGAGGATACGGCCAAAGCCTTTCATCTGATTCATGCTCGTGCCCACCACGAACGCCTCGGCTTCGAGCCGGACACCGCGCATACCGACCGGGTCTTTGATATCCTTTTGGTCGTCGAGCCGATAGCTTTTCGGAATCACGTGAAGCACCTCCCGATTCGAGGGAAGCATGACGCGCGACTCGACTTCGGCCATAGCACGTTCCACGTCCTCCTCCGCCACCTCGCCATCGGGACGGCTGACTGCTATGACGCCGAGTGTTTTCTGACAAAAAATATCCGTTCCGGAAATACTCACGCCGACCACGTTCGCCGAAACTCCGGACATCCGTTCCGCATGTGACACGGCCTTCGCGACCGAACTCGATACCGCGGACGCATCGATGACGCTTCCACGTCGCATGCCTTCGGAAGGCACTGAGACGGCACCGAGCACGCGGAGCGATTCCTCGCCCGAAATTTCCTGTGCCATGACCGCGCGTACCCGCGTCGATCCGATATCTATTCCGAGATAATTTTCCGTTTTCGGCATACGAACAATCGAGAATTTCTTCCCACACGAGGCTCCCTACTTATAGGTCTCATTATACCCCGAAAACGAACGGAAGACAAAACGAAAGAGTGGATAGTCTCCGTAGTCGAAAGTCGAGAGTGAAAAAGAAGTCAAAAAGCACAAGCTGAACGTCCGCAAAGTCGAGAATGGGAAAAAGAGAGAAGCTGGAAATGATAATCAGGAACTCGAAATTGATATATTGGGAACAAGGGTACGAAAACGAAAACAGGAAATGGTAAAACTCAAAGTGAAAAATGGACAACGCGGGAAGGACAATGCTGAGACGTGGAAAAATATGCCTCATGACGTTCCTCTGACCGGCGAAACGATGTATGGGGTATGCTCCGCAGATCGAGTTTCGAAAACAAAAAAACCGGACCTCTCGGCCCGGTTCGTTTTCGGATATCGGATTGGTTTCAGGAAAACAACGCGATGAGACGCGGAAGGAAAATCCAAATGCCGACGATCGCCGCAGAAACGGACGAGACAAGCACCGCTCCGGCGGCTATGTCCTTGATTATCTTCACCTTCTCGTGGAACTGCGGGCTCAACATGTCCATCAGGTGCTCGAAAGCGGTATTGAAAAGTTCGAGAGACAGGACAATCCCTATCGTGAGAAAAACGATCAACCGTTCCGCCCAGGTCAACGGAAGAAACACGGCGAATACGATCGAGAGAGCGGCCAGAGCGAGCTCGATACGGAAATTTCTCTCCGTCTTCACCGCATGAGCTATGCCATCTGTCGCATGTCGGAAACTTTTCGTGAACTTGATCATAAGAATACGGTTACGGTGCTTTTTCTCTATTTTACAACGGATAGACGGTCTCCGCCATCGTGACAAGCTCCGTCACCTCGTCTTGGATACGGAACATCTCTTCGGAGTGATCGAAACCGAGAAGATGCAATGTACCATGAGAACAGACGAACGCGAGCTCTTTTTGAAACGGGACCGAATCGGTTTCGGCGGCACGGCGGACGAAGGACGGAGAAATCACGAGGTCACCGAGAAAAATCCGACCGTCACTGTCAGGTCCGATTTCCTCCCCTTCATGTTCCGAAAACGACAATACGTCGGTCGGCGCATCCTTGTCGCGATATACCCGGTTGAGTTCCCGAATCTCCTCGTCAGACACGAGTGCCATACCGACACTTACGTCCGCGGATACGGAAAGAGACGGCATCCCACATAGGGAAACCGTCTCTTTCACGACCGCGTTGAAGAAATCATCATCCATCTCACATTCCACGTTCCTGACGATGGACAGATCGAAGTCTCTCATACGTTATTCCGCAAGCGCTTCCTCAACGAATTTCTTGACCGCATTGCCGTCGGCCCGGCCGGCGACTTTCTTTGCGGTCGCCCCCATGAGTTTTCCGAAATCGGCACGAGATACCGCTCCTGTCTCGACTTTCGCTTCCGCGATCAGCTTTTTGATCTCGTCATCCGGCAGGTTCGCAGGCAGATACAAGGAGATGAGACCGAGCTCGGCCTCCTCTTGTTCCGCTAGTTCCGGACGTCCTCCCGCACGGAAACTTTCCACGCTCTCGCGCCGCTGCTTCGCCAGCCGTCGCAAAACGGCGACCGACTCGGCATCGGACAATTCGGTTGCCGGCTTCCGGCATTCGATAGCCTCGTTCTTGAGAGCGCTCCCGACCATACGGAGCACATCCCGTTTCGCGGCATCTCCCGCCTTCATCGCCGTCTTCAGATCGCCCTGTATCGTTTCGTAAAGACTCATAACGGACGGTTTTAACGGTTGAGTTTTTTCTTGATTTCGCGGAGGGACTCGTCATCGAACTTCCCGAATTTCTTCAGACGTCCGATTTCCTTTCGGATCTTCGTCTTATAGAGGGCCTCGTGGCGACGTTCGGTTTTGCTTTTCTCCTCGCGACGAAAACGGAGTTTTCGGGCGCGTTGGAGTGTACCGCTCTGTTGGACACGGCGTGAAAACCGGCGAATCATGCTCTCCGGAGTCTCTTTCTCTTTCTTACGTACTTGTATCATATCTACCGACCTCCTTTCCTAGTAATATTGAAATATTCCCCTCCCTCATCTCTGAAAACACTTCATCGCACGGGCCGAATCCCTTCCGAGAGCCGTGCCCCGCCGATCAAATGCAGGTGTATATGCGGTATTTCCTGTCCCCCATCTTGTCCCACCCGAAAAAGCAGTTTATACCCTTTCCGTGAAATATTCAAGTCCCGGGCGATATTCCTGGCTACAAGCACCATTTTGCCTACCAACAAGGCATCGCCGTCCCCGAGATCATCGACCGTCTCGATCCGACGCTTCGGAATGATCAGGACATGCACGGGAGCTAGCGGATGGATATCGTGGAACGCGATAATCTCATCGCTTTCAAAAACGATATCAGCCGGAATCTCCCGTCGTATGATCTTGTCGAAAACAGTCTCTTCCATACTACGTATGAAACGCTATTCGAATTTCGGTGCCGGGTGGGAAAGGGATGCGTTCGTTTTGAGGATTTTCTTCACGGCATCCACGAGCTTCTCCTGGGTGACGGTTTCCTGCGTACCGGACACCATGTCCTTCACGATCGCAGTCCCATCGATCGCCTCCTTCTGTCCGAGGATGATCGTCACCTCGACACCGTGACGTGCCGCGACACGCATCTGTGCCTTGAGACTGCCACGACCGAAACTTTCCGTCACCAAGACGCCATGCTTCTCGAGATCGGAAAACAACCGGAGACTCTTCTTCTTGGCGAGATCACCGAGCTGGGCGAGAAAAACGCGCGGCTTCGGAAACTCGTGCGGCCGTACCTGCGTCCGCTTCATCTCGAGCACTATCCGATCGAGTCCGAGCCCGAATCCGATGGCCGGCGTCGGCTCGCCACCGAGCTCCTGTATAAGATTGTCATATCGCCCACCTCCACCGAGCGCGTATTTCTTCCCCTCACGGTCGGATGACCAGATTTCGAACACTGTCCGGGTATAATAATCGAGCCCACGGACGAGGCGAGGATTGATCGTGTACGGCAAATCGAGCTCATCGAGGTATTCGAGGAGCGATTTGAAATGGGCGCGGGATTCGTCGTCGAGGAAATCAAGCGCCTGAGGTGCCTGTGAGGTCAGTTGGACGCATTTGTCCTCCTTGCAGTCGAGGATACGCATCGGGTTGGTCACGAGTCGCTCACGGCAGGACTGGCACAGCTTGTGCTTCTGTGATTCGAGAAACCGTACCAACGCCTTCTCATAGCGTTTGCGTGATTCCGGCGTCCCGATCGAGTTCACCTGAAACTCGATGTTTCGCAAGCCGAGTTCGTGTATGACCCGATACGCCATCTGAATGACCTGCGCGTCGAGAATCGGATCGGATTCACCGAAAACATCGAAATTCCCCTGCCACAATTCGCGATACCGGCCCTCTTGCGGACGGTCATATCGGAACACGGGACCGGTCGAGAACAATCGGATCGGTTTCGGCAATGCACTCATCCCATGCTGGATATACGCGCGCACGACTCCTGCGGTGAATTCCGGCCGAAGGGCGACCCGGTCTCCTCCGCGGGTTTGGAACGCATAGATTTCCTTGTCGATGATGTCGGTCCCCTCTTTGATCGAACGCACGAACAAATGGAGAAATTCCACCGTCGGCACATCTATCCGCTGAAATCCGAAATCCTGTGCGGCGGCAGAGAGGCTTCGTCTCACGCGCTCCCAGTACGGCTGTTCATCCGGCAATATGTCGCGCATCCCACGAAGAGACTGCATAAGAAACTCGTTCTCGGAAACGAGCGGGGTCGGAGCCGTTTTCACCACGGCCGGTTTCTCCGTCTTCGAGGCGGCTTTCTGAACCGGTTTCTTTGTCGTTGCCTTGTCATTCTTCATAACGGTAATCTTCTTCGGAGTCATAGGCGGATCGCTTATACTGCTGTATTACAACTAAGAGCCTGTCTGAAATCTCACCACGGGAAGGAAAGATTCGCTATGGGATTTCAGACGGGTTCTTATAAAAAGAGCCGGTTACTTATACCACTCGGCACGCGGGATCGGCCATGCGCGTAACAATACACGACCGACGATAAGTTCTTTGCTGACCGGACCGAAAACACGTGAATCGAGGCTGTTCATACGGTTGTCGCCCAAGACAAGGTACTGATCGGCTCCGAGTGTGATCGGTTTCATGTCCGTCGTTATGACGGAAGATGAAAGATATGCTTTCTCATCGAGCTCATATCCGTCCGGATGTGCCTCATTGACGATGAACACCTTCGATCGTTCGATGCGGACAGTCTCACCGGGAAGTCCTATGACCCGTTTGATAAGATACAGATCAGGATTCTGCGGAGAGCGGAAAACGATCGGCTCCTGTCGTGGCAAAACGTAAAACGGCGAGACTGTGAAAAAAGGGCTTCCGGAAGCACCTATTTCGGTCTGTTTGAACCCGAATTCGTTCACTACGAGATATTCACCGTTCTCGAAATTCGGCATCATGCTCGAACCCTGTACGAAGAATGGCTGGAAGAGAAAGACGCGGACTGGTATGATGATGAGAGCGGCCAGGATAAACACCTTTACCATCTCAAGGAAAAACTGTCCCGAGGAAAGTTCTTCCTCAACTCCGACTTCCGGACCAATACCCCGTTCCGGAAGCTCGGACCGTTCAGGATTCGTCGTCATACGGAAAAAATAAGGATAGGTACGCTCTCCTTTGATGAGAGCCGAACAGCACTATCTTATCACGTTTCACGCATAAAATCAAGCCAGACAAAAATACCGAAAAACACTATGGATAAAGGAAAAACCAAATTTAAACAGGTAGCCATAGCCGGTGGAGCCATCCTCGTTTTCATCCTCGTTTTCCTCGGATATCGGCTCTTCCAGACCGCCGAAAAAATCCACGTCGACAATGCATCTTCAAATGGAGCCTTTGAAAATCTGACCTCGATACTTCCGGGTGGGAAACGGGAACAGCTCGAGGGTGAAGACCAGGGGCGGGTGAACATACTCCTTCTCGGGCGAGCCGGACAAGGCTACCCGGGACAGAATCTCACCGACACCATCATGCTCGCCAGCATCGATGTCCGCGAACGCAAGGCGGCGTTTCTCTCCATACCACGAGATCTCTTTGCCCCGATTCCCGGAACAGGCCTCTCCACGAAACTCAATTCGATCTATCAATACGGGCTAAACCAAGGCGACGGCGCAGACACGCTTGTCCGTGCCATGGAAGAGATCACCGGACAGAAAATCCCCTACTACGTCGCGCTTGATTTCGACGGATTCGAAAAGGTGATCGACGACATCGGCGGTATCCGGGTCTTTTCAGAACGCGACATCCTCGACACCCGGTATCCGGGCAAGAATTACAGCTACGAAACCTTCGAACTCAAAGCCGGTTGGCATTCGCTCGACGGGGCAACCGCTCTCAAATACGCCCGGGAACGGCATGACGATCCGGAAGGCGACTTCGGACGGGCGAAACGTCAACAGCAGATCATCAAGACATTCCAGGAGAAAGCACTCTCGATAAGGACCTATCTCGACATCTTCACGGTGAACCGGCTTCTCGGCACACTGGGTGACAATGTGCGGACCAACCTGACCGTGAGTCAGATCGGAAGTCTGCTTGAAATTTCGAAGACGACCGATTTGCGCAATGCCCCGTCGGCGGTCGTCGACGCATGGAAGAAGGAGAGCCTGCTCCGCGTTTCACATATCGATATGGGCGGTGTACAGGCGTTCATCCTGGTTCCACGGACAGGAAACTGGAACGAGGTCCGTGCCTTGGCGGACGGGATCTTCCAAAAAGACGAGATGGATCGGAAATATGCGGAAATGGAGAAGGAAGCCTCTTCCGTGCTCGTCTTGTCCCGGCCGGAAGACGCCACTGTCGCCGGCAGGTTCGCGACGACACTTCGCGACGCGATTCCGGCAGATGATATCAGCGTACTGACAGGAAAAGAAATCGACCGTCCGGATACGAGCCAAGTGATAGACAAGACAGATCTTGGAAAGCCCTACACGCTTGATTCTCTTCTCGGCGCATTCTCACTGAAAAAACGCACCGACGCGTTGACGTTGCCCGCGACCAAAAAAAATCCGGATTTCGTGATCATCGTGGGAGATGACCTCATAAGTCACCCTCTGCCCGATACGTCGATCGGCAGTGACAGCGAGACCAACACATCGATGGAAGATCCCTTCTCGGAATATTTCCCACCGCAGACACGATAATCAGTAATCAGTACCTGGTAAGAAGGGAAAGATTCATCCGGCATCATTCTTACAAAAGAATCGGCATAGTCCCCGTCATTCATTAACAATTGGAAATTAAGAATTCATCCAACCATGCTATGCTATCCATATAATGAAAACCCTATGAAACTCATCGTCGGACTCGGGAACCCGGGCAAAGAATATGAACGGACCCGCCACAATGCCGGATTCCTTTTTCTTGATTTCCTGCACGAGACATGGGATCTTGAACCGTTTCAGCCGACCCCGAAATGGAAAGGTTCTGTCTCGGCCGGTATGCATGCAGGGGAAAAAGTCATGCTGATCAAGCCTGAGACCTTCATGAACCGTTCCGGCGAGTCCGTGGCCGCCATCATGTCGTTTTTCAAAATCGCGGTTTCCGATGTCATCGTGATCCACGACGATCTCGACATCGCCTCCGGCGCGTTCAAGATAGGGAGCGGTTCCGGCGCCGCCGGACACAACGGCGTCTCCGACCTTATCGAAAAGCTCGGTACCAAGGACTTCACCCGCATCCGTATCGGCGTCGGTCGCCCGCCGGAGAACGTCCCTGCCGAAAGCTTCGTCCTCTCACCGTTCTCAGATGAGGAGCTCGTCGCGCTTCGGGAAACGTTTACGGAAATACTGAAAAATCTGGAATAGGGAAAGAAAAAACTCCGCCTCGGCGGAGTTTTTTATTCGACAAGAGAAACGACGGGACTTACTCGAATTTCGCGTCCTGCAAAATATAGTGCTCGGAATGAGCGATACCTCCGTTCGCATTTTTGACGACGGTATTGTTCTTGAGCGCTTCCAAGGCATCGGTCATCGCTTGCTTGTCCAGGGCATCCTGTGCCGCCTTTGCGGTCAGTTGCAGCTTCAACATACTGAGATCGCCATCAGTAGAGATAACATCGCTTCTGATGTCTATGATGGCCGTCCACACATCATCGAACGAGGCACCTCCGGTCACCGTGCTTGCCACAGCCACACCGGCGACAGCGAAAAATCCTGCAAATAAGACTCCGAATATGAAATTCCTCATGTAATTTGAGACCAAAAATATAACTTGGCACCATAACGGATAATCATATTTCTGTCAAGCGTCTCTGGTAATGTGTACACACATATGGCGGTTTTTGCTAGGCTCTGGGGTCATCCCTCATCCCAGCCAAATATGTCAATCCATATGTCGGAAACGATACAAGAAGAACGGCTCAGGTGGGTCCTGCCGGTCGCCGGGAGCGAAA
>CAIOMK010000025.1 GCA_903859375.1 Candidatus Moraniibacteriota bacterium
CAAAACGTTCCCCATTGTCAGTTGTCAGTTGCAAGTTGTCTGTTCCCCGTTCCCGTTGTAAGTTGTCTGTTCCCCGTTGTCAGTTGTAAGTTGTAAGTTGTCTGTTCCCCGTCCCCCGTTGTCAGTTGTCAGTTGCAAGTTGTCTGTTCCCCGTTCCCGTTGTAAGTTGTCTGTTCCCCGTTGTCAGTTGTAAGTTGTAAGTTGTAAGTTGTCTGTTCCCCGTCCCCCGTTGTAAGTTGTCAGTTGCAGGTTGTAAGTTCCGTCGCGAAAAATGTACCTGACCCCTTTGTTTTGTCCCGCGTGGGGAGTGTTTTTTAAACCGAGGTGATTCTGGATTTTTACCAACGAAATCTTTTTTAGGCCGCCAATTTGAGTCGCGCTTCATACTCCGCATTTTTCGCCGTATCCAGCGATATTAATGAGGCATCCCTTTCGATACCAGCGGCAGCCAATTGTTCTTTCAATGCGATCACTTCCGGATCGCTGTCCACGTTTCTCATGGAATCAATCTCCGCACGACGGACATTCCCATATTGGGCATAAGTATCGTTATCCACGATACCGTCATTCAACAGCCGAAACACCTGGTCGCTTTTCTCTTCGAACAGGCTCGAAAGGTTTTCCTGACTCAACGGGCTCCCCTCATACGCCTTCACGTCGTTGATCAGCCCCTGAAGCATATCCATCTGTTTCTGTATCGGGTTCTTTCCCTGATCCTGTGATTCCCCCTTGTCCCGCTTTTCCCTTAATGTATTCATCATTATCGCCAAGGGACCATTTTCGGTGTCACGAAAAGCATTGCCCATACCTTTGAAAAAGGCCGAGTATGTCCTTACGGATTCCGATTTCATATTCGGATTACCGTTATACTTCCTTTCCAATTTCTCCTGCATGTCTTGAATCGTCTTTTCATTCGCGTCAAAAATCGCCTGTCTTTCTGCCAGATCGTTCTTCAACCCCTCATATTGCACCTGCAAGGCCTCGCTCTCGGCCGTCGGTGCTTCCGCGACCAAAGGACCTCCGCTCTTGATCTGTTCCGCGAGCGAGTCCGCATTCGCCTTATCGGTCGAAACACTCTCATTATCCGCAAGCTGTTGCGCTTCCCGCTCAGCGGTCTCGTCTACGGTGGGTTCGGCCGACTCAGCCAACTCCGGTTGCTCTGCTGTTACACCCTCGCCAGAAGCCTCTTTCCCTATCTCTTCTTGCAAAGCTTTCGCCTCTTCGGCAAGTGCGGACAGTTTGTCGAATTCGAAATCATCGGTCGCTTTTTTGATTTCCGCGTTCAAGGCATTCAATCGTTCCTGCGCCGAAGCCTTCTTCGCTTCCTGTCCCGGCACGGAATCTTCGGGAGAAAAACCCATACAAATTCTGTTATTGCTTATATGCAGTCATTATAGAATTTTTCCACACGAACACCAAATGCAAGAATACATGACAACACGACTATTGGTTATGATTCCAGCCTTTTCCGAAGTATCTCGGAAACCACCTGCGGATTCGCCTTACCTTTGGTCTCCTTCATAATCTGACCGATGAGGAATTGAAAAGCGTTCTGTTTGCCGGCACGGAAATCCTCGACAGACTTGGCATTCGCTCCGAGAACCGTATCGACGATTCCTTCGAGCGCCCCCGTATCACTCACCTGTCCGAGGTTGAGTCGCTCGATGATGTGCGACGGGTCATTGTCCCCACCCAACAACATCTCTGCCAAGACCGCCTGTGCGGCACTCGAATTGATTTTCCCGTCGGCGAGTATCGATATGAATTCGGCATAGTTCTCCGGTGTGATTCCGGACGTGTCGACAGTCTTCCCGAGATCGGCGAGCCGTTTGCGCAGTTCGGTGACGAGATAGTTCGCAGCGAGTCGGATCGCCTTCTCCGTGTCGGCTCCGAGCTCCTCCGATTCCTTCTTGGATTCGATCTCACTCACGACCGATTCGAAATAGTTCGCGGTTGGCTTCTCGGCAGTAATCACCGAGACCGCCTCACCGGAGAGACCGTACTGCTCCGTGAACCGTTTTTCCTTGCCTGCCGGCAGTTCGGGAATGGTCTTTCGAAGTATGTCGAAGTCCGCCTCCGTGAACGAGAATGGCGGGATATCCGGCTCTGGGAAATAGCGGTAATCATGCGCCGATTCCTTCTTGCGCTGGGAAACGGTCCCCTGCCGGTTCTCATCCCACCCCCTTGTTTCCTGGGCGATAGCACGACCAGCCTCGAGCTCTTCGGTCTGCCGACGGATTTCGAACTCGATCGATTTCTCCACCGCCTTGAACGAATTGATATTCTTCACCTCGACTTTGGTGCCGGAGAGTTTCTCCGTACCCTCTTCATGAAGCGAGATATTCACCTCGCACCGCATCTGTCCCCTTTCCATGTCGGCGTCGGATATATCGAGGTACCGGAAAATCTGCCGGAGCTTCTGACAGAACAGACGCGCGTCGGAAGACGATTCGATATCCGGTTCCGTCACGAGCTCCATAAGCGGAACGCCGGCGCGGTTGAGATCGACGAGCGTGTAGTCGGCTCCGGCCGGATGAGTGAGCTTGCCGGTATCCTCCTCCATGTGGATACGGGTGATGCCGACCGTCTTGCCCTCACGGATTTCCAATTCGCCCCGTCCGCAGAACGGCTCGTCGTACTGGGAAATCTGATACCCCTTCGGGAGGTCCGGATAGAAATAGTTCTTGCGGTCGAATTTCGAATGTGTCGCGAGCGTACAACCGAGAGCGAGTCCCGCACGTTGGACGGATTCGATCGCCTTCCTATTCGGGGTCGGGAGCGCTCCCGGCTGTGCGGTGCAGACAGGACAGATATGGATATTGGGTTCGGACTCCTGCCCGAGACCGTTCTTGCACGCACAGAACATCTTGGACGCCGTCTTGAGCTCCACATGCACTTCCATGCCGATGACCGGGATGAGTTTTTTCATAGATTCATTGTTTCATTGCTGCATTGTTTCCATCCCCTCGTTGAAAATCATCTGTTATCTGTTACCTGCTTCATGATTTCCCCGTACTGCCGAATCCGCCGTCTCCACGAATGGTAGCATCAAGTTCCGAAACTTCACAAACGTCCGGAAACATGACCGGCTGAACGAGTATCTGAGCGATCCGCTCTCCTGCAGCGACCTCGTATGGGACATCGGACGTATTCAACATGATGACACCCCACTCTCCCCGGTATGAGGCATCGATGACGCCACCGAGATTCGTGATCCCGCTCTTCGCCGCGAGTCCCGACCGGTCCCATATGAGCCCGACATGACCCGATGGTATCGCGATGGCGACGCCTGTCCGAGCCACTCGCCGTTCCCCCGGACCCACCACGAAACTTTCGAGTGAATACAGGTCCAGTCCCGCATCCCCTTCGTGTGCACGGGTCGGCAACACCGCTTTCGGATCAAGTTTTTTCACGTCAAGATTCATACGATTTCGAAATGCTTGTCGAGTATCGCCCGTATATCCTCCGAGACCGCTTCGATATCACGGTTCGCGTCCACGCGTTCCCAGCCGTACCGCTCGCCGAGCAGAAAATGAAAGTTCTTGCAGATCGTTATTCGTTCCGATTCCATCTCATTGCGATGATCCTTCTCGACGGCCGTCAGGAACCGGCTCCCGTGCATCAGGATCTCCACGTCCGGTTTCAACAGATGTCCGTTTATCCGCTCGAGATATTCAAGCTCCCCTCCCCAGGTCAATCCCCATGCGACACCCGTCCCGACATAGTCTTCCGCGACGATCCACTCTCCCGCATCGAGTCGCTCTTTGAGTGTCGACTCGTAGCGAGCCCGGTTCTCGGCGTATTTCTCCTGCAACGCATGTGTGGAAAGTTCGTTCCCGGCACGGAATTCCGGATCCCGAAGATACCGGTGGATAAACGGGCCTTCCGGTTCCAGATCGTACACCGGGTATTTGAGACGCGACGCGCTCTTTCCCTGCCCACGAAAAAATTCCACAAGCGCTTCCACCTGCGTCGTTTTTCCGATGCCGTTGATCCCGTATATGGCGATGAATTTCCCTTTCATAACAAGCGTATTTATTCGATCCATCGACAAGTGGTTCTGTTACTGATGCGACTCATTCGCCTCCTTCTGCAACTCCGCGACGATATCGTCCACCTGTGAGTACAGGTCTTCGAGCGACCCGTCATTGTTGATGATGAAGCGCGCCTCGGACCTGAGTGCCGAGATGCCGATCTCCGTCTCGAGGAGATGATCCTTTTGGAAATCCTCGAAGGTCTTGGTCTCGTCGTCGGCGTTCTGACGACGTCTCACGATACGCTCGTACCGGGTCTTGATATCGGCCTCGACATACAGGAGCGAGAATTCCGGAAGTTCCTTCACGGCTTCGATATCGGACTGGCGCCGTACGCCGTCGATGACGACGAACGATGGCGGATCGTTTGCCGCGTCGCTCGCGATACTGTGTGAGAGGATATTGTCCCCGAACTCCGTCCGGATCGCTCCCGAGACACGCGTCAGGTTCTCCCTGGTCTGCGCAAGATGCAACCGGTCGAGCACATCTCGGAGCGGATCCGAAAGGAAAAAGATCCTGGCGCCGTAGCGGTTCTCGAGATAGTGGGTCACCGTATCCTTTCCCGAAACGATTTCCCCTGCGATGCCGATGATTATCTTTCTCATAATTTTTTTATTACATTGTTATATTGCTGAATTGTTTCATTGCTTCCGCTCCCTGTTCCATGTTCCCTGTTCAATGTTATCTGTTCACTGTTCAATGCTTCCACTCTCTGTTCCCGTTGTTAGTTGTAAGTTGTAAGTTGTAAGTTGTCATTTGACCGAAATATCCTGCAGTCCCCGCCGGACGTCCCAATCATCCGGATCAAAGTCGACATACAGCGTCACTTCCGGAAACCGCTTCGATATCTCGTCTCCCATCTTCTGCGCTATCGGCCGCAGTGTCGGGTGGACGGTCTTCCCGCTCCGCAACTCGACGAGATAGACGAGCCCCGGCAGGTCGAATGTGTATCGGCACGGCATACGGAATCCCATCGCGATAAGGTACTGCTTCTCTTCGGGTGATGCGTCGATCCCTTCGATTGCCACGGACTGTTCGGCGATGAGCGTTTCCGCGATCACACGCAAAGCCTCCGGCAATTGGTCGAGGTACCACGGATGGAACCCGTATCCGGTCGTATGCAAAGGCATCTGATGAATACCGACCCGGTGGCGTTGCAGATCGCGATAGGAGCCGAAGTCGAGCAGGAAGTCGAACGTGAACGTGCCGAGCGCACGCAGGAATGACGGGAGGTTCGTTTTTGTCGGACGCTTCCCGAGAACATCGGAAAACGGAAGCAGGGATTCTTTTTCAATGGTCGTTCCCGCGACGAATTCCGCCGGAAACGATGTCGGTGCGAAATAGGTATGTTTCGACAGGATGTCCTTCCGATAGGATTCCTGTGCCTCGTATGATTTGTGACCGAAACTGTTCGGATATCGCGTTCTCAGGACGTCGAGCATCCCTTCCGCGACCTCGCGGACCTCGACAAGCGGATGATGCCGGAGTATGGAAAGTTTGTCCCAGGCCTGACGGAGATTCGTGTGCCACGAAAGCTGGGTCGTCGTCCCTGCCGGCAAAAACCCGCGAAGGATATCGAAGGAACGCGCCTTGATAGCCTTGTCATATACGTTCCCGTTCTCGTCATCTTTTTTCGGAAAGCGTTTTTTCAGATGCTCCTCGACCGCCGGGCCGGAAGAGACATAGAATTCGTGCCACTTGCGGATGATTTCCTTTGACGCATCCGTCTTGATCGGATCTTCGATTGGCTGACGGCTCATGTCTATATAACGGGTACTCGTTTCCTGTCCGGAATAGAGTGGCCAGTCCTGTATCGCCTTTGCGGCAAGCATGCTCACCCCTTCGGCAAAAAGCGTCGTGCTCCCGCAGTCGGCGATGGACATATGTCCGTAGCCCACATAGAACCGTTCCATGAACTTTCCCGAGCCGGATTCCCTCACTTTCGCGACATGTTTCTCCACGCTGTCCGCACTGCGTGAATATAGTGCCTGCATCATCGCCACATCTTCGGGTCCGTATTCGTCGTACAGAAAAATCTTGGGCATTGGTTTGGTATTTCACGATCCCGAATCTCCATTTTCGCATGAATATGCGAAGGTCGCAAACAGCCCTTCTGAGCGGTACTTTCCCATTTCAGGACCATTTTTCCGATTTCACTGAAAAAACAAGGCTCCGATAAGCCTCGTTTTAGATATTTTCAAAGTTCGACACCACATCAACTCCCTTGTGGCACGCCACAAGGTATCCTCCGACTTGTCATTCCGGACGGGTCACGGTCGTTCGGAATCCGACAGCATCAAACACGAGGAGGGAATAAAAAGGGCGGCGTATCATCATGGGTTGATGAGGATACGTCGCCATATACCGCTACTGATTGAAATAGCTGAGGCCGATGCCGAGCGCATCGTTTTTTTTCGTGAAGGAGAACAGGACGTTCCTGAGCGGATTATTCCGGTCGTTCAGGTCACCGTATGACCAATCGATATGTTCGCTGGTCCGTATCTTATCCTCCGCGAACAGGTTGATGGAAACCGTATATCCTTCTCTCTTGAGCTGTCGCGCGTTCCGGAGAAGCCCGCCCAGTACGATGGCCCGTTCGGCCGGCGTACAAGAGAGAAGCGTGCCTCCCTGATTCATCTTCCCGAACGTTCCGGAGTTTATCCAAATCCGGCCGACACCGAGCCACTTCGCAGCGGATGCCGCACGTTCGACATGCAAGAAAGCATCGGGCGACATCGAGACAACGTCCTCGTCACGCTTCCCGGACTTCCACGGAAACCCCTGAATACCAAAACTTTCCACAGTCCTCGGGATGATGTCCTGGATGTACGGCAAGAAATCCACATACCGTGCGTTCGCCCATTTCGTGTCCGACGGGTCATACGATGCGGCGTTCATGAGGATCGTCCCTTTCGCACCGGGATATCTTTCCCGAAGTATCGGGAAGAACCGGTTCACCATGATCGAGAAATCCCCGGGGAAAAACCCCCTCTTGTCCCATATGGGAGCGTTGATCTCGGGATAGGGAGCCCATTCCCCGATCATCGTCCCGACAACGCCGTTTTCATGGAGAAAAGAAAACAGGTCACGGAGAAACGGGTCATATTCCCCCGAAGCGATACCGGCGAGCGGGATGTCTTTCCCGGACTCGGTTTTCGGCTCGAAAATGACAATCGGTGTGATACCGAACCGATGGAATTCCTTCAACCTCGGAGCGAGACCGGATGCGATCGACTGCGCCTGTTCCCGACTTTCCGGAAAACCGACGAAACACATCACGCGATCCGTCACCAACGAGCCACAGATGTCCTGATATTCCGAGAGACGTCGCAGGCACGGGAGCGTGCCGGTCTCAAGGCCACCGAGTTTCTTTTTGGTCGAGAAACGTCCGTCCTTTTCTAGGGAGGCGGTTTCCGAGACAGTCACTTCCTCTTCATCAGCCCTCATCCGCAGCTGCCACCAAACGACAGCTGAAATGCTTATGCCGATCAGAAGAAATAACATGATGCGTGACCTCGTACGCTTTCCATCAGACCCGTCTTCACAAACGGAATGAAAAATATTCCGGCGAAAAAACCGGGAGAGCGATTCTTTTCCCATTGCAACCTCCTTCTTATTCGTTTCGAGAAAATATGTTTGAAATGTTAACGTTCCGCATACAATATCTCAGTTCTCTCCTCCTTTTGTCAATACTGAAAAAAACAAGTGCATTCAAATAAAAAAAGAGGTCTTCAACAAGGTAAGATGAAAGCACCAAGAAGGTTCTGTATATAAAAAGGGAGTGTCCTTCAAGACGACTCCCTTCCTCACTTCCGCAATCAACTACACACTGTTCCGGCAAAAATCAAGATCGACGCCCGGAGTCTCTCCTAGGTCCAAAAGAATTTTCCTCGCGATCCGCTCCGCGCCCGACTCTTTTGAGTCGAGTTGGTTAACGGCGTATTTCGCCTGCCAGACAATCGAGTCCGCCTCAGAAAATGATTTGAGATCATTCGCATACAAAGAGAGACCGAAGCGTACGATAATCGGCGGTATTTTTTCGCAATATTTTTCAATCTCGATAATCAAATAGTCACGGAATTTTCTCGATGGTTTAAGGTACGGAAGAAAATTTGAGTATTCGTCTATGACCGCAATCGAATCAAATGTCGGCAGACCCTTCTCAAATTCACCTGCAAAGACGCTGAGGTGAAGAAACGATATGTTGCGATAATATTCGTCACCACATTTCAAATCCCCTTTTAAGATTATCTCGGCCTTATCACCGGCAATTTCCGAGTGAAAAAATCGGATATCTCCGAGCATCCGTATTTCTTGCGTCATAACAGCCTCCTGTTTTTTTGGTTAATAGTTTCAAGATTTGTTAAACAACACATGGTCGTCAGATGACGGCAAACTATAATAGCATACCGTACATACCCGTCAATTATCTGTCCCCAACAACGGGAAATACCCGTCATGGATGAGAAAAAGAGGAGCTACTTGCCCCCCTTTTTGGTTGTTTTCGTTTCGGACTTCTTGAAGTTGAGATACATCTTCGACGCGACCGGTTTCTTGTCACCGAAGTATTTGGAGTTGAGGCCCTTGGAGCCGTACGGCCGATCACACGGCGATGAAAGTGGTTCGAATGCAATCTGTCCGATGGACATCCCATAGTGGAGCTTGATCGGCAGACGTCCCGCGTTGAAAAGCTCGAGCGTGAGGTGAAGAGAGTTGCCCGGATCGAGGTATCCCGCGGTCGTATGAATGATGAGTCCGAGTCGACCAAGGGAGCTCTTGCCCTCGAGGCGACCGACGAAACTGTCAGACACGCCCGTCTCTTCAAAAATCAGTCCGAGTGCGAACTCTCCCGGATGCAAGATGAACGGTTCGTTCTTTTTCATCTCCACCGGTTTCATGAGGCCTTCTGCCGGTGCCTTCGGATCGATGACGAAATTGTGTGTGGTATCGAACACGAGAAATTGCCGATCGAGATGCAGATCGACGCTCGCCGGTTGCACGTACTTCCGATTGAACGGTTTGATGATGATGCCACCCTTTTTCTGTTCCTTGATGATGTCGCGATCTGAAAGAATCATAGACGGATAATTAAAAGTCAAAAGTCGAAAGTCAAAAGTCAGGAGGCCGTAGTCCACGGTCGAAAGTTGAACGTTGAACGTCAATCGATGTTTGATGGACTTGTATGAACCGTATGGACTTGTGACGTGAAACGTGTGGTGTGCGACTGCTACGTATCTGTCCCATTCTACATCAAAAAACGGACCCGGGAAAGGGTCCGTTTTTCTCTTATACAAGCGCTATTATGAGAGTTTCACGGAAACGCCGGGGCCCATCGTCGAGCACAGCGTGATGGATTTCACGAACTTGCCCTTCGCCGATTCCGGCTTGGCTTTCCTGATCGTATCGTTGAAAGTCTCGAAGTTCGCAGTGAGTTCTTCGGCCGTGAATGAAAGCTTCCCGATGACCTGATGAATGTTTCCGGAGTCATCATTCTTGAAACTCGCTTTCTTTCCTTTGGAGAGCATCTCTACCGCCTCGGAGATCTTCGTGGTGACCGTCTCGTTCTTCGGGGACGGCATCAGACCTTTCGGGCCGAGGATCTTCGCGACCGTCGCGAGCTTGGGCATCATGTCGGGCGTCGCGAGCAGGATATCGAATGTGGCACCCGGGACAAGTGTCCCGTCTTTGATGGCCGCGACGATTTCTTCGCCACCGATCAATACCGCACCGGCTTCCTTGGCTTCCTTGATCTTGTCGGCCGCATTCGTCACGACGGCGACCTTCTTGACCCGACCGGTACCGTACGGCAGGACGACAGTCGCGCGGACCGACTCATCCGACTTCTTCGCGTTGATATTCAAACGGACATGCACCTCGACCGATTCGTCGAATTTCGCGATGGCATTGCCTTTGACGAAAGCGATCGCCTCCTCAAGGGTGTATTCCTGCTTCCTCACGATCTTCTCCGCTGCCTGACGATATTTCTTACCGTATTTCATAGTATTGTCGTTCGTGGTGATAACGATGGGACCGACGGTCCGCACCTCCCACAAAATTAATTATTTGCGACCAGCTTCATCTTTGTAGCTTCGTGAGCTTCTTTTTTCGAAAAGCTTTTACAGCTTCGGGATCTACCCCTCTATCTTGATACCCATCGAGCGGGCGGTGCCGGCGATGATTTTCGCTGCGGCCTCCACGTCGTTCGCGTTGAGGTCTGACATCTTCTGTTCCGCGATGACAAAGAGCTGTTCTTTGGTCACGGTGCCAACTTTGTCCTTCTTCGGGTTCGCCGCGCCCTTCTCCGCCTTGGCTGCCTTCTTCAGGAGTTCGGCTGCCGGGGATGTCTTGAGCACGAAATCGAATGTACGATCCTCGTAGACCGTGATTTCCGCAGGGATGATGTCTCCCATACGGTCTTTGGTCGCCTCGTTGAACTGCATGCAGAATCCCTGGATATTGAGTCCATGCTGACCGAGCGCCGGACCGACCGGCGGAGCCGGGTTCGCCTTGCCTCCCGGAATCTGCAGTTTGACGACTGTCTTGATTGCTTTTGCCATACTCTCTTGAAATATTTCCGATACCGGTCCGACAGACCGATCTCCGGAGTCTTAATGTATTTATGCCTTCTTCACCTGGAGGAAATCGAGTTCCACCGGCGTCTCGCGTCCGAAAAGGGACACGAACACCTTGAGTTTCCCCTTCTCCTCATCCACCTCCTCGACCTTGCCATCAAAATTCTTGAATGGGCCATCAACTACCTTCACGACGTCACCCTTTCTGACATCAACCTTGAATTTCGGCTCGGAAACACCCATCCGTTTCTTGAGAGCATCGATTTCCTTGGAGTCGATCGGGGTCGGCGTCGTGCCGAGACCGATGAAACCGGTGACATTCGGGGTGTTGCGGACCACATACCATGACGCGTCCGTCACCATCATGTCCACGAGCACGTATCCGGGATAGATGCGCTCCTCGACGGTCACGCGCTTCCCCGCCTTGATCTTGATCTTCTTCTCCTTCGGGACGAGGATGTCGAAGATATAGTCCTGCATGTCCATGGACTCGATACGCTGGCGGAGATTCCGGGCGACATTGTCCTCATATCC
This sequence comes from Candidatus Moraniibacteriota bacterium, assembly GCA_903859375.1. Taxonomy (GTDB): domain Bacteria; phylum Patescibacteriota; class Minisyncoccia; order Moranbacterales; family UBA1568; genus JAAXTX01. The sequence goes on from CAIOMK010000025.1 coordinate 11,141, forward strand.
GGAATACGTATGGAGCACGTACCAGGCCCGACCGTGATGTTGTGTCTGCTTCGCCATAATACTTGGAAAAAAAGAAACGTTTATCGACTATTAAAAGAGAAACTTTTTCGCGAGAGTTTCGAATGCGAAATCCAGCAATCCGAGAAAAATGGCCGTCGAAAACGAAATACCGAGTACGATGACCGTATCCCGGATCATCCGCTCTTTCGTCGGCCAGACGACCTTGAGCAGCTCCGTCTTCGCTTCCTTGAGAAATTCGATGGGGTTCGGCATAATTTCCTGTTTCAAAAAAAGCCCGTACAGGCTTTCGTATGGGATAAGCATACCAAACCTTGACACTCCTGTCAATCGAAATCAGAATTCCACCAAAATTCACGCCTCTGTGCCACCGCCCTGAATGATAGCGAGTGTCCTTTTGACCGCATCTTCGGCATTTTCAGCGGGAATCGCCTTCATCCGCTCACAGGCGTCGAAATACCGGCCGGCCATCTCGTCCCCGCCCACCCGCCGACCCCATCACTCCTATCTGCAGTTTTCTCTTCATAAGATATAGACAATTCCTTCCGCACACCGTACGCCGCTCGGTAGGGTTAGAGCAATTCCAATTCTTTGAAAAAACTCTCGTAAAACGCCAGGAATTTTTCAGCCTCCTCTTTCGGAAGCACGAAGTCCGGTTCATGGATGATCCGGTTCCGAATCTTGTGTGCCTCCTGAAGCCGTTCCGAGGAAAGCAACTGGTCCGGCAATATGCGCCCAAGCCGATCACCGACGTCGCCACCCTTGTATCCTATCTCCCCGAGCATCTCGTCCGCGAGTGCGTCCGCTTCGAGGATGGCGGCCTTGTAATATGATGGGTTTCCACTTTCTGTCCGCGCCTTGATCGTCTCCCAGCGTTTCAGGAACCGCGCCGGCGAGATAAGAGGACGTCTCGCACCGAACCGATGTTTCTGCAGTGTCGATTGCACGTCATGAAGGTAGAACAGGAACAGGACATCGAGAATCACGACGATACCGAATATCTTGAGGAACATGGTGATCAGAAAATACAAGGCAGATCCTTCCAGACCATGCCAGAGGAATACCGCCGCCGTCAGTATGGATTGTGTGCTGAATGACATTGCGTTCGTTTTTATTCCGTGTCACCGACCACAGCCTTTTCAAATGCGTCCGCCGCACGAAGCAGTGTCTCCTCGTCGAACCATTTTCCCATAAGCTGTCCGCCGAGAGGGAGCGCCTTCCCCGCCTCTTCCATCGTTCCCATGGGGAATGATATCGCCGGGATGCCCGCGAGGTTCGCCGTGACCGTGTAGATGTCGGAGAGATACATACTGATAGGGTCATCCGATTTGGCACCGAACCGGAAGGCTCCCTCGGGTGACGTGGGCGAAAAGATGAGATCGACTTCCTGAAACGCATCAGCGAAATCATGACGGATGAGTGCCCTCACCGCCTGGGCCTTCTTGTAATATGCGTCATAATAACCGGCCGAGAGCGTGTATGTCCCGAGCATGATGCGTCTTTTCACCTCGTCGCCGAATCCGTAGCTTCGCGTGTCGAGATAGGTCTCAAGCAATGTGTCCGATCCGGCGAAGCGCTCGGATTGGTCGTTCGCGGACATCCCGTATCGGATACCGTCGAGTCGGGCGAGGTTGGAACTCACTTCGGACGGCATGATAATGTAATACACCGGCAAGGCATACTTCGAATGCGGAAGTGAGATCTCCTTGATCTCCGCACCAAGCGCACGGAACCGTTCGACCGATTCCGAAAAAACCTTCCGGATCCGCTCATCAAGATTTTCCGAGAGATATTCCTTCGGTATGCCGATCGTGAGTCCGCGTATGTCTCCCGTCAGGAAATCCTCGAATCGTTTGCCCTCGCTCTCGGCGGTCGTGACGTCCATCGGATCGTATCCGTAGATTTCGGACAGGACGATTGCCGCGTCCTCGACCGTCGTCGTCAGCGGACCGATCTGATCGAGCGACGATGCCATGGCGATGAGTCCGTACCGCGAGACGCGTCCATAGGTCGGCTTGAGTCCGACCACCCCGCAGAAAGATGCCGGCTGGCGGATAGATCCTCCGGTATCGCTCCCGAGTGCGAATACGGCCATATTGTCCGCGATCGCCGCAGCCGAGCCACCGGAAGAACCGCCCGGGACACGATCCGTATCGATCGGATTTTTCGTGAGTTTGTACGCACTCGATTCGGTGGATGACCCCATGGCGAACTCGTCCATGTTCGTCTTGCCCAGCACGACCGCGCCGGCTTTTCGAAGCCTGTCGATCACGGTCGCGTCATACGGGGCGGTATAGTTGTCGAGAATCTTCGAGCCGGCGGTCGTCCTTGTCCCGCGCATGCACATATTGTCCTTCACCGCGCCGGGAATCCCTTCCAAAAGACCGATGGCCTCGCCACGAGAGATCTTCTCATCGACAAGGATCGCTTCGCGTCGGGCTTCGTCCCCGAGTACCGTAAGATACGCGCCGATATCCCCGTCGCGTTCCGCTATGCGGGCAAGATACGACTCGGCAAGCGCGAGTGCGGTCACGTTCCCATTCTTCAGTTTTTCGTGCAGTTCTCGGATCATACGTACAGTGAAAAGTCAGGGGACAGTAACCGGGGAATGATTCGATTAAAAGACAGACTTCACCTTCACGGCGCCGTCCTTCTGTGCGGGAACGTTTTTCAGGATATCCTCGCGACCGAGCGAACCAAACTCCGCCACACGATCTTCACGCGTGTCGTTCTCCTTTACGGGAATACCGTTTCCGATCCGCTCCTTGGACAGATCAAGTTCCTCGAGCTCATTGAAAAAATCAAGGACGCCGGAAAGATCCTTCCGATATTTCTCCGTCTCGACTTCGGTAAGACCGATTCGGGCGAGGAGCGCGATGTGTTTCACTTCTTCGGTCGTCAGCATGGTCATATCGGTTCGTTATCAGTCATCGTCACTGTCTGATCGCTTCCAAGAATTCCTCTTCGGACAGGATACGCACGCCGAGCTCCCGGGCTTTGTCGATCTTGCTTCCGGCGTCGGCTCCCGCGAGGACGAAATCCGTCTTCGCACTGACCGAACTGCCGGGATGACCGCCTTGCTTCCGTATGATATCTTTTGCCTCGTCCCTTGTAAAGCGTGCAAGCGACCCGGTGACCACGATCGTCTTGCCGGAAAATACCCCGGCCGCCGATTCGGAACCGCCATCCGGAAAAACGACATTCACTCCGTACTCTTCCATTTTTTCGAGAAGACGCATATTCGATTCGTCCGCGAACCATTCAGTCAGACTCTCGCCGGATTTCTCACCGAATCCAGGAACGTCCGACCAGCGTTCTTTCGATATTCCCGGAAATGAACGGGTGACATCCGAAAGGGAGGAAAGCCCGTCCGGAAACAAGATATTCACGTGTTCCGAGACAAGAATCGCCGACTCCTCCCCTATGTGGCGTATGCCGAGCGCATACAGGAATCGTCGGAACGGGACCTGCTTCGCATCCGCGATGGAGACGAGTAGGTTCTTGACGGACTTCTCACCGAAACGCTCAAGCGGTATCAGGTCGCCTTCCTTCAGGTCGAAGATATCCGCCATATCGGAAATCAATCCCTCGTTCAGGAGCTGTTCGACGATCTTTTCACCCAGGCCGTCGATATCGAATCCCTTCCGTGAGACGGCATGTATGATCCTCTCGAGTTCGACCGCGAAACATTTCGGATTTTCACAATACAGGGCCACGCTTTCCCGGCCGTCCGCCATGCCGGTTCCGCGTTTGGACACGGCACCGCCACATATAGGACAAGAGTCCGGCATCGAAAACAGACGTTCCGTGCCGTTCCGAAGATTCGCGACCGTCCGTACTATCTCGGGGATGACATCGCCCGCTTTGCGAATGATGACGGTATCCCCGATCCGGACATCGAGACGGGCGATTTCGTCGGCATTGTGCAACGTCGCCCGCGAAACGACGGAGCCGGCGACACGTACCGGACGAAGATGGGCCACCGGCGTAAGGACACCCGTGCGACCGACCTGGATGGCGATATCCTCCACGACGGTCGTCGCTTCTTCCGCGGGGAACTTATATGCGATAGCGAACCTCGGAGCCTTGGCGGTATACCCGAGCGCTTCCTGAGCGATTCTGCCGTCGACTTTGATCACGATGCCGTCGAGTGCATATGGGAGTCCGTGCCGTTTCGCTCCCCATTCGAGGTAATATGCCTCCACGTCCGCAATCGTCGTGCACCGGCGAAAATTCGGGTTCACATTGAAACCGAGTTTCGAAAGCAGTTCGAGCTCTCCTCCCTGCGTCTCCGGCATGTCGACACCCGAGACAAAATCAAAATCATAGATAAACGAATCCAAACGGCGAGAGGCTGTCACTTTGGAGTCGAGCTGACGTATCGATCCGGCGGCGGCATTGCGTACGTTCGCGAACGGCGCCTCGCCGGTAACGGTCCGTTTTTCATTGATCCGTTGCAGCTCCGCTTCCGGAAGCCAGGCTTCACCGACGACGGTCACGGACACGGGTGACGACAACAGGAGTGGCACCGACCGGATCGTCCGCAGATTCTTCGTCACGTCCTCACCGATCTCGCCGTCGCCGCGTGTCGCGCCACGGACGAATTTCCCCTCCTCGTACGTGAGCACGATCTTGAGTCCGTCGATCTTGAGTTCGCAACAATACTCCGGATCGTTTTCGATCCCGGCCTTCGCGAGCCATTTCCTGATCCGCTCGTCCCAGGCGATCAATTCGGCACTGTCGAAGATATCGTCGAACGACCACTGCGGTGACGCGTGTCGGACCTTTTCGAACCGGTCAAGAGGCTCACCGCCGACACGGGTCGTCGGACTCGTGGTCGACGCATATTCCGGATAGGCTTCCTCGAGACGCGACAGTTCATAGAACAGCGAATCATACGCCTCATCCGATATCTCGGGTGCGTCGTGTGAGTGATAAAGACTCCGATGCCGTTCCACTTCTTCTTGGAGCATCCTTATCCGTTCTTTCGCTTCATTCTTATCCATACCCCATGCTGGAATGCCTTCCGGAACACCCTTCCGGACGGTCTGATTTATACGGATATGATACCTGAACCGGGGAGGAAAAACAAAAGGCCGCCCAAAGCGGGGCGGCCGAAAGGATCCGGGAACCCTTCGTCAGAGACTCCCGACATACTGATAGTCGCGAAGCGAGACCGTGGTCTGGATATCTTCTTTTTTCACGCTCGCCGCGTCCTTCTGTACACTGAAGAAGATGGTGACCCGTCCCAAGTGTTTCGGGGTGAAAGTAGAGGGATTGACCGTAAATGAACCGGTGATAGACCCTGTTGAAGAGGTCAGATTCGTCCATGTGCACGTAGCATCTCCGCAACCGGCCAGCACACCCTGGTTGCATCGCACGGTGATGACATCGGATACCCCTGCCGCATAGGTGATAGTGCTCGAAGGGACAGACTTCCATCGCTCCCGAAGAACGGAACCATTGAAATTATATTCGATGCAACGTTCCGAGGAATAATCGTAAAATATGATATTCTGTGACGATGCGGTCGTGGCTACCGTACTCGTCCTCAGATATTTCGCGAGCGTGTTCATTGCATACTGCGCCGTGTCGAGATTTCGCTGCAGTTCACGCGAATTCCCAAAGGCGGAGAACCCCGAAGCGAACGTCGCCGACAGCGAGGCCACCATGATGGAAAAGACGCCGATCGAGACGACCATTTCCACAAGCGTGAATCCTTGAAGTTTCTTTGCTCCTTTTGTTTCCTTGCTCATACGGTTTTATTATTCCCACGGCGTCAATTTCGTCTCGGCATACACGCACTGCGGAGATTCATTGGTACAGGCACTTGTCGGATCGCCTGATTGTCGGGCGATACAGATCCGCCATCGGTCGCACTGCGTTTTCGCCGTCGCATACGATGTCGGAGCATCCGCAGCCGGCCCCCAATACACCATACTTATGGTAGTGACGGTCTTGTTCCCAAGGTTATAGTCGATGAAGAGCCGTCGCTTGAATCTCCCATCCGCACCTAAATGTTGTAGTGGCGACGAGGTGAGATCAAACGACGACTGTCCGCAGGTGATCCTGTTTCCGGAACCCGGGTTCGTCACCACGGAATCATTGTAGTCTATCCTACAATCACTCCAGTTGGATCCGGATGCGGGAAGCCACGATAAGGGTTCGAGTTGAGCGGCAAGTCGTATATTGTTATCCTTCACGTTCTTGATGAGTTCGACACCTTCTTGGGCGAGTTCCGAACCGATGATGGTATCGCGACTCCCGATGGATATCCGCGTCCCGCCGACCATCAATTTGAGGATGGGCAGCATACCGAATAGCAGAATCGTCACCGAAAGGAGGACTTCAGCGAGCGAAAAACCTCGTACTTTTTTCCGATTTTTTCTCATACGGCAAATGCTCTTCTAATGACCTGTACGTTTCTCCGTCATGGCCGAAACGATTATCTTGGACCGGTATCGGCAAGACACCGACGGCTTCCCTACCGACATCAACATGCGACTCCGATAGGTTTCTCCTCGACGCGTCCAAGCGGATAGACGCAGACGTGACTCGTTTTTCCATCCTTTGAAACTGAGAAGTCGACCACATCGGATCCGACAAGTTCCGCTCCGCCGGTACCCTTGGATGGTTCACCCCGCGGAACAGTGAAAACGACTCCCCCGTTCGTCGAGTTGACCGTGACAGCGTTCAGAAGCGTCGACGCGGTTCCCGCAAATACCGCCGGAGCATCGATACTCGATTGCTCCAAGACATACGCCGAACCGCTTGCACTCACCTTGAAACTGTAAGGAACACACGGTTTTGCTCCGCACATTCCCCGGATATTTTTCCCCGTGAGCGCGTAATTCTGTGCCTCGCGGATAGTGGTCATCAGGATACGCGCGTTCGCTTCGATATCCTTGTTGCCTCTGGATCCGCTTATGGTGCCGAGTGATACGACGCTCATGACGCCGATGATCGCCATTGTGATCATCACCTCGACAAGTGTGAATCCCCGTACGCCGGAACGATTCCATCCGTATATTCCCATACTGCTGTTATATCAAGAAAAATCCGAATGCTCTCCCAACCATTGTACCAAAGAACAACATAAAAATCACGCTCGCCGCCAAGAACGGGCCGAACGGCATAGGACTTCCCATACCTTTCTTTCCACGTAGCATAAGAACGATACCGACAAGCGCGCCTGTTCCGAATGCGAGCGTGAGTGCGGGTAGCAGCAATTTCCATCCGAGTGCGAGTCCGAGCAGAAGAGCAAGCCACGCGTCCCCTTCTCCCATCCACGTTTCCTTTGAAAAATACACGAGCGCATAAAAAAGCGCGAATGCGATACCGCTACCGATCACCCCCTCCACGAGCCGCGAGTCGATGAATGCACCGCGTGGTGAACCGAAATACCAAAGACAGAAAAGTGAGACCGCCGTCCATACCGAACCGAACACGAGTGCGGACACGGGAATCTCCATATGAGAAAGGTCGTAGACGAATATCACGACAAGCGAAGCGATAAGGCCGAGGATGAATACCGTCGCGATCGCCGACTCGAGATTTCCGGGAATAAAAAACGTCTTGCCTGCGAAGGCGAACAGTATGGCAGTCGCGCTCTCGACTGCCGGATACTGCCAAGAAATACCCATACCGCAGGAGCGGCACTTCCCTCGAAGAAAAACAAATGAAAGCAACGGGATATTGTCATACCATGCGATCGTTTTCTCGCATCCGTTGCATCGTGACCGACCCGAAACCACCGTCTCGCCGGTTCCGAACCGGAACAACACGACATTGAGAAAACTCCCTATAATAAGTCCGAAAATAAAAAAAAGAAACGTCATACGAGAATAGGTTCAGCACCCCGTGAACGTACAGCCGGAAACGGCGCAGACAGCGGAGCATCTTCCGGTGAGACAGGTCTGCGTTATCGACCAATTGCCTCCCGTACCGTTCAATACCGAAAAAGATACGGCATTGGAACACTTCGAGGAAAGTTGCGGATACACACCCGAAGAAATGGACACGTTGTTGCAGATAGGGGCGTCAGACACACCGGCTATGACCGTACCACCGCCTTCGCTGCACATCGTCGCCGATTGGGTCACGGAATCGAGCGAGGTGCGAAACGATGCGAACGCGGCCTTGTTGCGAGCATCCCCCAGACCGACCAGTATGATGGACGCGAGAATACCGATAATCGCGATCACGATGAGGAGTTCGATAAGGGTGAATCCTTTTTTATTTTTGTTCATGAGAGGTTTTCAAAGCGAAACCAATAACACTCAAATAGTATACAACATCCGGACGGAAAATGCACTCCGACGCGAAAGAACATAGACGCACATCCCGGCCCGGCACATGCAGGCATATCGTTGCGATATACAATCCGGTTCCGTCGGATATATGCCTGTGGAACACCTCGTAAACGGATGTGGCCGAACGTTATCGGAACAGAGCGTCATTCATGATTCGCATCATGATCGGATGGTTGAAACCGATAGAAAAAGCGCCCGGATACCCGGGCGCTTTTCCATCCGATAGGTCGTCGAGCCTAACAGCCGGTGAACCTACATCCGATACCCGTACAAGCCGCTGTACATGTCACGCCGGAAGCCGTACATGACTGGGCAGTACTCCAAGCATCGGTCGTTCCCGATGAAACGGTATAATTTCCGACACCGACACAGCCGGTCGGAAGAGTCGGCCATACTGCAGCCGTACCAAGCGCGGTATCGGAGCAGATATTCGCTCCTCCGGCCCCGGTCAGAACGCTTCCCGCGCCATCACGACACAGGATACCTGCTGACACCGTCGAATCGAGAGACGCCTTGAATGCCGCGAACGTCGCCTTCTGTCGGGCGCTTCCCAAACTCACGAGCACGATCGACGCCAAGATACCAATGATGGCAATGACGATGAGGAGTTCGATAAGGGTGAAGCCCTTCTTCATATTCTTCATATTATTATTCGTCTGTTTCATGTTATGACTACCGTCCCTTGAACTAACATCCTTCTGGATATGTCACACCGGTCTCATTGAGAATGGTACTATCCGAGGTTTCACAGGCGTTCGCACCCGATGAGATTCCGAGATCGGAAGATTCCGTCACGATCGTAAAGGTGTTGGCTCCCATGGTCCCACAACTCCGAGCCTGTATATCAGCATCGGTGAACGATCCATTGTTTATCCTATTTGCTTCAGTCGGGAGAAAAGCATTGAGAGCGGCGGCATCCAGAACTCCGGCGTCTTCCGAACATCGTATGACGAGTTCTGAGTGGAAAGAATGCAACTGTTCCTTGTACGCCGCGATATTCGCCTTATCCCGAGCGCTCGAAATGCTCACGAGCACGACCGAGGCAAGAATACCGATAATCGCGATAACGATGAGAAGTTCGATCAACGTGAAGCCTTCTTCCGTTTTTGTTTTCAAATCCATTTTCCACATTGCGTTCACCTCCTTTCTTTTTTATTGTTATATTCGAAACGACAGACCTCTTCGAAACCTCTTAGAAGTTCCCGACCACATTATATATTGGAAGCAGTATTCCCACAACCAGAATCGCGACGCCGATACCGAGGAAGACAATGAGTATAGGCTCGAGAAGCGTCGTGAGATTCTGTGTCATATTATCCACTTCCTGCGAATAAAAATTCGAGATATTCCGAAGTATGGCGGATATGGTTCCGGTTTCCTCTCCGATCTTCACCATCTGTGACACGAGATGCGGTATCTGCTTGGAACGGAAGAACGCGGTACTCATGCTTCCGCCCTTCCTGACTTCTTCCTCCGCGTCATGTATGATCGCCTGGAATGTCTGATTGCCGACGATGCCGCTCACAATCGAGAGGGCGCGTATGATCGGAATACCACCATTGAGCAGGATACCGAGGTTCTCCGCGAGACGGGCGATGAACACATATTGGGCGATCTTGCCGACGATCGGAATGACGAATACTTGCTCGTCCCATGCGCGACGTCCGTCCGAAGTGCGTATATAATAGTTGAACGATCCGCCCAATGTCGCGACCAAGACGACCACGGTCCACCAATATACGGCGAAGAAATCACTCACCGCCATGATGACCACGGTATACCACGGCAGTGCCGTCGAGAAATCCTTCAGGATGACCGTGATCTTCGGAACGATGAATGCGATGACGATGAAACCTATAATGCCGGCGACACCGAGCACGAAGGCCGGATAATACATCGCGCCTTTGATCTTCGATACGAGAATGTAGTCCTTTTCCAGAGAGTCCGCGATGAAGGTGATCGAGTGCTGAAGTCCTCCGGATACTTCCCCCGCATGAATCAGGTTTATGGAAAGCGCGGGAAAAACGTCCGTGTGTTTGCCGAGCGCATCCGACAAAGACATACCGTCGTCCACGTCGTCCTTTATTTCCTTGAGTACGATACGGAAATATGCGTTGTCGGTCTCTTCGGCGATAGCGAGAATGGATGAGGTTACTGGGACCTTCGCCTCGATAAGCACACTCAACTGACGGAAAAAAGCCACCAGCTCTTTCCGATTCACGCCCTCCCAGATACGGGAAAGATCTTTTATCACGGCGTATTTCCCCCCTTCTTCACGGATGAGTACCGGCAGAAGTCCGTTCTTCTGGAGGAGGAGATTGGCCGCATCACGGCTGTCCGCCTCGACAAAGCCCTCCTTCAGGACTCCTTCGACGCTCTTCGCCTTGAATGCGAACTTCATATGTTTTTCGATTCGTTTCTTAGAACAGATCCTATTCCGATTTCGCGATAAGCATCTCGAGATACTGCCGGTTCTTCGAATAGGTGAGGGCATCATTCACCGAGATAAGACCCTTGCGGACCAGATCGGAAAGGGACCGGTCGAGCGATATCATCCCCTCTTTGAGATTCGTCTCGATGACACTGTCTATCTGATGTGTCTTGTTCTCGCGGATGAGATTCTCCACGGCGTGGTTCTTGAACATGATCTCGACAGCCGGGATACGTCCCGCCCCGTCCATGCGCGGTATGAGCCGTTGAGACACGACACCGAGCAGAACACTTGCGAGCTGGGCGCGGATCTGATTCTGCTGATGCGCCGGGAAGACGTCGATGATACGATCGATAGTCTGAGCGGCATCGTTCGTGTGCACCGTCGCAAAGATAAGGTGCCCCGTCTCCGCGGCCGTCATCGCCGTAGAGATAGTCTCGAGATCCCGGAGTTCGGCGAGCATGACCACGTTCGCATCCTCGCGGAACACGGCCCTCAATGCGAGCGGGAATGTCTTCGCGTCCCGGCCGACCTCACGCTGGTTGATGATGCACCGGTCCTGCGTATAGACGAACTCTATCGGGTCCTCGATGGTCACGATGTGCTTCTCCTGATTGTGGTTGATGTATTCGATGATCGCGGCCAGTGTCGTCGACTTGCCATGTCCGACCGGACCAGTCACAAGCACCAATCCCTGGGAATAATTCGCAAAATTGTACAGTGCCGAAGGAAGATTGAGTTCTTCAAGATTGCGCACATGGTCCATGACGAACCGCATTGTCACGCTCACAAACCCCTTCTGAAAGAAGATATTCGTCCGGAACCGCATCCTGTTCTCGAAGTTGTATGAAAAATCCGTCTGCCCCGAGGCCAACAGTTCATCCTTGCCTTCTTCGGATAACAGGATATCCGAAAGAGCCTTCGTATCGGCCGGCGTCAAGACCTTCTCTTGGGTAATCGGATGGAGTTTCCCGTTGATACGGAGTGTCGGATACCGACCGACGACCAGATGCAGATCGGAAGCGTTCTGCTGTCCGACAAGAAGCAAGAGGTTTTTTATCCGTTGTTCGGCGTGCAATATTTCGGATCCTTCTGACATACTCGCGTTTTTATTTTTTTACCCTCATGTTTTCGGGGAATCGGAAACTGTCTCATCGGAAGTCTTTTCTTCTTCAAGAATACCATCTTTGACACTCTTCTCCAAAACGGACTCGACTTTCCTGAGCACCTCCGACGGCGTGAAGTGGGACTTGATGAGATACTCTTCCGCACCGAGATCGAATCCGTCACGAACCCCTTCGTTTGCGGAAAAATTCGTCAGCAGGATGACCGGGATATCTTTCCAGAGGACTTCTGCCTTTATCTCCTTGAGCACTTCGCGACCATCCATACGCGGCATGAAAATATCAAGCATGATAAGATCCGGAGCCGTTTTGTTCGATCGAAGATGTTCCATACCCTCGGCCCCGTCGCTGGCCGAATCGACCACGAATCCACACTCCTTCAATTTTCGCTGATAAATGTCGCGGACGAAAAAATCATCTTCCATGAGCAGAATTTTCTTTCCGGCAAATTTCGATATCCCCATATGTCCGATTCGTTATGAGCCACCGTTCTATTCCTCATCCACCAGTGTGGCACCCTCGGTCACACGCTCGACTTCCGTCAGGGTCGTCAATCCCCGCAATGCTTTCAGCAGTCCGTCCTGTCGAAGTGTGATCATATTCTGACGGTTCGCTTCCTCGAGTAGTTTCGCCTCGTTCGCATGATCGTCGGTAATGATCTGTTTCACCTGTTCGCTCACCTCGAGTGCCTCATAAATGGCGACTCGCCCCTTGTATCCGGTATTGCCACATACTTCGCATCCTTTCCCGCGAAAAAAGTGGGCGCCTTTTTTCGGATCGTACCCGTATTTTTCCAATTCTTCAAGACTGATATTCTCGATGGATTCCATGGTCCCTTTCCGGATTTCCGGGGTTACCGTTATTTCTTCACTGCATTCCGAACAGATACGGCGGACGAGACGCTGAGCCGCGACGATCTGCACCGCCGATGCGATAAGAAACGGCTCTACTCCCATATCGACAAATCGGGGGATGGATCCGATAGCGCTGTTCGTATGCAGGGTCGAAAGCACGAGATGTCCGGTCAAAGCCGAATGGATCGCGAGCTCGGCGGTCTCGCCGTCGCGGATTTCCCCGACCATGATGACGTTCGGATCCTGACGCAGTATGGACCGGAGTCCGTTTGCGAAGGTATATCCGATTTCCGGCTGCACTTGGCTCTGGTTCACACCCTCGATGGTATATTCGACAGGATCCTCGAGTGTGATGATATTGCGTTCGTCCTGGTTCAGAATCTGCAGAAAAGAATACAGCGTCGTCGATTTTCCTGAGCCGGTCGGCCCCGTCATAAGGATGATACCGAACGGTTCCATAATCTTCTTCCGAAGCAGTTCGCCGTTTCGGCCCCACAGACCCATTGCTTGGAAATCTACGGTACTCTCTTTCTTTTCGAGTACGCGCATCACGACTTTTTCTCCGTTCACGACAGGCAACGTCGACACGCGCAAATCGACGGCTTCACCCTGATGGTCGACTCGGAACCGTCCGTCCTGAGGCTTGCGCTTCTCGTCTATCTTGAGGTTCGCAAGGATTTTGATACGCGCGACGACGGCCTTGCCGATTGACAGAGGAAAAAGGAGCGACGCGTTCAGGATACCGTCGACACGAAACCGGACACGATAGTTTTCCTCACCAGGCTCTATATGGATATCACTCGCACGGGCATCGATGGCGTGCTTTACGATAGATTCGACCAAACGTGCGATCGGCGCATCCTGAATGACTTCCTTTTCCGATCCTGATTGTTCCGCGGTTATCTCGAGTTCGCCCGAAAACTGGTCTTCGAGAGCGGTATCGTCCTGCTTGAATGACAGGATGGCTTCCTTGAGAACCTGATCGGCTCCGGAATACCATTTCAGAATATCAAGAATGACTCTCTTCGGGGCCAAAGCGATCTCGATGTTCTTCTGTTCTTTTTCGGCAAGAAATCTGAGCAGGTTGAGAGCTTCGTAATCCTCAGGGTCAACCATCGCGATTCGAAGTGTGTTCCCATCCTTCGCATACACGCTCATCTGATACTTCCTCGCGGTATCCTGTTGGATGTATCCGAACAACGCTCGTTCTATTTTTTTTGGTGCCTCATCAAGAAAAGGCATGCCGAGATCATCGGCACGCTTTTTCAGTTCGACATCGTCCATTTCCTTTACGACCGGAGTGGTCACGACAGTAGCATCGGTATCGGTGTCGGTGTCGGTCGAATCAGAAGTCAGATCCTGGTCCAGAGAGGAATCGCTCATATCCGGTCTTACTTTTAGAACCTAGTTAGAAGAGAACGGATTCGTCCGTCCCGCACTTCCGGGTTCCCCAAGTGCCGGAACGGCTCCCTCCTTTGCCAATACGACATTGACGGCATCGAGATCGAATGTCCCTCCATTGAAAACAGGCAACAGATATCCCTTAGCGTAATGTTTCAAAGGAAGATAATTGAAGGTCACCGCGATGTTTCCGGAAAGTATCCCGTTATCCGGAACCGGTTGACCGGTCGAATCGACACTGATCGATTTGTTCTTGGCTATCGAGAACGTACCGATCTCCTGGGAACGGCCCGAGTGCGACACCGCTTTCAAGAAAGACCGGATATTATCGTACGACCCCTGTATATCGGCATGTAGCGTGAACGTATCCAGAATCGGCGCGCTCGGAGCCACGCTTTCGCCTGACAATGGATCGACGGCGTCGGGAAGGAGGGCATCGTTCGAAGATGAGGACCTCGTGCCGGCATCGAACACGATCTTGTTGATGGTCGCACCGGACTGTATCGCGTAATAATTGAAAATATCAACGACCCGATCCTGACTAATCGATGTGGGAAGGTATCCGAGTATCGACTTTCCGGCGTCGGTATCCGCAATCGTTTCGCGAGACACCAACAGACTGCTGAGATTCTGCTGTGTCCGCTGCACCGCGTCGAAGTCGCCCACTTTGGAAGCCAAGATGTCACGCTTCTGAAATATGGATTCAATGGACGGCTTTATCCAAAACACACCCACAAATATGGTTATGATGATGAAGATCGGGAAGGAAAGATTCTTGAGAGACATATCGTTTTGTGTTTATTCCTATTGTCAAATTTTCAAAGCGCGATGATGAAGGCGAAATTGATCCGGCCGACGTCGTTTCGCTCAAGTTTCGATACGGACAGGTCCTTGAAATCAGGCAGTTTCTTGAGTACGGTCAATTGTTGGACAATTGTCCGGAACGAATCCGACTCGCCGACGAGATCGACTGTCTTTTGGGTGACGTTATAGGAATAATTCGAAAGCGTGATGCCGGGAAGGATAGCTCCCTCGACGGATTCGAGAACCGCCATCGGCTCGGTCTGACTGCTCTTGCCCGATTCGACGATATTATTTATTCTGAACTGAAAATCAGAAATGGAATCGATCTGATCCTGAGTCATGTTCACCCGCGCCTGAGTGGTCTGCGCTTCCACATCGGCAATGTCCTGTATCAGCTGGTTCTCGTAATAAGAAAGCCCTCCCCAGATCGCCACGACGACGACGATACTCAGGATAACGAATATGAGTCCTTTTCCAAGATATTGTCCCACACCTTTTGGTTGCGCTGACTGCGCCAAGTTCATTCCCGGCATATGATTTCAGTTTTTTTGTTTTATCGAAATCCCTCTGTTCGAAAGTATATACCACCCCGACGATTCTTCAAAATTTATTTCTTCTTTTTCTTTTTCTCCATCTCTGCCGCCCCATACAAAGCAAGTCCGATCGCCGCAGAAAAGGACGCACCCACCGATTCTATCTTCGGCTGAAGAGCCGGTGAATACGAGACCATACGCCACGGATTCGACAGCACCGTCGGGACACCGAGTCGTTTCGACAGATACTGGGTAAGCCCGGTGAGCCGTCCCGTCCCACCCGACAAGACGACACTGTCAACCTTCACGTCCGGACGTTTCTGTTTCCACGATTCGATCATACGACCGGCCTCGTTCACGATCGTTTCGATAGCGGGGAAAATGACCGCGACATCCTTCGCATTCAGGAAATCCTTCCCGCTCTTCTTGAGCGCATCAGCCCGATCCTGAGAAATATTGAGGCTTTCGGCGAGAGAGCGCGTGATATCGCGTCCACCCGTATCGATACTCCGACTCTTCTTCACATACCCGTCTTCCACCAGGATGATGTTCGCCGCGCGTGCACCGATGTCGATGATCAGAAACGTACCTGGATCGTTTCCGACAACCGCACGGGGAATCGAAAACGTTTCCAGCTCAAGCAGTTTCATGTCATATCCCGCGTCTCTCACATACCCTTCATACTGTTCCACGTCCTTATTGAGAGCGGCGACCAGAACCACTTCAGTCCTCACCTTTTCCTTCTTCGTATCAGGGGATTCCTTGTCCGCACCGACGTGATGCCCTTCTTTCTTGTCCACTTTCTTGTCCGCGTCAGTCGGATCCTTTTCAACTTCCGTCTCGACGGGGTCTTTCGCTTTGAGCGCTTCCCACGACAAGGAGACCTCCTCGAGAGGGCTCGGGATATATTTGCGAGCCTCGAACCGGACCGCTTCCTCGAGCTCGGTCTCCGTCATCTCGGGAAAATCTATAAGAGAAATGAGACCGAGAAACGACGGCATGGAAATGCAGATCTCTTTTGTTTCAGGTCGCATCTTCTCAAGCAACGCCCGGAAGCGGATCGTCATATCCTGACGAAAGGAATGGCCCAAAGAATCCTGCAAATCATGCGGCTGGAACAATGTCGCCTCTCCGTAGTTCGTGAGAAACGGACGACCTCCGCGGATTTCGAGCTCGACCGCCTTGATCGATTCCGTGCCAAAATCGACACCGAGGAACCTCTCTTTTGAAAACATACCCATATCTTTTTCTGTGTTTCGGAATACCGGGCGAAATCGGAAACGTCTCTTCCGATTTCTTCATATCTCTCACACTATACCATAATTTTCACAAGCAAGAAAAGAGACAGGTCGTGAACACTGGCAGTGGCGAATATTGACACAATGGTTCAGGGAAAATACAATCAAATACCACCTTCATCGGAAACCGTTACGTCCGTGATATCATACAAAATATGGAAACAGGCCATCTTCCGGAAAAATTCTCGCTTCGCGCACGAAAAATCCTCGACGAGGCCGAGTTGGTCGCGCGCGCGACCGATGCGGTTGCGATACACCCTATCCACCTCCTGATTGCCATTTTGTCCGAAGACGGCAGTCTTGGCAGTCTGTTTCTCATAAATGCCGGCCTGAAACGGGAAACGCTCGGGAAAACCATCACGGATCCGGCACAACCGGCGTCGAAAACCGTCCCAAAAAACAAAAAAAGAGGCAAAGGACGCTCACCGTCGACGCTCCCCTTTTCCGCCGGAACCAAAGAAGTCCTGACGGGCGCTTTCCTGTCCGCCAACCGTTTCGGTTCGCCTTATGTCGGCACGGAGCATGTCGTCCATGCCATACTGTCCCGGCCGGATGACGAAATACTCGTCTCCCTTGCCGAAGCCGGCATCGACCATACACAGACGCTGGTCGATCTCGAATCCCATCTCGGCCTCGAGCATGTCCCCGATTTCGGCAAACTGCTCGATTTCCCAGAGCTCACCCTCGCGAAACGGAAATCATCCGCGGGAGGACTGCCCCCGGCACTTTCCCAATATACGGTAGATCTCGGTCGTGAAGCGATCGAACGCCGAGACGCGTTCTTCGGACGCGACTCCGAAATCGCCCGGATCACGAACATCCTCGGACGTCGACAAAAAAACAATCCGGTACTCCTCGGCGAGCCCGGTGTCGGCAAGACGGCGATCGTCTCCGCCATCGCAAAACGGATAGAGGAGGGCGAAACAGGCGCGTCACTCGCCGGCAAGAGGATCCTCGCTCTCGACCTCGCGCTCGTCGTCGCCGGCACGAGTTTCCGTGGTGAATTCGAGGCCCGTCTCAAGGATATCGTCCGAGAAATGAAGGACCGTCCGGATATCATACTTTTCATCGATGAGCTCCATACGATTGTCGGTGCCGGCAATGCACAAGGAGGACTCGACGCCGCGAATATTCTCAAACCGGCACTCGCCCGCGGTGAAATCAGGATCATCGGCGCGACCACGCTTGCCGAATATCGCAAACATATAGAGAAAGACCCGGCACTCGGACGGCGGTTCCAATCCGTAATCGTCCACGAGCCGTCCACTCAGGAAACGAAGAAACTCCTCCGCGGAATCCGCCCTGCATACGAGTCATTTCATGGGATCTCGATCGGTACCGAACTTTTGGATATTTCGGTCGATTTGTCCGTCCGCCATATTCACGACCGATTTCTTCCGGACAAGGCGATCGACATCCTCGACGAAGCCTCGTCTCTCTCGAAAAACCGTATCGAAAGGAGTCCGGCCCACAAAGCGGCAGCCATACTCGAAAACACCCGTAAAAACGTCCTCGATGAAAAAGAGTCCCTCATTTCCGACGGACGGTTCGACGAGGCGACAAAAATGCTTGAAGAGGAAATCCGCCTCGATCGTGAGATAGCGGAACTCAACAAACTCATGACAGAACGCGGATCCGGATCGGACAGACCTGCTCTCACGGCCCGTGATCTCCTGGAAACCGTTTCAGCCATGACCGGTATCCCCTTCGCGACCCTCGAACGGGATCGGCCGGAACATCGTCTGGAGCGTCTCGGCCGTACGCTCCGCGAGCGCATCGCCCTCCAGGAAGACGCCATCTCAGCCGTCGAATCATCGTTGCTCCGGTCGCTCTCCGAAGTCCGCGACCCCGTCCGCCCACTTGGCTCGCTTCTTTTTCTCGGGCCGACTGGTGTCGGCAAAACGCTCGTGGCCAAAACTGTCGCCGAGGAATTCTTCGGCGGTCGGGACCGTCTCATCCGTCTCGATATGAGTGAATTCATGGAACGGCACAGTGTCGCACAAATGATCGGCGCACCTGCCGGCTATGTCGGCTATGGCGAAGGCGGACGTCTCACAGAACGGATCAGGCGCATGCCACATGCCGTCGTCCTCTTCGACGAGATAGAGAAAGCCCATCCGGACGTCGCAGGCATCCTCCTCCAGATTCTCGATGAGGGGACACTTACCGATGCGGAAGGACGGTCCGTCAGTTTCCGCGACGCGCTTATCATCATCACATCAAATGTCGGCACCGGCGCGTTTTTCAAGACCGATCAGATCGGTTTCAACAAAGGAAACGGGAATGATGCCGTCATCCATACCGAAACGGCAAAAAACACGGCGCTCGACGAACTCAAGAAAACGTTCCGTCCCGAACTGCTCGCCCGTATCGACAGGACGGTCGTCTTCGACGCGCTCGGACAGGACGCCATCATGAAGATCGTCAGGCTCGAACTGAACGCCCTCAGGAAACGTCTTTCCAAACGAGGCGTCACGGTCGCCGTTCCCACATCCGTCATCGCCTTCCTTACGAAGAAAAGCCTCGTCCCGGAACACGGCGCACGCCTGGTCCGCAGAAACATAGAGGAGCTCGTCGAGAAACCGATAGCATCCGTGCTCCTCTCCGGGACGGGAAAGAAACGACGTCTCGAGCTGCATGTTTCCGACGATATGATCGTGTGCAAGGAATCCGGAATCCCCGTGAAAAAAGCGGGGAAATAATCATCAGGAAGGCAACGTTCACAAAGATGGACATGCATTCGTCAATCAGGACGGCATTTCTCCGAACCGGTGAATTTCTCGCCGACCTCCTCTTTCCGCGCGTTTGTATCGATTGTCGAAAAAAAGGCGCCTATCTCTGTGACTCGTGTCTCGACGCCGCGCCGAGAAAGCGGGAACACACCTGCCCGTTCTGCACATCCGTACTGACGCCTTTCGGACAGACCTGTTTTTCATGCGCACCGAAGCATTCACTCGACGGTATTTTCGCTGCCGTGAGCTTTCGGGAAGCATCGGTCATCGCACAATCGATCCATATCTTCAAATACGAATACGTCCGCGAACTCGCCACCCCGTTGGGCGCGTTACTCGCCGAAACCGCATCCAAGACCGATCTGCCGATTCCCGATTTCCTTGTCCCCGTCCCGCTTCATACCTGGCGCAATCGCTATCGCGGATTCAATCAGTCATCCCTCCTCGCCAAGGCATTCGCTTCCTCGTTCATGCCGGAGCTCCCCCTTGTCGTCCGCGACAACATCCTTGTCCGTACCCGCTTCACACTCCCGCAGGCGAAAAGTCACGGCGCAAAAGAGCGGAAAGCGAATCTGAAAAATGCCTTCTCAATCCGATCAAAAAACCCGTTTGTCAAAAAAAGTTTGAAAAATAAGACCGTCTGGCTCATAGACGATGTCGCCACGACCGGAGCGACACTCGAGGAATGTGCCAAGACACTCAAAAAAGCCGGGGTGAAAAAAGTCTTTGGCATCGTCGTCGCCAGATGAGCCGAACCCGTGAATGCGAAATAAAAAACAAACCGCCTCAAGAGGTATTCCTCCTTGGGCGGTTTCCTGAACCTGTCAGATTACATGGTCACGATAGCATCCGTCCTCTGGCGGATATCCAGCCAGGAAAAAGCCGGAACCGTATAGGGCGGAGACCATTCTTCT
Organism: Candidatus Moraniibacteriota bacterium; assembly: GCA_903859375.1. Taxonomy (GTDB): domain Bacteria; phylum Patescibacteriota; class Minisyncoccia; order Moranbacterales; family UBA1568; genus JAAXTX01. The sequence goes on from CAIOMK010000025.1 coordinate 31,562, forward strand.
TCCCTACCGAACAGTCGAAAGTGGAGCAACTTCGGGAGCTTCTTGAATTGGGCCCTTTCACGAAGAATCTGCCGGCGTTTCTTGTCGCTGTTGTCGATATAGACATGGATATCGTACTTCCGAAGAACGTCCCCCTTGCTTTTCTTGACACCGTTCTCATCCGTTCCGACACCGATGAAAGGAATGATAGCCAGGCCGCTCATCTCGTGAAACCACTCTTTCGAAAGTTCACACGACCTGCCGACCCGCGACGTCACGACCAGCACATCATGCCCTGATTCGACGAAACGACGAAGCGTATCGAAAGCCCCTTTGACCGGAGACAATCGATACCGGTACGCCGGCAGGTAAATCATGTCACGAAGCTCTTCAAACCTGTCTCTCGGGATGTCTTGTCGTTGAAATTCTTTCCAGGTACATTTTTGTGGACGAGTCTTCACATCGGGAAATGAACAATACAGAATCTCCGCCTCAAGCGATAGGTTCGGCGCGAGAATAACCTTATTGAAATCGACTCCGATTCTCATGTGACTGCCTCTGTTTTTGTTAAACGAACGATTCGTGCCGACTCACTCACCCTAGCGCAACATGACGGCAGTGTAAAGGTCCCGTGATACGTCAAAAACCACTCCGACATCATTGCCGCGCGACCATGTTCCACAAGTCTTTTATATATGCGAAAACAGTGAGATTCGCCCCGCATGCGCGGGGTAAAAACTCACGATACCCTTGCAGGTATGACAGTTTTTCCGCTACATCCCCGCAGGGCGGGGTGAGCGGACCCGCTCGCAAGGACGAGCGGGCAAGACCGACTTCAGAATCTTTTCGGGGCGGAGGAGGTGAGATTCGAACTCACGATACCCTTGCAGGTATGACAGTTTTCAAGACTGTTGCCTTCAACCACTCGGCCACTCCTCCGCTCCAAAAAGATTCGTTTCAAACAACAACCTTCTCGGCCACTCCTCCGCTTATCTGAAAAATCTTTTCCGCTGTTTCAGGTGCCTTTCAGCCAACAGGCATCTCTTCGGCTGATTTCCCCATCTCTCACAGGCTAGCAGAAACAATCGCTGCTGTGAAGACACCAAAATGACGTGGTATACTGAAACCAATAATTCTTCCTCATCGCTTATGGGTACCGATATGAACGACACGACGCGCCCGACGAAAGAAGATCCATCACCGTTCCTCGCTTCTTCACGGGAATCCATCGAAGATCCCCGGCCGAAGAAACAGTTCAACCATCCCACATCGAATCCGTACCGTACAGGAAAACTGCTCGCCCACTGGGAGTCCGAAGCGCACGATTCGCCCTTTCTTGAATCGAAAAATCTCATGATTGGAGCCGTTTTTGCGCTGATCGCGATCGTCGCCTATTCCATCTATACCGACAGTCCGATAATGTCCATCACGTTCATCCTAATCGGTATGACCGGATACCTCCTTTTCAGCCGACCCGGCGAACCCACGGAATACAAGGTGACCGATAAAGGCATTTCCATCGGCAAAGAATTCTATGATTACCCGGGTCTCACTTCGTTTTGGATTATCGAAGGTCATCCTCAGTTCCCGAAACATCTCATCCTCGACACGGCAGGCATCCTCACGCCACGATTGCATATCCCCCTGGAAGGGAATGACGCCACCATCATGAGAAAGGTACTCCTGAAATATGTCCCCGAAGTGGAATACGAGCCGACTGTCATTGACATTCTCGAAAGAATACTGCATATTTAAAAGAGTCCGGACCACTCTGGACGGTTGTTTTTGTTTTAGAGTGACAGATTCTTGTGTCGCGCTTGTAGCTCAGTGGATAGAGCGTTTGGTTGCGGTCCAAAAGGTCGCAGGTCCGATTCCTGCCAAGCGCACAGACAAAACTCCCCTCTTGGGGAGTTTTTTAGTGCGCGAGGAGCAAACAAACGATTTTGTTTGCGCCAGGAATCGGACGCCGGAACGAGCTTTGTCACCAGACAAAGCCGTGAGGTGGTGCCTAGCCCGAGGAGCGCGACGGCGCGCCGAGAGGCGAAGGAGGTTCCTGCCAAGCGCACAGACAAAACTCCCCTCTTGGGGAGTTTTTTAGTGCGCGAAGAGTGAGTGAACGGTTTTGCGAGAGCCCGGCAACAATCCCATGTCGAGATGAAAATTGAAAAATTCGAGCGAAAAGCTTGAAAGTTGAATGAGGGTTACTATCGTAACCCGATGAGACTTGAGGGATTTGCAGCCGAATTTTTCGGTTTTCAACCGGCAAGCGATCCTTTCCGACAATAGTAAGCGGTGGGATTTTGACGGGCTCTATGCCAGGAATCGGACGCCGGAACGAGCTTTGTCACCAGACAAAGCCGTGAGGTGGTGCCTAGCCCGAGGAGCGCGACGGCGCGCCGAGAGGCGAAGGAGGTTCCTGCCAAGCGCACAGA